>JAWXCC010000013.1:0-63334 GCA_034440475.1 Phycisphaerae bacterium | reverse complement strand
GTGCCCCCTCTTGGCCGATCAGCACGTCTAAGGTGACCCGCCCCTCTAGCTCTCCACTCTGAAACAACAGTTGGATCTCGCCGTGCGTCGGCGCCGACGTCAAGCCATCGCCAAACGGAACGAATCCAAAGCTGTCCCAACTGCTCTGTAGCTTGCCGTCTGGATAGTGAAGCTCAAATCGTACTTGGGCAAACCCAAGATCGGGCGCGTAAAAGCCGCGACACTTGACGTAAGTCGAGCCATCCGCTGCACTCCCTAGTAGTTCAACGACGACGCAGGAAAGACCTCGCAACAACTCGGGTGCGTCCAGTACCTGGCACCTTGGGTCCGCGAGCATGGTCTCGACATCGTTCACGAGCAGCGTGTCTCCGGTGAGCGACTTCGTCGGGAAGTAGCCAATGAACGCGTAATATTCGGGTGCCAATCCGCCGAATCCCAGCGAAAGTGGATTCGCACTCACCTGCGCGCCCAAGTGACCGTCAAACGTGACGCTCGCCAGGCGCGCACGGTCAAAGATCCGTACCCACGCATCGTCAATCGGCGCGCCAGAATCGGCAGCCGAGGTGAGCGTCTCAACGCGGAATCCACCGTCATTCCAACCGAGGTTCCAAGTTTGCGTAGGCGCTTGCCCGCTGTACCCCGTGTACAACCGATCCATCTTGCAGCTCACCTGGAGCGACTTAATCGACGTACGAGCCTGGCCTATCAACGACAAGAGCATCGCTCGGTCGGTGATTCCATCGAAGGCATGAGAGTGAGCGTGCAATGGATCGCCGAGCGCAACGCAAACCAGTCCGAGTAGGAGGCGTTGATATCTTGACTTCATCACATGATTCCCCTTTGGCGACAAACTGCGAGCGCCAGAACGCGTTTCACGGTTGACCTTATCTGGAGCGCGTCGCACTGCGTGTAGAACGTGCCGACCGGGACTTGAGGACAGGGGACCTCAGCGGCAAAGACCGCGCGATTGCACTTGCACCCACCCGAGGTCGTGTCGCAGTTGTATCGAAGTGTCGTGTTAGCGTTGTTAATGGTCCCGCAATTTACAGCCGCATTGGGCTGATGGCAGACTACGGTAGGTACCGCAGGGAGACCCCAGATTGTGACCGTCTGAACGCACGCGTCGTAGCAGTTGCCACAAGGCGTCGGCATCCCCGCGCACACGCTGGTCCCAGGAAGGTTACAAGGCGCCGTGGGGCTACTCGGGTACCGGGTGAGCGATGTATTGACGCAGGGGGCATTGCATTGCGCGTCGCAATGGGCGCAAGTCCATACCGACGCAAATCCTGCGACCAGCACGTAGCCAACCCTTTTCAAGATAGGGGAAGTGAGGCAGGCGACGCGAACGAGGCCAGCGGCGAGCACAATGTGCGAGCGCATGTGGAAACCCTCCGACTCGATCAGTTCGAGCCTTTTCGACCAACATACCCCCCCCCGGGAAGACAAGGAAAATGCACAGAATCGTCGAACTTTTTATTTGTAGCCACAGGCTGGTAAACCGAATTTCTACGTGACTTACCGCGGCGAGACCTCTACTCGCGGCAATCTCGTTGTCGAGGGAATTGGGCAACAGCGCGGCTCACCGCAGCGCTCGTCACTGCGACAGCCTCACACCCCAACCGGCGTACCCGTCACTCGAAACGTCTCCGTCGCGACCGCGCGTTCAGCTTTGCCCCGCGCCAAGTGCGGGAAGTAATCTTGAATCGCCATCACGCTCCACGCCCCACTCTTGAGCGCTGTGATCGCGTGCACAGCGGCTTTCGCGCCGGAGAGCGTTGTGATCATGGGCACGCCACTGCGAACAGCTTGCGCGCGGATCTTGCCTTCATCCGTATGTCCGCCCTTTTTCGTAGGCGTATTGATAATGAGCGAGATCTCGCCGTTCCGAATGAGGTCGATGATGCTCGGCCGCGCGCCTTCTGAGAGCTTGCGCAGCAGCGTCGTATCGACCGAGTAGTTACGAAGCAGCCCGTGTGTTCCGCTGGTCGTGAGTACGGTGAAGCCCATCGCAACCAGACTCCGCGCGACTTCCACTGCTTCTTCCTTGTCGCCTTCGCGTACCGAAAGAAAAACCTTGCCGGATGTCGGAAGCGGCACGCCAGCCGCCATCTGTGCCTTCGCGAACGCAACCGGCAACGAGCGATCGGCACCCATGACCTCGCCCGTCGAACGCATCTCAGGTCCAAGCACAACATCCACACCGGGGAACTTCGCAAATGGGAAGACAGATTCCTTCACGGCGTGAAAGCCGGTGCCCGGAACTTCCAAAACGTTGAGCTCTTCGAGCGACGCCCCCATCATTACTTTTGCAGCGATATTCGCCCACGGAATTCCCTTCGCCTTCGATACGAATGGTGCCGTGCGCGACGCGCGGGGATTCACTTCCAAGATGTAGACCGTCTCGTCTTTCACAGCCATCTGCACGTTCATCAACCCGCGGACCTTGAGTCGCTCCGCCAGTGTCCGCGCTTGTTCAGAGATGCGGCGGACGATGGAGTTTGGCAACGAATACGGCGGAACAACGCACGTCGAGTCGCCGGAGTGAATACCGGCTTCTTCGATGTGCTCCATCACGCCGCAGACAATCGAACGCGGCTTCGTGCTCGGCAAGCGAATCTGTCGCGCGTGCGATTGTTCGTCGGGTGCGAAGTCAGCAACGACGTCGACATCGACTTCAACCGCGTCGCTGAGAAAGCGATCGATAAGCACCGGCGCACTTGCAAGGTCGGAAACGTTGACCGCGTGCGTCATGTAGCGGCGGATGTCGTCGGCAGAGTTGCAAATTTCCATGCCGCGCCCACCAAGCACATAGCTCGGCCGTACGAGGACGGGATATCCCACAGACTCCGCGACGGTGACGGCTTCTTCGATCGAGCGAGCAATGCCGCTCGGCGGCTGGCGCAGACCGATCTCGTCTAACAATGCCTTGAAGCGGTCGCGATCTTCGGCGAGGTCGATTGAGTTGAGGCCAGTGCCGATGAGCGGCACGCCCGCAGTGACCAAGCCATGCGCGAGATTGAGCGGGGTTTGCCCGCCGAACTGCACGATGCATCCGACGACTGAGCCGTTTCGATCCGCGATCTCGGGTCCGCCGCCGTTCAATCGCTCGACGACGTTCAGCACGTCCTCAAGCGTGAGCGGTTCGAAGAAGAGCAGGTCGCTCGTGTCGTAGTCGGTCGAGACCGTCTCGGGATTCGAGTTGATCATCACTGACTCGAATCCCATGTCACTGCAGGCGAACGCTGCTTGGCAGCAGCAATAGTCGAACTCAATACCTTGTCCGATGCGATTCGGCCCGCCGCCCAAGATCACAATTTTCTCGCGCTTTGAAATGCGGATCTCGTCGTCGGCGAACACTTTGCCAGTGATCGTGTCAACGACCGGCGATTCGTAGGTTGAATAGAAATACGGCGTGACCGCCTCAAACTCCGCAGCGCAGGTGTCAACCAGCTTGAACACCGGCTCGACGCCAAGCTTCTTCCGCCACGCTCGCACGGTCAGAATCGAGTCGACCGAAATGTCGTCGAGCCAGACGTGCGCGAGCTGCGGATCCGAGTACCCCCACTGCTTCGCCTGAATCAGAACGTCGCGCGGGACATCGTCGAGCCGCTGATACGCGAACAGTTTGTCTTCGAACTCGACGAGCTGTTTCAGTTGATCGAGGAACCATGGATCAATATTGGTGAGCTCGAATACACGGTCAATCGACCAACCCATCTTGAATGCGTAGCGGATGTAATAGATGCGACCTTGCGAAGGCACCGAGAGCTTGCGATACACCTTGTCTTCGGGAATCGGCCAGACCACAGGTGAGCGGTCGGCGCTTTGAAGCCCCGCCGCCTTCTGCGCGATCGTCGCTCGCATCGCCGTCAACCACTTGTCGTTCTTGTCGAGGCCGAAGCCGTATCGCTTCACTTCCATCGAGCGGATGGCCTTTTGGAACGCTTCCTTGAACGTTCGGCCAATCGCCATCCCCTCGCCGACAGACTTCATTTGGGTCGTGAGTGTTTCGTCTGCCTCGGGGAACTTCTCGAACGTCCAGCGCGGCATCTTCACAACGACGTAATCAATGCTCGGCTCGAAACACGCGCTCGTCGTGCCGGTGATGTCGTTGCGCAGCTCGTCGAGCGTGTAGCCGATCGCGAGTTTCGCAGCGATCTTCGCGATCGGGAACCCAGTTGCCTTACTTGCGAGCGCCGAGCTGCGCGAAACGCGCGGGTTCATCTCGACGACGACCATCTCGCCGTTCGCAGGATTCACGGCAAACTGCACGTTCGAACCGCCGGTTTCGACGCCGACGGCGCGCATGATCGCGAACGAAGCATCGCGCATCCGCTGATATTCTTTGTCCGTCAGCGTCATGATTGGCGCGACGGTGATGGAATCACCGGTGTGTACGCCCATCGGATCGATATTCTCGATGCCACACACAATGATGCAGTTGTCGTTCTTGTCGCGGACGACCTCGAGCTCGTATTCCTTCCAACCGAGCGCTGACTGGTCGATGAGCACTTGGCCGATCATCGACGCTGAGATGCCGCGGCGGATGATGTCATCGAACTCTTCGAGGTTGTAAGCAATACCGCCGCCGGTTCCGCCGAGCGTGAACGCGGGGCGAATGATCGCGGGCAGACCGATCTCTTGCAGGAACGCGCGGGCGTCCTCGAGGTTGGTAACGGTGCGAGCTTTCGGCTGCTTAAGCCCGAGTCGATCAACGATCTGGCGGAACTGCTCTCGATCCTCGGCCCGCTGAATGGCCTGTCGATCCGCGCCAATCATCTCGACGCCGAACTCTTGGAGCGTTCCATCGTCCCACAGCTTGCAAGCGCAATTGAGCGCCGTCTGCCCGCCGAGCGTCGGCAAGATGGCATCGATGGGTGTGCCGAGCGATCGCTCCTTCGCCAATACTTTTCGAACCGCTTCCACCGTAATTGGCTCGATGTACGTCCGGTCGCTGAACGCCGGATCGGTCATGATCGTGGCCGGATTCGAGTTCACGAGAACGACGCGGTAGCCCTCTTCGCGGAGAGCCTTGCACGCTTGCGTCCCGGAGTAGTCGAACTCACAGCCTTGACCAATGACGATCGGGCCTGAACCGAGGATGAGAATCGTGGTGATGTCGTCGCGCCGGGGCATGAGACGCTCCGAGCGCGCGGCCGATGCGAGGTGAGAGGCCCGCGCGCAAATTCTCGGAATGTTACTCGAAGTCCACAGCTCTCCCGAACCCGCGAGCGATCGCCGACCAGATCTCCCGCCCGTTTGACAAGTGCGGACGTGGGTGCGAGCGTGCCCGCGTGGAGGTCCGGACGCTTGGCCTGACGCTCTTGACGGTGGCTGCCGCCTACGTGGTCGTGGTGCTGGCGATGTCGTTGGTTGTGCTGCCGTGGCTGCGGGCGCGGCTGCACTCAGGTGCCATCGACGGTGCCCTGTGGGTCGTGTTCCGCGTTTGGCTCGCGTTGGTGCACAAGCCGACGTGGATCGGTTGGGAAGAAGTGCCGGATGACCTGAGAATGCCCCCGGGGCGCGGTCTCATTGTGGTCGCGAACCACGCCTCGGGGATCGATCCCTTCTTGCTGCAAATGCCTCTCCGGCGTCGAATTCGCTGGATGATGTCCACCGATCAGATGCTTCCGGCGTTCGCTGGCCTCTGGGAGCACCTCGAGATTCTTCCGGTCAACTACGGTCCGCAGGACGCAGCCACCTTTCGTGAGGCAGTTCGCCACGTTCAGGGCGGCGGCATTCTGGGGATCTTTCCGGAAGGCGGGATCGCCCGGCCCCCCGGCGAAGTGCGTCCGTTTCTCGCCGGAGTCGGCCTTCTTGTCGCGCGATCGAAGGCACCGGTCCTACTCTGCCTGATTGAAGACGCGCCCGACGCGTCCTCTGCACTCGCGGCATTGATCACGCCAGCCCGCTGCCGCGTCCGCTGCCTCGGACTCTTCGACTTCAAAGGGGTGCGCGACACCGCCGCGATCGTTGCGACGCTTCGCGGGAAGATTGTCGACTCCAGTCACTGGCCCGCGAACGACGAGGCGCTCCCGGGCACGGTTCCGGCGCATTCGAGCAACGCTCTAACTCGGTAGCATCCTTCGCGTGATTGCACGGATCGATGGTGAACTCGAATCGGTGAAGGACGGCAGCGCCTACGTGCGCGTCGGCGACATCGTCTACGAGTTACTCGTCCCAGCGGGCGATCAGATGCGGCTCGCAGCCAGCGTCGGCGAGCGCATGGGCTTCTTCACGCTGCATTATCTCGAAGGCCAAGGCCAAGGCTCGTCGTACTGGCCGCGGCTCATCGGCTTCTCGTCGCCGGAAGATCGCGAGTTCTTCGAGCTCTTCACCACGGTCAAGGGTATCGGCAACAAGAAGGCGCTTCGGGCGCTTCAGCTTGCCATACCAGTGGTCGCCGAGGCCATAGCGAACGGCGATGCAGCGACGTTGCGAGCGCTCCCAGAAATCGGGAAGAAGACCGCCGATACGATCGTGCTGGAACTGAAAGACAAAGTGAACCGATTCCTCGGCGCGCGTTCGATCGTCGAGGTGAAGCCAGGCGATGCGGGCAGGAGCCGCATCGTGTCTGACGCTACGACAGTGTTAGTGCAGCTCGGCGAGAATCGGATGCACGCGCGAGCCCTCGTCGACCGCGCAATGATTGCAGACCCTGCACTCGACACCGCCGACGCGGTGGTGACGGCGGCGCTGTCGCTTCGTGCAATGGGATGACGGACACTTCTCACATGCGTTACGCGATGATCATGGCCGGCGGGTCCGGCACTCGTCTCTGGCCGATGAGCCGCGAAGCTCGTCCGAAGCAGCTCATTCCGTTCATGGACGGGAAGTCGCTGCTCGCGCTGTCCGCGGACCGTCTCAACGGTGTCGTCGATGCCGATCGACGGTTCATCTGCACCAACGAGGCGTTCCGCGCTGCCATTCGCGAATCGTTGCCGACGTTCGCTGACGAAACGATCTTGGGCGAACCGGCGGCGCGCGACACGCTGAACGCTGTTGGCTTCACTGCGGCGGTCCTGCACCTGCGCGACCCGAGCGCCGTGTTCGCGGTACTTACCGCCGATCATTTGATTCAACCGCAAGACGAGTTCGCTCGACGACTCGACGTCGGCTTCAAGCTCGTCGAAGCCGAGCCCGCGCGACTCGTGACCTTCGGCATCACGCCGACGCATGCAGCAACTGGTTACGGATACGTCGAGCGCGGCGATGCGATCGACGGCTTCGATCGCGCATATCGCGCGCGTCGCTTCGTCGAGAAACCCGATCGCGAAACTGCCGAGGCGTACCTCGAAACGAAGCACTTCAGTTGGAACAGCGGCATGTTCGTCTTCAGTGCCGTGAAGATTCTCGAAGCGATCCGTTGGTACCAACCAGAAACTGCCAAGGGTCTCGTCCGGATTGCCGAGGAGTGGAACGGACCGCGACGAAAAGCGGCGCTCGATGCGATCTACCCGTCATTCGTGAAAATCAGTGTCGACTACGGCCTGATGGAACCGGCGAGTCACGACGAACGACTATCGATTTGCGTCGTTC
Organism: Phycisphaerae bacterium; assembly: GCA_034440475.1. Taxonomy (GTDB): domain Bacteria; phylum Planctomycetota; class Phycisphaerae; order Phycisphaerales; family SM1A02; genus JAEUIT01. The sequence continues at coordinate 55,795 of JAWXCC010000013.1, read as the reverse complement.
CGATGGACGTGCAGTGGATGGACGTCGGCAGTTGGCCGACCTACGCCGCCACCGTCAGTCCTGATGCGCAAGGCAACCGCGTGCGCGCGCTGTGGACGAACCAAGGTTCAAAGAATTGTCTCGTCGTGAGCGATGACCCGAGTCACGTCGTCGCGACAGTCGGATGCGAAAATCTGATCGTCGTCCACACGAAAGACGCAACGCTGGTCTGCCGCGTCGATGTCGCCGAGCAGGTCAAGGGTGTCGCGAACAAGGTACCGGTGAAGTACCGCTAGCGCGGACGTGCATGCGCTACCTCGCCGTGGATCTCGGACAGAAACGTACCGGACTCGCCACCGGCGACGACATCACGGGGCTCGTCCAGCCGTACGACGTGGTCCAAGTTCCGCCCGGCCCGAGACTGTTTGCCGAACTCGCGAAGGCAATTGACGACATCGGACCCGACGCAGTGATCGTCGGCCTACCGCTGAACATGGACGGCAGCGATGGACCCGCAGCAACGAGCGCCCGCGCATTCGGCACCGAACTCGGCACCCGTGCCAAGGTCCGAATCGAGTTCCAAGACGAGCGACTCACAAGCTTTGCCGCTGAAGAAGGGTTGAATCGCTCGGGTCGCACGCATCAGCAGAAAAAGGAGTTGCGCGACGCCCTCGCGGCGGCCGAGATCCTGCGTGACTACCTCAGGCGCGTGTCACGAGAGTCGAACGACACCACGCTCGATCCTGACACCGGCCGCGAGGCGAGTCCGGGCATCGACGATTCGAGGAGTTGATCGCTCGGCTTGCCGATGAGTAAGATCTGCGGTCCGGGCGCGAGTCGAGCAACTCGCGAACCAGTTTGGGGACCCGCTTGAAGCCCGCCCGCTTGAGGCCCGATTGGGGACCCGTTTGGGGATTAGTGTAACGGTAGCACAAGTGACTCTGACTCACTTTGTCTAGGTTCGAATCCTAGATCCCCAGTTGAGACCGATGAGATAGTTGAGACAGTTGAGAGAAGCTATCGAAGCTATTTGCCGTGGGCACAAGCGACGATGCGTTCACCCGTAGCGAGCGCTGCCTCTCCACATTGTTAGAGGAATTGCCAAGTTTCCGACTCCGATCGGTCTCGTGGTGCCGGAGTAGCTCAGTCGGCGAGTTTGAGCGTGAGTCGTGTCCAGCCCTCGGACGACGCGACGATGACCTCGGTTGCCGCGACGCCGACATATGAGATCGCGCCTACGACGATCTCACTCTGGACGATGCGGAGTTCGTCGGCTTGGAGACGCCACGTGGTGGGTGCGATGCACGCGATCGTCGCACGACGCTCATGAGCGCCTCACCGCATCCAAATCTCCCCATCAACCAGTTCAATCGAGTTCCCCGCCGGATCGCGCACGTACAACGAACGCCCGCCGCGCTCCCACGTCCGGTCCATCTCGATCGCGACACCCGCGTTGGCGAAGCGCGTTTGCCAATCATCGAGCGACCCAGCGTCGACCCGAAACGCAACGTGCCCACCGACTCCTCGCGTGCCGTGCCTCGGAACGCTCCGGTTCGGTGCCGCAGCGTGATCGGGATGAAACACCAAGAGCACTGCGTCGCCCTCCGGAATTCGAAACGCGGCGCTCAAGCCGTCGCTCGCTCCGATTCCTCGCAGTCTGAGCACATCACAAAAGAACCGCTCGGTCGCTGCGATGTCGGTCGCGTACAGCACGGTTTCATGAACACTCCGAAGCATCATTTGGTGCCCGTGGTCGCAACCATCAGCTTGAACGGACCCGCTGGCCAACCAGCGCCGTTGACGAGGTTCGCGCGAATCGGATTGTTCTGCCACGCGTACGCGACTTCCACCGGCACGGTGACCGTGTCGCTGAAGACAACGACACTCATGGGGTCGCGTGGATCGTTCGACTGGGCGTCGACGGTCGCGCGAGCCCACACGAACTTGCCATCGGCCCCGGCGAGCGCGAAGCCGTCGAGCTTGTCGCCAGCGCGCGGCTTGAGTCCCGCGCCGTGCTTGAATCGCACTCTGATCCCCTTCTCACCCGTCGTCATCTCAGCCGGTTCAACCGACTCGACGACGGGACCGCTCGATTCACCGGCAGTCTGCTGGAATTCCGTGACGAGCGCCCACTCAGCAAGCCGCGAAGCAACGGTCTGTTTGTCGCGCGGATGAATGTCCTCTGCGTCGCCGACATCGAGCGTGACCGCGAGCCCGCAGTGCGGATCACTCGCCGCGACCTTGGCCTGTGCTTCCCGCAAACCGCTCCAGCCACCTTCGACGGGATCCTCCGACACCTTCATGAAGCTTGCAAGTTGCACAATGCCGAACGGCATCGCGGGTCGGCGGAAGTCTTCGCGCCAGGCACTCACGAGCTGCGCGAGCTGATCTGCGTACTTGTCGGCCGCGCCTGCGTTCGACTCGCCTTGGTACCACAGCGCGCCGCGAATCGCGAAGGGCGCCACCGGCGCAATCATGCCGCGATGCATCTGTCCGTCCTTCATCCACGGCTCGATCGGCGTACCGCCCCAGTTGATGTCGAGAACTCCCACGGGCACATCGAGACGATCCGCAATGACGCGCGCGAAGAGGTAGCCAACGCCTGTGATCGAGCCAATCGACTCGCCGTCAGTGACCTTCCACTTCGCGTCGTTCGTTCCGAGCGGTTGCTCCGCGAGCGTATGCGGCATCTTGAGCGCGCGAATCGTTCGACGTTTGCCGCCCGCAGCTTCCGACTTTGCTGCTTCGAAGCCGTTGCACGCCGCCATCGGCCACTCCATGTTGCTCTGTCCGCCGCAGAGCCACACTTCGCCGACGAGCACGTCGTGCAACGTCAGCCGATCGCTTCCCGCTGTGATCTCAACTTCGCGAGGTGCGACGCTCGCTGGCATCGGCGCGAGTTCGAGTGACCAGCGACCGTCAGCGTCTGACTTCGTCGTAGCCGCGCGGTCGCCGAAGTGCACCGCGACATCGACGTTCGCCGTTGCACGTCCCCAGATCGGCACCGCGACATCGCGCTGCAAAACAGCGTGATCGGTGAACACGGGTGAGAGTCGAAGGTCAGCGAAAGTCGGCGCGGTGATCAGCGCGACAACGACGGAGATAAAGAGTTGAGGGGTTCGCACGATCAGCGAATCGTACGAACCCCACAATACGGTGTGCGAGCACTGCCGACGCGGTTAGCTCCATGCCCCGAGCAAGATCGCCAAGTCCGCCGCATTGACAGCGCAATCGTCGTTGAGGTCAGCAGAACATGTTGTGCAACCTGAACAACGCCCCCAGGCACCGAGCAGAATGGCGCGATCAGACGCGTTGGCTACTCCGCCGCTGTTGAGATCAGCAGAGCGAGAAATCGTGATCGACTCGAAGATCAAGCCGACCGGCTCAGAGGGTCCGCTCTGCACCGCCCAGTAGAAGACGGTAAGTCCTTCGAATTTCGTAGGTCCCGAACGCATCCAGAATGTTCAGCGACGGCAGCGTGCTCCCTCGGTAGGTGACGTAGAAGCCGCAGGCACAGCGTTGAGCGGCGGACTAATGACTTCGTTGTATTCCACCGTTCCCCTAATCAAGACGTTGACGGTGTCAGCCGAGGTTGGGGCGACGGCGAGAAAACCGCATGTGGCGGCGACGAGCGAAAGAACGTTGGTCTTCATGAGAAAGGCTTCCAGAATGCGATTGCAAGAGATGCAGGGTGCGCCGAATGGTCGTCGCGTGCGATCAAAATTGCGGACGATCCTTAGAAACTGGCGCGTATTGGGAAGAGCGAGTTCTACACATCAACCCGCAGTGCGATCTGCTCCACACGAGTTCGAACCGCGCTGAGCTGACTGGGGCGGGGTCGCTCTGGTGCGTTACGATCATCCCCGATGTCTTTTCCCAGCATCGCACCACCCGTCCTCTTTTTTGTTCTCGGAATGTTCGCCACACTGGTGCGATCAAATCTGCGCGTGCCGAGGGCGGTCACGAAGCTCCTCTCGCTCTATCTCTTGTGGGCGATCGGCTTTACTGGGGGGGTAAAAATAGCAAAGGCTGGCCTCACTGCCGATGCGGTGACCGCCATCGCCATTGGTGTCGGACTTTCGCTCGTCATTCCAACCGTCGTTTTCGCGCTGCTCCGGAAGCGCCTTGGCGCGAACGACGCAGCGGCTGTCGCGGCAACGTACGGTTCGGTGAGTGCGGTGACATTTCTAACAGCGTCGAACGTGCTCGACGCTGCTGGCGTTCCCTACGGCGGCCACATGGTCGCTGTCATGGCGATCATGGAGTCGCCGGCGATCGTGGTGGCGGTGATCTGCTTGCGGCGTGCCGAGAAAGCGACCGCCGACGGAGCGACAGTGAAACGCATGGGCTGGGGCCACCTGCTGCATGAATCGTTTTTGAACGGCCCTGTCTTGCTCCTGCTCGGCAGCCTGTTGATCGGCCTCATCACACGCGAACGCGGATTCGAAGCGTTCAAGCCGCTGTGCAAGGATCTCTTCAACGGCGTCCTCGTCTTCTTCCTTCTCGACCTCGGATTGTTAGCTGCCCGACGGCTCAAAGAGTTCCTGAAGCGCGGGCCATTTCTCATCATCTTTGGACTTGTCTTGCCGCCTATCGCCGCTGCGATTGCCATCGCCCTCGCACGAATAGGTGGACTCAGCGTCGGGGACGCGACACTGCTGGCCACGCTCGCCGCCAGCGCCAGCTACATCGCTGTACCTGCCGCGTGTCGTGTTGCCATTCCGAAGGCAGAACCGTCGATTTACATCGGACTGGCGCTCGCCGTGACCTTCCCCTTCAACGTCATCGTCGGTATTCCGCTCTATCTCGCGGCCGTGAAGGCGGTATGGGGCGCGGGCTAACAGTGTGTGGCGCGAAGTCGATCGAGCACGACGTTCGCCTGGACCCTACCTCGCGCGTTCGTTTGGTGCAGCAGACATTGACACCGCGCGCACGCCGCTCGCGGGCACCGGATCGCCTGATACCGGGACGAAGCGAGCGACGAGATCTACCGAATCCATGCCGATTGCGTCGGTTCCGCCATCGACGAGGAGCGAGAGCGACATCCCGTAGCCATCTCCAATGAGCGAACGCGAGCGCAGCTTCTGCATCTCATCCGCCGAGACAGACCAGGTGCGAAGCGGATTCGGCGCGGGCGACTCGGCGCTCCCCGCCTTTCCCGTCGGATAGATCGAAAAATCGAAGCCACCGTCGCGCCACGTTGGTGAGGGATACGGACGCGAGAAGAGATACGCCTCGACCTGGATCGTGTCTGGCCGAGAATTGCCGTTCGTATCGAGCGGCTTCGGACCAAAGACGAGCGCGATCGCATTGATCGGCCGTTCGTTCGGCGTCACCGGCGCGGCGCGCGGTTGCGGCGGCATCGGGTGCCCATCGCTCGTGGTGACGGTCGTTTCGCAGGCGGCGAGCACAGCACATCCAAAGACAATACCGAGTCGCATTCGACTAACCCCTCTGTTCATCATGGTGCGTCTGCCTTCGTCGTGCCATCGTCGCTCGGTGGCTTGTTTGTCGCGCCGGGCGACGGACGGCGCGGTCCTTCCGGCGGCGGCTTGATCGGGTCGAGCATGCGGCCATCTTTGTCGATAGTCCCGCGCACACCTTCAAGCTCACCGCGGCGCAGTTGTTCCATGATCTCCGGCGGCAACGTTGCCTTGTCGATACTCGCCTTGCTCATCGCATCGATCGAGCGCGGATTCGTGAGCACGTGCGGCGTCAGGACAATCAGCAGCTCCGTCTTACTCGCGCCTTCGCTCTTCGAGCGGAACAGTGCACCAAGCAGCGGGATGTCTCCGAGGAACGGAATCTTTTCCTCGCTGCGCTCGTACCGGTCTTGAATCAAGCCACCGATCACAACTGTCTGCCCGTCCTTCACGGTCACCGTTGTGGTCGTACGCCGCCGATTGATGATCGGCGATTGGAAGTTCTCTGAAATCTGCGTCGTTTCCTTCGAGATGCGCGAGATCTCCGGCACGATCTTCATGCGTACAAAGCCATCCGGATTGATCGAGGGCGTGACCGTCAAGATGACGCCGACTTCCTCAGGTGCAACCGACGACTGCTGACCGGCTGAGTTGAAGCTCACACTCGTCGGCAGCCGCACGGTGTCGCCGACTTGAATGCGGCCTTCCGTGTTGTTCGCGACCATCACCGAGGGATTGCTCAAGAGCTCTACGCGATTCTGCGCCTGTAACGCGTTCAGCAACAGATCGAAGTCGGCCCCTCCGATTGCGATGTTAGGGAGTGTCGCGGCGCCGAAGAGCGCCGGCGCGAGACCGATCAAACCGGGCGGCCTCGGCTGCCCCGCTGCGAAATTACCGCGATTCAGACCGAACCCACCCGCCACGTTGACACCGCCCGCGCTGAAACGCGTGAACTGGATTCCGATGTCTTCGGAGGTATCGAGCGTCACTTCCGCGAGCAACACTTGAATGAGCACCTGCGGCGGATCGACGTCGAGCTCCTCGATGACCGACCGAACCTTCTCCATGTAGCGCGGACTCGCGTTGACGAGGACAGCGTTCGATTTCTCGTCGCCGACGATCGTGACCTGCTGTTCGAGCAGCTTCTGCGCGCTCGGCCGTTGATCAGCCGACAGCGTCGCGAGCACCTTCGCTTCGTCCTTCTGAACGAAGTCAGTCAGAACACGAGCGACCTCAAGCGCCCCGGCATTCTTAAGCGGATACACCAATGTGTCGCGTGAGTTCGCCTCCTGCCCATCGAGCTCAAGGACGACCTTCTCAACAAGATCGAGATACTTCGGCGTGGCCGACACCAGCAGGCTGTTCGTACGGTTGTCGACCGTGATCGCGAGCTGTTGGCGCTCGTCGGGGACAAGCGTGAGATCGGTACCGAATAGTCCAATGCTCGACGACGCTGCGGGCGGCACCTGAGCGCCGGCGCTGGATTCTGCGCCAGCCCCCGCAATCGTCGCTTCCGCAGCCATTTCCTCACGCGGCTTGAGCACGTAGAGATTGCCGCGTCGTTGAAGGTTGAAGAGCTCCTTCAGGATCGTCGCAGTTTGGTCGGCGTCGGCGTTCACCAGCCTAAAGATGCGGATGTTCTGCGCGCCCGCCGAGCTGCCGTCGAGATCCTTGACCATGCGCTCGATTAGCTCCATCGTTTCCTTCGGCGCTCGCACAATCACGGTGTTCGTGCGCACGTCTGGCGTGAGGCTGATCGATTGTCGTACCGCCGCCGAGACTTCCATCTCGATCGGATCTTCACCAGTTTGCTGGCCAAGCTGGCGCAAGTACTTCAGCACGATGGCCTGCTGCGCATTCGCCGCGTTTCCTGCGATGCTTGACCCGGACAATACGTTCTGAATCAGATTGACGGTCTCAAGCACGTTTGCCGATGCGAGCGGGATGTACTTGATTTCGACGATCGAATTCGGCTTCGCGCCGTCGAGCTGTGCGACCATTCGCCGCAACGTCTGGACATCCGGTTCTGAACCTGAGAGGAGAATCGCGTTGAGTCGCGGCTCCGGCGCTGCCTTGACTGTGTTCGGGCCGCGACGGCGGTTTTCCTCGCGCACATACATCTCGTCGAGCATCGTGACGATGTCGGCCGCGCGACTTTTCGCGAGTTGAACGATCTCGAAGCTCTGGCCGCCGATCGCATCAGTAGCGGCCTTCGTCAGCACGTCGACGAGATTCCGAACGACCGCCATGTTCTCGACATTGGCCGCGACGATGAGCGCGTTGCTCGTGACGTCGGCGGTGATACCAACGGCGTCAGACCCCTGCTGCTGCGCGCCGAGACTTTGCTGCCGCTCGCGCATCAGCGCTTGGATGCGCGGCGCGAGTTCCTCTGCCCGCGCTGTCTCAAGCGGGATGACTTCAACGCCAACCGCCGGATTCGTCGGTGTCGCCTCGAGCTTTACGACGAGATCCTCGATCGCCTTGAGGTCATCCGGGCCCGCTGAGATCAAGAGACTCGACGTTCGCGGATCGGTCATGATCAACGGGCGCACGCGCTTGTTGACCTCGTTCGGAAGGTCGGCGTAACGGCGCTCCATGATCTGATTCAGTGCCGCTGCGACGCGATCGATGTTCGCCTTGCGCACCGTGACGACTTGCAGCAACCCGCTTTCGGCCGTCTCTGATGTATCGAGATCCTGTGCGAGTCGCTCGATAACGCTGTAGGTATCAGCACCCGCAGCGATGACGAGCGAGTTCGTCCTTCCGTCGGCTATGACGGTGGCGCGCTCAAGATCCGCCGTCTCCGGCTGCACCTTCCGCAGCCGATCAAGCCGCGCGTCCATCAGCGTCTGAATCATCGGTGCCAATCGTGCTGCCGATGCGTTTGTCAGCGGGAACGAACGGATCTCCTTGATGTCCGGCGCGAGCTTCTGGTCGAGTGTCTTGAGGAGTTCCTCAAACACGACGAAGCTGCGCGGACTCGTCGACACGATCAGCGAGTTGGTGCGCTCGTCGGCGATCGCCTTCAGTCGGTCCTCTTCGCGAATCGTCTTCGCGGCGCGCTGGGCGTCGAAGAGCTGCGTGATGTTTGTTGCGAGTCGCGCGGCAGCAGCGTTCTGAAGCGGATACACGCGCACGAGCGCCGCAGGAGACGCCGCTTCAACGTCGAGCTGCTTCACGAGCTCACGCAGGATCTCAACGTTGTTCTTGCTACCAACGATGATGAGCGCGTTGAGCTGCGAATCAGGGCGAATGATGAGCTGCGCCATCGGCACGAAGACGTCGCCTTCGAGCACCGAACCGCCGTTCTCGTTCATCTTCGCCATGCGAAGGCGACCGATCTGCTTCTGCATCGGTGTCGATTCGGGCAACTTCGTTGACCCTTCGACGAGCACCGATTGCAGCGTCTTCGCCATGTCATCCGCATCGGCCCAGCGCAGCGGAAGAATCGTCGGTTCGACCCAGCCCATGCCGGCATCGGTATCGAGTTTGCGGCGCAGAACCTCTACGAATGCAGTCGCGTCTTCGGGACCAGCGACCACCACTGTGTTCGTGCGCTCATCGGTCGAGATCGCGATGTCGCCCATGAGCGCACGACCAGACGTGCCCGCTGGCACACCTTTGACGAGTCCACCGGGCACCGCGCCAAGCTGCTTTCCTTGCTGGAAAATCTCCTTCACGATTCGCGTGAACTGCTGCGCCGAAATGTTTTCAAGCGGGATGATCTGCACCGTGACCGCGTCGGTGACGGGCAGCGTATCGAGCATCTTCACAACCTCTTCGAGCGCCTTCACGTTGTCTGCGGTACTGGAGAGCAGCACCGCGTTCATACCCTCGTCCGCGAACACCTTCACGGGCTGCGCGAGATCAAGCTTGAGATCAGGCTGATTCGCGCCATCGCGGCGCACCGCGAGCCGGCGCACCTGCTCCTGCAACGCCTTGGCCATTCCGTTCGCTGCGGGCGCAGCGCCCGGTTGCAGCATTTCTGTGAGCACCTTCGCGAGCGCCGTTGCTTTGGCATTCTTCAGCGCAACAACGCGCACTGTGCTCTCGGCGATCGCTGGCTCGCTGTCGATCGCCTTCACGAGCGAGACGATAGTCTCGCGGTCCGCTGGATTGCCAACGACGATGATCGCCGCACGACCGGGCACCACCGACACCTTGATCGGATCGATGATCACCTTCGACGTCGAACCTTCTGGTTGCGGCTTGTCGAGCCCAATCTGTTCAATCACCTTCTTCGCGTCTTCAGGTGCGACGTGCGCCAGATCGATAACGAGAATCGTCTGACCAGCGCCGGGCGACAGCGCATCCATCTGTTCGACGATTCCCTTGATCTCATCGAAAAGCGGCCCCGTCGATGCAACGACAAGCGAATTCGACGCGCCGTCGATCTGCACGGAAAGCGGCAGCTTCGTCTGCGCCGCCCGCGTCGTAAATGCGTCGCGAATCGCCGCGGCCACGCGCGCCGCTGACGCCGATTTCAGCTTGAGGAGATGCACCGCGAGCCCTTGCTCGTTCGCCTGCTGTTGGAGCGCGTCAGCGATAGCGAGGATCTGTCGATATTCGTCCTCCGGTGCGCGCACGATCAACGCATTCGATGCGAGGTCGGCCACGATGCGAAGTCGCGATCGCTGTTGATCGCGCGACGCGTTGCCCGGCGGTGCGTAGATGCGGTCGATCGCCTGCGCGAGTTGCTCGGGGTTCCCGAACTTCACCGGAATGAGCCGCGGTGACGGCAGTCGATCGAAATCCGCGATATCGAGCTGCTTGACGATCGCTTCGATCCGCTCCAAGTTTGGCTTACTTGCGGAGACAACGAGTGCGTTCGTGCCCTCTTCGGCAGCAGCGCTCACCCAGTCTTCGTCGCGAACGAGCGTGGTCGGTCCGCGGTCTTCTTCGGAGCGCCCGCCTTGGCCTCCACCTTGACTTTGCCGACGCACCTTCTCCGGCCCACGGAACGCCTCGTTGATCGCGCTGGCGACGCTCTTCGCGTCTGCGTGCAGTAGCGGAATGACACGAAGCTGTACCCCGACCTCGTACTCTTCGCTATCCAGTTTCGCGATGAGCTTGCGAATACCGTCCCACTCGCTCTCAGCAGCGGAAATGACGAGCGAGTTCGTCGCTGTATCGGCGACGATGCGGACGTTCTGCTTGTCGGGAGTGTCGGCTTCGGCAGCCCAGCGGCCGTAGAAGTACGAGAGCGCGTCTTGGACCTTCTGTGCCTCTGCGTGCTTCATCGCAACGAAGTCGGTCGTGCGCGGGCGGCTTGATGGCACATCGATCGTCTTGAGGATCGCATCAATCGTCTTGAACTGGTCTGCGGTCGCGCCGACGATCAACTGATTCTCAAGGCGATTCGCATCGATGGATGGTGGCGCTTCGTTAGGGCCGGTTTCCTGCGGTCGCTCGCGAATGAGGCGTCGTAGCGTCGCTGAGACCTCTGAAGCAATCACGTTCTTCAGCGGCAAGACTCGGTACTCGATCGGGCTCGAGGTCGGGACTTCCTCCAGCTTCGAAATCAGCTTCTCGATGACCGGCACGCTCTCCAACGTTGCCGTGACGATCAGCGCATTCGAACGGCGATCAGCCGCGATGCGCGCCGTGACTTGCACCGGCGCGCTGGTGTCGTCGATTTTGACGGCGATGCCCTGCGTGCGCCCCTTCGCGTCGAGCTGCAATGTTTGCCCGAGTATCCGCGCAACGTCTTCGGCCTTAGCTCCCTTGAGCGCGTAGGTACGAATCACGGTTTCCGCGGCGTCGCTGGGTCCGTCGAGCTTCTCAACGAGCGCCCTCACCTGCGCCAGTTGCCCAGACGGCGCATTGACGACGAGGGCGTTTGTGCGTGCATCGGGCGTGATGATCACGCCAGCACCCGACGCTTGTCCGCCGCTCCGCCGACCGAACTGCTCGTTCACCATGCGCGCGATCTCGAGCGCTTGTCCGCGCTCAAGCGCGATGATTTCCACGCCGCGATCACCAGCCGAATTCGGCTGATCAAGTTTCGTCAGCAAATCGCGAATCGTCGCGATCTCTTCGTTCGAGCCGCTCACGATGAGCGCGTTCGCACTTGCACTCGCCATGATCGTTGCGACTGCGCCCTTCGTCCCACCGCGGTCGCCGAGGAACTGCTTGAGTGTTTGAGCGAGTTCACCAGCTTGGGCGAACTCCACAGGAATCACCTGCGTGGCGAGCGTCGGACCCGCGACTGCGGAGTCGACGCTGGCGAGAAGCTCCGCGACTTGCGCCTGATCGCGCTCGCTTGCCGAGACGACGATCGTGCGCGTCGCCGAGACCGGAACGACGCGCGTGCGCGGACCGTCGTCGCCCGGACGAGCATCGCGCACACCAAGGGCGTCACGAACAAGACTCGCGACGACGTCCAGTTGTCCCGAGCGCACCGGATAGGCCTTGACCGTCAGGCGCTCGCCATCTTTCGCGGGACGATCAAGCTGCTCGACAACCTGATCGACGAGTGCAAACGCCTCGCCGCGCCCGGTCACGATGAGCGCGTTGATGCGCTGGTCGGCGCGCACGGCGACGGTCGAGCGATCTTCGCGTCCGCCAGTTCGGCTAAATCCGCGTGTCATCTCCGTCCAGAAAATCGTGCCGAGCATCGACTGCACGCTGCCGACTATCTCTTCGGCCCGCGCGTGCTCAAGTTGATACACGCGAAACTCGAGCGACTGCGTTGCCTTCGCGCTGTCAAACTGGCTCACGAGCGTATTGATCTCTTCGAAGTCGGAATCGCTGGCGCTCACGAGCAGCGTGGCGGAGCGGCTGTCGCCGATGATCGAAATGCGCCGTGCGCCGTCGCGACGCTGACGGCCGTTTACCGCGATCTTCGCGCGGTCGTCGTAGAACCGCTGAATCGCCTGCGCGACGCTTCCTGCGTCGGCTCGTTCCAGCACGATCGAGCGGACCTTGAACTCGGTCGTTGCCGCGCGGTCGATCTCCTTGAGCACGGTGCGAATCTCAGCCATCGTGCCGTCGTCGGCGCGGACTAACAGCGTGCCTGAAGCTGCATCCGGCAGGATCAACGTGCTGTCGCGCCGCGCCTGGTTATCGCCGACAATCGTCTTCTGCAGAAGTTCAGCCGCCACAACCGGCTCGGCCGCGACGAGGTCGAGGATGACGAGCGGTCGACGGTCGCGATCGGTCGCAGTGTCGAGCTTCGTCACGAGCGACTCGATCTCGCGCATAGCTTCGGTCGATGCGCTGACAAGAAGTGTGTTTGTTCGCGCGTCGGCTGAGAGGTCTGGTGCCGTAGCGCCGGTGCCCTGCGCGCGAGCGCGGAAGATCCCGCCGATCGTACTCACGAGCTCCGGTGCCTTCGCGTGTTGCAACGGATAGAGCCGCACCGCACTCGTCGGCGCGATGGAGGCTTGGTCCGCCAACTCGAGGAAGCGATCGACGAACGCCGACGCGTCACCTGGCGCGATGACGACGACTGCGTTGCGCGCTGTGTCGGCGATGACGCGAACCTGCGTCGGATCAAACGTCGCCTCGACGGGTTTTCCTCCGCCATCGAGGGTGACGGAGAGATCGTGGAAGCGCGGATCCTTGCGATCGGTGCCAGCTTGCAGCAGCTCGCGCAATCCCCGGGCCGCCCGCTCGGCATTCACGTTCGCGAGGACATACGACTTGACGGTCAAACGATCGGGCGTCGCACTCCGCGCGAAGGTTGCGACGAGCTGTCCCACGATGTCGAAGTCGCGGTCGCTCGCCGCGACCACGATCGCTCGCGCCGCAGGATCAGCGAGAATCGTCACGCGCTTCGCGAGGTCGCCCGGCTTTCCGCCTGCGGGCGCCATACGCGCCAGGGTTTCCGTGACAAGTCCGCGAATCCGCTCGAGATCCATGCCGTCAGGGAGCGTGATCGCACGCACGGACGTGCCCTCGGCTGGTAACTCGCGCTGCGCTTGTTCCGCAAGCATTCGCGCCCGCTCGATGGCTTTGGGCGAACCAAGCAAGATCAGACTGTTGGTTTTCGCATCGACCGCGATCGTGATATCAGGGTCGGCTGGCGGCGCAGGCTTCGGCGCTTCCTCGATCACTCCAGCGAACGTCATCGCTGCGATCGCTTCCGCGACCGAACCGAACGCCGACGATTGTGCGTTGCTCGCGGGCTTCGTCGTCGGACTCTCTTTCGGAGCGTACTTCTTCAGCAGCTCCTCGACGGGAACGACTTCGACCGTCGAGCCTTGGCGATCACGGAGCAATCGCTCGAGAAGCTGTGCGACCTCAGCAGCGCTCGCCTTCGATGGATCAATCGGCAGCGTGCGCATCTGCCGACTGGTGGCGATCGTCGCTCTGTCGAGTTGCCCGACGACCTTCTCGATCGTCGCGTATTGAGCGTCGCTGGCGCGCACGATCAGCGCGTTGCCCGACGCATTCACGCGGATCGTCGGCGGTACCTCGCTCGCGCCGCCCTCTTTGAAGACCTCTTCGAGATTCTTCGCGATCTCCGCCGCGTCGGCATTCGTGAGGCTCAGCACGCGTACGCCGCGCGCGGCGTCCTGCGTTGGTGCTTGGTCGAGCTGCTGCACCATCTGTTCCGCGACGTTGAGCGTTGCTTGCGAAGCGCTCACAATCACGGCATTCAGTCGCACGTCGGCCATCGCGCGCACCGGTGGTTCAGTGGGCGCCGCCTGCGGTCGTGGTCGACCGTTGGGAAGCGGCGGTTGCGCGACCGGTGCGAGCAGCTTCTCGACCATCGGCGCAACTTGTTCTGCCCGCGAGTTCTTCAGAAAGACCGTGCGCACCTGCACCGCGTCTGCCCGCGTTCCTGAGTCGAGCTTCTGGACAACCGCGTCGAACTCGACGAGTTGCTCGGGCGTTGCGGCGACGACGACAGCGTTGCTCGATGCCTCGGGCGCAATCGTCGGCTTCGGCTCACCAGGTCGGGTTCTCGCACGACCGTCAGATGTCGCTTGCAAGACCCGCGCGACCTCTGTCGCCTCGGCGCTGACCAGTGTGTACACGCGGAGATCGCTCGTCACGCCCGCATCGCGCGGTTGGTCGAGCCGCGCGATCATCTCCAGCGCGATCGGAACTAACTCCTTCGGTGCCGACACGAGAATCCGATTCGCCGAAACGTCTGGAGTCGCGCGCGGATCACCGACGGCGAGCCCGGCCTTCGCGGCGTTCACGAGCGACTGCGGCCAGCGCGTCCGATCTTGCAGGAGTGGCTGCACACTCGCAGCGACCGTCGCTGCGTCACTGTGTTTCAGCGTGACAACGGCGAGATCCATTTGCGGTGGCGATGCAGCGGCGGCGTCGAACTTCTTGAGCAACTCGATCGCACGATCAGTTTCTTCCTTCGTTCCGACCACGACGAGCGAGCCCGATTGTGGTTCAGGCACGATCTCAAGCGTGGCCCGACTACCAGCGGGCTTCGTCGCCTCCAGTACCTTTCGCGCGGTTTCAGCGAGTCGATCGGCCGCCGCGTTCGCTGGTGTGAAGGTCGCGTACGTGCGCTCGGCACTCGCATCGGCGCGATCGAGCTGCGTCAGGAGCGTCTCAGCGAGTGCGACCGCGCGCTGCGGACCGCTCACGATGACCGAGTTAGTACGGGCGTCGGCCTCGACGCGCACCTTCGGCGACGTGTCGACTTGGCCGCGACTTCGGCGAACCCGCTCCAGCAGAATGCGCGGGTCGGTCTCTTGTTGATCGTTGAGTAGACGCTCGAGCGTTGGCGCAACCGAGACCGCGGTCGCAAACTTCAGCGGCAGGCTCTTCGCGTCGACCGCATCGCTCGCGGGCCGCGCATCGAGGGGCTCAATGAGCTTGTCCACTTCGTCGAGATCGGCTGCAAGTCCAACCATCAAGATCGCATTCGCGCCGCCAGCTGCGACGACTCGCACATTCATCGGTTCGTGCGTCACCTTGCTTGTCGCTGTTGGCAGCGTCTGTGTCAGGCTGCTCGCCACCGCGTTGGCATCGGCGAAGGTCAGCGGTCGGACGCGCACCGTCGGCTCGCCGCCCGCCGTGCCGTCATCAAGTTGTTTGATGAGCTCGTCGACCAGCTCGATCAATGACTCCGGTGCGGAAACGATCAGTGCATTCGAGCGCCGATCTGCGGTGACATCTAACAATCGATCGATTTCAGTCGCTGAGTCAGGAAGGTCTTGACGAATTCGGCCCGTCAGTATCTGTCGCAACATCGGCGCGAGTGTTTCTGCCTTCGCGACCTTGAGTCGATACGTCTTCAGCGTCGTCGCGGGAAACTCACTGCCCCCAAGCCCTTTCAAGACCTCGGCAACCTTCGTGAAGATCTCTTTCGGACCACTCACGATCAACGTGCCTGAAACGGGCTCAGTGCTGACGACGGTTTGTCCGCGACCCTGTGGTGCACCGAGTTGATTCTGTGCCGCAAGCTGCTTCAACGCTTGAGCGATCGATTCAATGCGCGTCTTTGCGATGCGCCACGTCCGCACCTCGGTCTCGGTGGCGAGCTGCTGGCGGTCTAGTTGTTCGACGAGTTGCTGGAACCCCGCCATGCGCGCGACCGGCGCGTCGACAATGAGTGAATTCGTCTGGGCGTCGGCGCGGACCACGACGTCGCGCGGCTTGACGAGATCGGGACGCGGACGACCGCGCACATCAACCGGCATCGGCTGCGCCGGATACATCTCATCGATGGTCTTCGCGAGCTCCGACGCTTGCGCAACCTTGAGCGGAAAGATGCGAATCTCGCGTCCGTCGACGCTGGCTCGCTGCGTCTGACCGGCATCATTCAATTCATCGACGATCGCCTTGATCTCGGCAAATGCATCCGGATGCGCTGTCACGAGCAACGTGTTCGTTGCCGGGTCGGCGGAGAACACCGCCGGCTTGGCGACGCGATCTTCGGCGGACCGCTTCGCGTAGTTCTGTGTGAGCGTCTGCGCCAGCGCGGCGGCGTCGGCGGTCCGAAGTTGCAGTATGCGCAGCGGCGAAGCGCTGCCGCGTTCGACATCGAGTCCCTTGATCAAGGTCGCGAGAATCTCCTGCTGCCTTGGTGTCGCGACGATCACGATCGCGTTCGTCGCATCGAGCGTCTTGATCGCGGGCGCGGTGCTCCCAGCTTCTGCGAGCGCCGCAGAGCCGATCGCATCGAGTGACGCGACAAGATCGCTGGCCTTCGCTGCGGTCAGCGAAATAAGCCGCGTTTCCCGCGGGTCACGCGGCTTTGCACCGTCGCCTTCGAGTTCACGAAGGATCTGTTCGCCTTCAGCGACCGCGTTCGGGTCGCCAGCGAGCGCCACGCGATTCGTATCTTCAAACGCCACGATCGTCGGGCGACGGTCGGGTGGGAGCGCGGCGTAGAGTTGCTCCAACTTCGCCCGCGCGGCGGCTGGCGTCTGTCGTTCGAGCGTCACAGTGCGAATGGTTCGTACGCCCTTCGATGCGGTGCGCGGACCATTACTCGCCACCTCGTCGGCTGCGACATCGAGCAGCGCGATCGTCTCCTTTACTTGCTCGATCTTCGACCTCGTACCCCGCGCGACGATCGCGTTCGTGCGCTCGTCGGCTGCGAGAACCAGACCGGAAACGCGATTCTCCTCGAGCTTCGTGCGCTTTCCGTCGGCGGCGTTGATCACATACTCGATCACGCGCTCGCCCATCAGCGCCGTGAGCGACTTCAGCATCGCTGGCGCTTTCGCGAATCGCAGCGGAATGAACTCGACGATGTTCTCGACGTCCTGCTGGTCGATCTCACCCAGAATCTTCTGCAGCCGGCGCACCTGCGCCGCAGTCTCGACAATCACGATCGCATTCTGCTGTTCGAGCGGCGTCACCGAGCCGTACGCAGCAACCAAGTTCTTCAACTGCTCGGCGACCGGCGTGGCTCGCGCATTCAAGAGCGGCACAACAACGGTGACGATCTGGTCGTCCGTAATGGTTGCGGGAATCGTCCCGACAAACGTCGGCACGTTCTCTCGCTTCATGTCGTCGAGCTTCTGGAGGAAGAGACGCTCGCCTTCCACTCGAAGCATCACACCCCGCGTTTGAAGCAGGACGTTCAAAGTCTCAAGCGCTTGCGGCAGCGTGTACTCGCCGGGATAGATGTAGTCGACGCCGCCAGTCGGGACCTCGACTTCACGAACGATTGGATAGCCCGTCATGCGACTGAACCAGTCGAGGATCTGGTCGTAGGTCTGTCCCTTGAAATTGAAGCGAAGACGGATCTCCTCGCGTTTTGTCGGAACGGGCGGAGCGGTCGGTGCGGCTGCCTGCGGAGCGGCTGCTGGCGCTGGTGTTGGCGCGGGCGCGGGATCTGTCGCCGGGGCCGCGGCGGGAGCCGGGGCCGGTGCCGTCGCCTGTTCAGCTTGGCGGAGTGAGATGAGGGGGGCGGCCGCGAGCGTCGCGCCGATCGGCAGGGCCAGCAGTCCTGCGGCAAGTGCGACCGATGAACAAAGGGGGCTCAGTCGAGGCGGCGCGCGGTCCAGCATGCTCATCTCCTGCCCCCCCTAGAGCGAGCGGGGGGGCGTAAGTAACCCGGGACGCATCCCGGCGAGTGGTCGGACCGGGCGAGCGGCTGTCGTTCACGTGGTCTGAGGACGACAAACTGGCCGCACGGGAAATGACCGTGATCCGCAGTGTACTGGGGGCTGCGCTACGACCTCACGCTGGGCGCGCCGCAGAGACGATCGACTCGCTCTCCACGATTTCGACGCGCGAGGCGACGGTGCCGCCGGGGGGTTTGGTGTGGGTGATCGGCGCAGATGCCGACGACGCCACTCGGATGATTCCCCCCCAGCCCCCCAATGCCGACGACGGCGGCTCCCTGCTGAACGAGGAACGATCGGCGGTTCGACGGCTGTTGCACGCTGGCTGCTACACGCAGCGGTGACCCTTGATGGTAAAAATCTGCACAACCGTTGCGCCTGCGGAAAGGGTTCGACGTTTCAAGGTCGTGAGCGCACCCCCAAGCGACCGTTTCGCCCGCTTCAAACCGTGCTCCTCATCAACTTTGGAGAGATAGCCATGACACTCATTCACCAGACTCGCAGGAACGTCGTCCTCAAGCCCGCCCCGCTCGCCTCACTCATCGCCGCTCTCGGCGCACTTGCCACCGGCGCCGCCTTCGCTGACAAGAGCGCTGCCCCCGAGGCTCGCAAGAGCGAGACGAAACAACCTCAAGGCGGCATTGCTGGCCTGAGCTGTTCCTGTCAGTTCGACCTGAACTCCGACGGTACGATAAATGCGGCCGACCTCGCGATCTTGTTGGGCGGCTGGGGGACGAGCAACAACGACCTCAACGGCGACGGGACCGTGAACGGCGCGGACCTCGGCATCATCCTCGGCAACTGGGGAGCCTGCACCGCACCCAGTAATGACATCTGCGCCAACTCCATCAGCATTCCGCAGGCGTCCATTGGTGTGGCCCAGGCTTTCTGCACGACGTTAGCAACGACTTCGGGACCGAGCGTCGGGGGCAGCTGCGGGCCAGCGGCGACCAATATCTTCAAAGATGTGTGGTTCGACTACGCCCCGCTCGGTGACGGCACGCTGAACCTCTCGACGTGCGCGGTTGCAGATTTCGACACGATCATCGCCGTCTACTCGTCGGTGATTCCTGGCCTCAATTCCTGTCCGCCCGCTGACGGCGAAATCGGCACGGTGAGTCTGGTCGGCTGCAACGACGACGCAGCCGGCTGTCCTGACAATCACTCGAAGCTCTCGGTCAACGTGATCGGCGGGCGTACCTACAAAATCCGCGTCGGCGGCTTCGGTGGCGCAAGCGGATCCGGTGCCCTCGCGACCGACTTTGACAGTGTCGGCGACCAGTGCTTCGACGGCATCGTGGTGATCGGCGCCGACAACACCACGAAGACGGTCAAGGGGACGACTGTCGACAATCCGATGTTTCAAGCACCGTGCGTCGTATCCACCTCGCGCGGCGAGTGGATCACCTACGTGCCGACCTGCCAGGATCAGAACGTGCACCTCAGCACGTGCCACGCCGGTACGAACTTCGACACCGTCGTCACAGTCTGGCGTGAATCTTTTTCAAAGGGCTGCGACGCTGTGCTGATCGAGTGTGTCGACGACACGCAGTCGCAATCGTGCTTACTCGACGGTGTATTCCGTAAGTCGAAGGTCGATTTCTTCGCTTTCGCTGGCGAGACCTACCACATTCTCGTGTCGGGTTTCAACCAGAGCGCTGCTGGCAACTACGAACTCACGATCGAGACGGATTGCTTCAACCCCTAACTCTCTCCCAGTCCACGAGCACGAGGTTTGAACGCGGATCTCCCTAGGGAAAGAAACGGACATCCCGGCGCGCAGGCGCCGGGATGTCTTGCTTCCATCAAGATGCGATCCGTCGCTCTACGGCGCGATTCGATATCTTGTGAATCGCTGTCCGGAACTGAACCGCGGCGATAGTTCGTAGGAATACGGGGCGGAAGGTCCTGCGATAACGGGTTCAGGTGGAAGGAGAGCACGGGGGCTGGAGCAATGATGTCGCATTGGACATCGCTTGCAATTTCGCCTGACCTGCCGCCGGCGAGCGCGACGGGTTGGTTGATACTGCTCGGCGCGATCATCGTCGTCTGCGTCCCAGCCGCGTGGTGGTTCGGGCGGCGTCGCGCTCTGAAGGAGCGGTTCGCCGACGAGAATCTGCGTCGCGAGCACGAAGACATGGTCAACAGCGCACGACAACGCGCTGTTGAACTCGCGCGCGCCAAAGCTTCGCTTGAACGTGAGCGTCGACTGTTTGTAGGTGGTCCAGTAGCGATCTTCCGCTGGATCGCTGCGGAGGGATGGCCCGTCGAGTACGCGTCGCCCAACGTCGTCGGAATCTTCGGCCACACCGCCGCGGACTTCACAACTGGCCGCGTCCGCTACGCGACGGTCGTGCATCCCGAGGACATCGCGCGCGTTGCCCAAGAAGTGACAAGCTTCAGCGCCGCCGGAGAAGCATTCTTCGAACAGGACTATCGAATCATCCGCGCCGACGGCGAGACTCGCTGGCTGTATGACTTCACCGCGTTGACTCGCGACGAGACTGGGAAAATCACGCATTACGAAGGGTACGTTCTCGACATCACCGAACGGCGCCGCGCCGAAGATGAGGCCCGCCAGATGCAGGCGCGACTCCATCACGCGCAGAAGCTGGAGAGCTTGGGTGTACTTGCTGGCGGAATAGCACACGACTTCAACAACCTGCTCGTTGGCGTGCTCGGGAATGCAGCGCTCGCGAAGGACGAGGTCGCGGTGAACTCGCCCGTCTACGAGTCGCTCGAGCACATTGAATCGGCGGCACGCCGCGCGGCGGAACTCGCACAACAAATGCTCGCCTACTCGGGCCGGGCGCAGCTCAGCAAAACCAAAGTGAACCTCTCGGAACTCGTCGAGCAGATGCTCGATCTGCTGAAGGTCTCGATCTCCAAGAAGGCAGTCATCGTTCGGGACATCGCGACCGATCTTTCGTTAGTCGAGGG
This sequence comes from Phycisphaerae bacterium, assembly GCA_034440475.1. GTDB lineage: Bacteria > Planctomycetota > Phycisphaerae > Phycisphaerales > SM1A02 > JAEUIT01. Next base: position 34,959 of record JAWXCC010000013.1, on the reverse strand, counting down.
CGACGCATCGCAACTCACACAAGTCGTGATGAATCTCATTACGAACGCCTCGGACGCGATTGGAGATCAGCCCGGACGGATCGTTCTGCGCTCCGGTATTTTCGATGCGACCAAGGAGTACTTCGCGACATGCCACGTCGGGCGCGACCTTCCAGCCGGGCGTTTTGTCTCGATCGAAGTGAGCGACGATGGCACCGGCATGACGAGCGAAACCGTCGCTCGAATGTTCGATCCTTTTTTCACGACGAAATTTGTCGGACGCGGACTCGGACTCGCGTCGGTGCTTGGCATCGTCAAGGGGCACCAGGGCGCGATCTGCGTCGACTCGTCGCCCGGACAAGGTACGACGGTGCGAGTGCTTTTACCGATCGCGCCAAGTCCTGTCGACGATGTAGCAGGATCGACACCGCTCGCTACGTTTCGGCCAGTCCCCGCAGGCAAGCGCATCCTGATCGTCGACGACGAGCCAGCAGTTCGCGATGTCGTCCGACTATTCTGCGAGCGACTTGGCTGCATTCCGCTCGTCGCTGGCGACGGCGAACAAGCGCTCCACACTTGCGATCGCGCAGCCTCCGATCGATTGTGTTCTGCTCGATGCAACGATGCCGAAACTCTCGGGTGAAGAAACTGTGCGCCGTCTTCACTCCGGCCATCCGGGATTGCCAATCATTCTGATGAGTGGTTACATCGAGTCCGACGCGACGCGTCGATTCCGCGCTGCCGATCTCGCAGGTTTTCTTCGGAAGCCATTTACGCCAGAAGAACTCGAGCGCAAGCTCGGCGATCTGTTCGCCCGTGCTGGAGCGCGACGCGATCAACTGCGATCTTCACCGGGTGCAGCGCAACCGCACGGATAAGAATTTCTCCCGGTGGAAGGTTAGTTTAGTGATGCGCCGTCTGTCGGGCGCTCTGTGTCGCGATCACCGCTTCGAGCACTTCTCGTCGATCGTCGGAGAAGAGATGCATCTCGTCGAGTCGCGACGGGATGTACTCAAGCGTCGCTGATGTCGTGCCCGGGTTTGCGATCAACGCAATGAGCACGTACTGGCGGTCGTCGCTAAACATGCCGCTGTGCGCGACCGCATCGACGAGGTAGCACTGCTCAGCCGGATTGAGCGGCGACTCAGCTAACTGTTTCAGCGACGCGGCGCGGTCGTCTGAGAATCCGCCGTCTGCTGCGGCCTGAATCGACGTGCCGTACGGACCAGCCGGTGGCGCCGCGAGCGGTGCAGCGCAGCCAGAAACCGCAACAGAGACGAGTGAGGCGACGAAAGTCGTACCGAGCGATGAGCTGTAGCGGCGCATAGAAATTCTCGCGAGGGCGTACGGTGGAGGGGTGTAGTCTGTGGCAAGCTACCTCGAAGCTCTGGCCGAATGTGAGGTGCCCTCGGCGTTCACGCTGGGCCGACCGCCGATGCGGCGGTGCCTCGCGCCGCCCTCGATCATGAAAGCGCGGCGGCGGCGGGCAAACCGTTTCACGTCGCTGGCACCGCAGCTCTTTCGCTCATCGCGCCGCCCACTTGCACGCGGAATCGCGACTCGCCTTCTTTGAACTCTGCGACGTCGCGCTCGTAGCCGACGAATACGGCGTCACCAAGCTGCTGGCCTGGCGCGAGTTCACGATGCTCGCCGTTCGCCGCATTTCGGAGCCACGCCTCCGGTCCAAGCGGGCCAGCGACGACCGCGGTGAGCTTCCACTGTTCATAGGGGAAACCAGTTGGTGGTGGCGGCGCAGGCGCAGTCGCGACGGCTGCGGGTGGCGCTGGCTTCACCAGCTGCGGCACGCGGAACGGGTTGGCGGTGACGAGAGCGCGGAGGCGTTCGAACGTCGCGAGGTCGCTATCGCTCGGCTTGAGATCGCCCTTGCCCTTCCTTGTGGGAAGCCACAGTGTTGTGAGCTTCACCGTCACCTTGATCCGTTCGCCGTCTTTGAGTTGATCGAGCCGGACCGCATCGAGTCGCTTCATCCACGGCTCGATATCGATGCGATGCACGAGCGATAGCGCCTGCTCAATGGTTCCCTCGCCGGTCACGGTCGCCGGGAGTTCCCAGAAGTCGTCGAGCTCACGCAGATCCTTCGGCTTCGGCAAGGTGCGTTTCGCGGGCGTCTGCCGTCGCGTCGGCGAGCCGGTCGACACGCGCAGGTCGCTGAGCCGTGTGTCCTCGCCGATGCGATTGAGCCGCGCTCGCAGCGCACTGTCCGTCTCTTCGGGATCACTTCCAAGCGTTCGATCGACGAAGCCGACGAGCTCGCGGTCGATCTTTGCCCGCGATGACTTCTCGCTCGCCGTCGCATCGATCGCGCGTTGGTATATCTCGAGGTCGCTCGCCTTCACCGCGCGCTCAGCGGAAAGCCGCTTCGAACCAATCGCAAATCCAGAAACTGCCGCCAGCGCGATGACTCCCGCCGCGCCGAGCCACAGCAGCGTGTCGCGCGGACCGCGCGGGAGACGAAGCCGCCTGGTTCGTTTCACGGCACACCGCCCGCTGGCTTACGAACAGTTGCGTCGGGCTTCTCAGCGCGAGGGCTGGGCGCTTTCGGATCGTTCGAACGCAGGACGTACGAGAACGGCGAGCGAAGTCTTCGACCGCCCTCTGTATCTGGTCCCGTTGATGTCAGCGCGTAGCGTGCGTCGTCGACGAGTGAGTCACGCAAGCCGTCAGCAACTGTGCGATCTTTCGCTTCACCCTCAAGCACGATCTTGATGTCGTGATTGACGGTCCATTTGCCTTCGCGCGAGAGCTGTACGTCCGACGCTTCGAGCGTTCCGCTCCAGTTGTCGAGAACAACTTTGGTTGTATCGCCAGAGAATCCGTTCAGGAAACGTAGGTGTTCCAGCCACTCTGGTCGCGTCGACTCCCAGGTCTTCAGATGCGTGAGACGCGCGAGATCGCGCTTGAAGCGGAGGTGAATCGGCAATGCCGCCGACGCCTCTTCTTTAGTCGCCTCAACCGACGAGACGAACGATTTCCATGACTGACGACCGAGTGTCCAACCGACGAGCGCGCTGAGCGTCACGGCGCCGCACCCGATGAGTATGCGCGAGCGCCGCCGCGCGGCAAGGTCGGGAGCTTTCCGTGGCGCTGCGAGGTTGATCGTCTCTTCACCATCGCCTGACTCAAGCAACAGTCCGACAAGCGGCCACACCACATCGAGCGCCTTGCGATCGGCGCTGACCTCGACCTTGATCGATGTCGGCGGCTCGAAGCGCGTGACTGGTGCGCCGAGAACTTTTCCGAGCGCTTCCGCGGCTGCGCTCCGCGCCACTGCGTCCCCAAAGAGCACTGCGGCGCCCACTGTTTCCTCAGGTTGTCCGAGGCGCCAACTCGTCCACGATCGCTTCGCCTCGACGGCCAGTGCATCGGCGCCGCCCTCGTCGGCAATCCGCACGCCGCGCGAGAATCGGATGTCGCCGTCGCGCACGACGACGAGTTCGACGCCGTCGCCAGAGCAGTCGATGCCAACGGTCGCGGTCCCGTCGCGCTCGACATCACGGAGCAGTCGCGCTGTTCCAAAGGTGCGCAACGAACAATGCGTCGGCTTGAAGCCTGCGGCAGACATAATGCGAAGAACTCGGCTCACGGCCCGCTCGGGTACTGCGGTCGCGAGCGCCATCATTGAAACATCGAGCGCTTCGCGCGGAATGACATCGACGACAAGCGGACCAGCTTCACTCGGCGTGTCGCGCTGCGCCGCGAGTCGGGCCATCTCCGGCAACTCGGCCTCGTCGTCGGTCGGCAGCTCTATGCGGCGAACCGTTGCGAGTTCACGCGCCAGTACGACGAGCACTTCGCCGCTGGTCGCGAATCCTCCGCGCTTCATCGCGTCGGCAATCCAGCGCCCAACCGCCTCAACGTTTTCGTGATCAAGATCCGCGGGCGCTGGTACCGCGATCGCGCGTGTGACAGCGATGGCAGCGCGATCGAATCGCACTTCCACTGCGCGGAGAAGGCGTTCGCCAGGATCGATCGCGATTGTGCGGCGCTGCGCCATTGGGGGATACGCGAAAAGAGGAATGACTCGTGACGAAACCGACATGCTACTCGGCGGCGTCGCGGGTCCGCCGCCATCGCCCTGCACCGCGCGGGGCGGTCGGCGCGCTCGACGCGTCTGGATCCCTCTCGGTCGTGGCTTCGGTGATCGGGGGAAGTGCTGGCGCGGGCGGTGGGATGGTCGCGTCGATTGGGTCACGCGCTGTGGCGATCTCGATGGTGCGCTCCGGTGCGTCGCCAGCGAGAGCCGCGACGGTGTCGAGCCCGTTGAGGTCGCGAAGGAAGGCGATGCGCGGCATCTTCGAACTGAGATCGACGACAGCTTCAAGCACCGCAGAACGCCCGGTCGGTTCAGGCGCTTCAGTCGTCGTCGGCGTGGTCCCGAAAGTGACCGCCACACGAATGCGCCACAAGACGCTCCGCGTGGTCACGCGCTCGAAAATCACCGCGAACTCCTCAGCGGTCACAATGCCGCGCTCGACGAGCCACGCGGCGGATCGCCGCGATTCTTCAGGCAGGGCTTCACGCTCGCGCACGATGCGAGCGGCGCGCTCGTCATCGATTCCAGGCAGCGACCGCAACGCTGCTGACGACGCGTGCAGTACGTCGAGCCGCCCGAGAAGGAGCGGGCTCGCGTTTGCGGTGGTTCCGTCAAGAAATGTAAGCCACTCCTTGGGGTCGGGATGTTTTGCTCGCCAAGCCGCAAACATTGCGGCGTAGTGAGCGTCCGGTGCTTTACTCACCGGCTCGAGTATCGCGGCGCTTCCTTCGCCAAGGAGCGCATCCACCGCGTCACGTCGGGTCGTATCCCACGCACCGTCAAGTGCGATGCGCCGCTCGCCACTCGCGCTGAGCGCTGGCTCCTCCGAAAACGCAGTGAGCAGATCAGCGAGGCCGCGCACCGTGGTGCCGCCATCTAACAATCGCTCGAGCGCTGCGCCGCTCTGTACATCAGCGTCTTCGTCGAGCGCCAGCCTCACATCTTCCAGCGGACCATAGAGTTCTTCTGGACTCAGTGACGTGCTGCCAGCAGCAAGGAGCGCATCAGGTTGCACTGCTCCACCGCCGAGCGCGCCGCGTGCGGCGATAGTCCGCTCAGCAAGTTCGTCGCTGATCGCACCCGTTGCGACGAGCGCTTCAACTGTCGCGGAGCGCAGTTCGATGCGCGAAGCCTCTGGAACGAGCCGGGCGCCATCGGGTCCGATCGGAAGCAATCGGGCTGTTACACCTTCATCGGGTACTTCCCACAACACGATCGAAGACTCGATCGTCGGCGTCCCGCCCGCGAGCACGCGTTCGCGTTGCGAAGCCAGGCGCGAAGCGAACGCCTGCACGCCTCTCCACGCTGCCGCACGAAGTCGCATGGAGTCGGTCGCGTTCACCGTGCCCGCAACCTCGCCGCGCACCAAGAAGACGATGCCAGTCGCGACGAGCACGGTGCATGCAACAACGACGAGCACAGCGACTAACACGAACCCGCGTCGATCGCGTCGATGGAACACGTTCATGGTCGCGCCTCCGCCGAGTCGCTCGCTGAGTCGGGAATCGCGATCACGCGGCGGCGATCAGGCAAGCTCTCGGTGGTGAGCTCAACGATGTCCTCGTCGGTCTCTGGTCGCTCGGCTGCGATCGGCGCACCACGCGGCTCGGTGAACCAAATTGCGATTTCAACCGCGCCTGGTAACCGGCCGCGCTCACCACTGTTGAAGCGATCGACCCACGTGCCGTCATCGAGGTAGCGAAATTGAACTCGGAAGAGTTCCCCGGGCAACTCGCTCGCATTGCTGTCTCCGCGAACGATGGCAACGCGGTTGCGCGATTCGCGAAACTCGATGCCCACGCGCTCGACCGGCTCGAACGCACGCCTCGGTTCGGCGCTACCGAGGCGCCACGACGAGAGTCCAGCACGTAACACTTCAATCTCGCGAGGCCCGCCGCGGACGCCGGTTCCGAGTGCGGCGTCATCGACCACGCAGGTTTCGAGTGCACGCTCCAGTTCGGCGACGACCGCTTCGGCGGTGACGCCGCGGGCCAAGGTCTCAGAGACTCGCGCACGGATGCGCAGCGCGTCCTGCAAAAACGCGCTCATCGCCGCGACGAGCACGACGATTAGTCCGATCGAGACGAGCACCTCAAAGAGCGTGAATGCGCGACGACGATTCATTGCCGTGCGCTCCGGGCTTCGGTGGGAATGCGCACGAGTTGCCTGAGCGTCAGAATCGTTTGATCGGTGCCGTCGTCGCGCGGCACGCGCACTGTGACTTCAACGAGTGTTAGACCCTCGAAGCTACTCGGGCTGGTGCGCACTTCCGCGCGAAGTTCATCTGGATCGGGCTGGTCACGGCGATCCAAGTCGTTCGCTCGCCCTATGCCCGCTTCGAGTTCAGCGATCGAGGTTCGCGCTAGATCCGCCGCGCGCAACCGCACAGCGGACCGTTGCGTGGCTGCGAGCGCGCCCCTGAGTGTTCCAATTGTGAAGAGAGCTGCGCCAGCGAAGAGCGCGATCGCGAGCAGCGTTTCGAGAAGGATCGCGCCCCGTACCTCGGTGCGGTTGGCCGCGCGCGACGTCACCGACGTCTCCCGCGCTCCCCTTCACGATCTTCGGCACGATCGGTCGCACGCGTATCGCTGCCGCCCCACTGATCATTGATCTCTTCAGAGAGCGTCGCTGGCTCACGTTTTTCAGCGTGATCGGCTGATTCGTGCTTGCTCGGCGCGGGACGCTCCTCAGCCGCACCCCGCGCGATTGCGGGTTGTCCAGTCCAAGGATCCACGGAGACACGGCTGCACAGTCCACTGTCATGCAAGAGCAAGAGCGTTGCTGCAAACAGAATTGAACCGTCGGGTAAGAACACCGCGATGCGCATCGAGCCGCCACCAGAACCGAAACCAGAACTCAAGCCAGAACCCAGGCCAGAACCCAAACCAGAACCAAGGCCTTCCCCGCTCCGCATGCCACTGCCGTTCCCACGATCCGACTTCGCTCCGTTTGTTCGATCGGCATAAGCGTCGTCGTTCGCTTCCGACGACGTGACACGAATCGACGAGTCGAGCTCTGACTCTTCCCACCATGAATCGCGCACCGGATCCGCGCTCGAGCGTCGGTGGCGATCGGACGCGCGCGGACGATCGCGCTCGGTCGAGACTGGGAAGTTCTCGTGCCCGCCATCCTTCTCGCGTGATGCAGTCATGTCGAAGTAATGCATCGCAATGCGCGAGGGAGCGCCCTCTAACACCACGACCTCGACTGCCTTGCCGGATTCCTGTGCTCTCACGCGCGCCTTGAGCAGCTCCGACGCGATGCTCTCTTCGGTCGTCGCGAGTTCACGCTCTTCCAACATCCGCATCGTGAACGGAAGCGCCAGCGCGAGCAGTCCGATCATCACGGCAAGCGCGATGAGCAACTCCAGCAGCGTGACCGCGCGGCGAGCCCCGAGGAAGATGGCGGACGTGGTTCGAATCATGTCGTAGGGTGCCCAGAGCGGCGCTTACCTCTGCATCGGCATCAGCCCGAGGACTTCCCCGAAGAATCTGAGGAGTTCGAGAAGTCCTTGAAGGACTCATCGACTTCGCCGTCGGCGTTCTTTCTGTTATCGGAGTTCGAAATGTCGTCTTCGGTGCCCTCTAGGCCGTCTGGACCGCTCGAAACGATGTCGAACGCCAAACCGCTCGTCTGGCTCGGGATACGGAACACCCACGGGTGACCCCAGCCGTCCTTCGGCTTCGGCTCCTTCATATAGGGGCCGCCCCACTTGGCTTTGTCGTCGTCGTTCGCCAGGGCATCCTTGTTCCACAGCACCGCGAGCCCCTCTTCTTCGCTCGGCCAACGTTTGAGGTCGGCCTTGAACATATCCAAGGCTCCCTCAAATCCCTTGATTTGGGCGACGGTGATCTTCTTGTCTGCCTTCTCGCTCGCGCCCATGACGTTGTAGAGCACGATTCCCATGATCGCGATCAGGATTCCGATCACGATGAGGAGTTCGAGGATCGTGAAGCCGCGTCGGCGTCGAACGGCCGGACGAGCGGGTCGGGAGCGTCGAAGGGTAAGGGTAGACATCGCGGTAGGTTCTCGTTTGGGAAACACAGACAGTCAACATCGTACAGAACGGCCCGGCTCGATCACAGACGCCTCATTAGACTCAGATGTCCCGAGTCGAGTAGCGCATGCATTCACAACGCCGACGACAGCCGCATCATCGGAACGATGAGGGCAAGGAAAATGAAGAACACAAGTCCGGCGAGGAGCAGCAGCAGCGCGGGCTCCATCAGGCGAATGAGGACGGCAAGCATGCGATCCGTGCGCGTTTCTAGGGAATCCGCGACGGTGAGAAGAACATGTGCCAAGTTATTGGCCGACTCGCCGACTGAGATCATTTCGACGACGTCCTCTTCGAGGAAGCCGCTCGCGCCGAGCGGACGCGCGAGTGTCTCGCCCGAGCGCACCGACTCAATCGCGCGGTCGACGGCTTCGGCGAGTGCAGGATGTCCCGCAGCGTCGCGGCTGATCTGCATCGCGCCGATCATCGGGATGCCGTTCTCGACGAGCGTTCCCAATGTGCGAGCAAACCGCGCCGCGGCGACACCGCGAAGGAGTGGCCCGATCACCGGCAGTCGCACCAATCCGTCCGCAGCCCGGCGGCGCACGGTCACGTTTCGGCTGGCCCAAACGCCTGCCACTGCGGCTCCAGCGACGAGAATGAGCAGCAGCGGCCACCACGAAACGAGTGCGTCGCTGAGGCCCAGCAAAATTTTCGTCGCCAGGGGCAGCTCGACCTTCTTGTAGTAGTCCTTGAACTTTGGCACGAAGAAGACGAGTGCCGCCAGCACCACGCCGACACCAACGCATAGCAAAACCACAGGATAAATGAGGTTTCCCACGACGCGGGCTCGCACATCGGCCTGATGCACGAGAAACGCGCCGAGCCTCGCAAGCACTTGGTCGAGGAAGCCTCCGCGTTCGCCAGCGCGCACCATCGCAACCTGCACCGACGGAAAGATGCGCGGATGCCGACTCAGCGCATCAGCGAGACGTTCGCCTTGCGCAATCTCATCCGCGATGCTCGCCATGACTCCCGACAGGCGAGGATTGGATTTTCCACGACCGAGGAGCTGCAACGCCTTCAGCAGCGGAACTCCCGCTCGAAGGAGATCAGCGAGTTGTTGGTAGGCGCGGGCGAGCTGGCGCACCGATACTCGCGAGCCACGGCGCCGCGCGGTCTGTGCCGCGTCAACGCGAACTGGCGCGAGTCCGCGCGTCGCAAGATCGTTGAGCGCCGCCGATTCGCTCGCGGCGTCGAGCCGACCTTTGACGCGATGGCCTGCGGCATCGCGCGCGACGTAGCTGAACGTGGGCACGCGCCCATCGTACGGACGCGCGCGATTCAGTCCGCGGACGTTCCCGGTCCGACGGCTCGGCGCGGGCCGACAATGGCGGGTAACACCGTGCCTTCGCGCCAGGAACCCGGCTATTTCTAGAGCTTTTCACCGAGTTGGCAGCGCGAGCCATGGGAACGTAAACGCGCGACTAATTCACCAGATGCCGACGAGACAAGGCGGGCGGCCACGAGCCGGCCCGCCTGGAAGGGGGTTTCGATGATTCGAAGGGCGTTTACCTGCGGCGGCGACGCCGAAGGCCAAGTGCTGGTGCGAATGCGAGTACGGCTGCGACTGCCGGTGCAGGAACCGCCGCGTAGCCGGTGAGTCGGATCTTGTACTTTTCACCGATCCCGGCTTCACTGAGATCAAGTGTTAGTCCGGGCATCGCCTGAAGAAGGTTGAGTGATCCGCCGCCCGGCAGCCCACCGCCGCCCTGCGTTTCACCCGGTGCGGCACCACCACCACCTCCGCCACCTCCGCTGCCACCACCGCCCGGCGCAGCAGGCACCGTGAATGTCGCCGAAAGCATCCCGTTCGCCCCGAGCGAGACGAAGTGAAACGAATTGAAGTCTTGGTCGCCTGAAACTGCGTCCATCAAGCTTGTGCGAAGCGCTAGGCTCGTCGAACTCTCGCCGACGTGTACTGCGTTTGCGCCGGTGTACGAGAACGAAGTGGTGACATCACTAGCCGCGCCGTTGAGGCGCCAGTAATCGACATCCGCGCCGGGGCTGCCGCCGTACTGATTTCCGCCACCGTCGAGTACGTCGATTCGCTCGAGCCACGTGAGCCCCGCCGCTTGCATGATGCCGTAGAGATCGATCGTGACGAGCGTGCGCTGGATCGGATTTGCGACAAGCGAACTCGTCACATATGACGCGTAAGCGCCGGTGTACGCGATGAGCGGGCGCGGCGCGATCTGCTGGACCGTGCCAACTTCTACGTTTTCGGCGAGCGCGTGACTGGTGGCGACCAACGCCGTCAGCGCCAACGCCGTCCTAGCGAGTGCATGCTTCATCTCTGAATTCCCCTTTCCGCGATCGGTGCTGCCGCGCGAAGTGCGTAGCGAACAGGGTGATTCTGCTCGGCTTTCTCCGCTTCGCAATAGCCGTTGCCCGACATGGAGCGATCGCAGTTGGGGCTGTAACGCCTGTGCGGTTCATGACGACCATTCCCGTTCCGTATGCTGACTGCGATGCCTCCGCCGCGTGTCGTCAGCCTGCTTCCTTCTGCGACCGAACTCCTCTGCGCTGTTGGCGGCGAGGCGTTGTTAGTCGGCCGCAGTCACGAGTGTGATTGGCCGCCGGCCATTCACGATCGCCCGGTACTCACGGGCCAAGTCACGCACGGCACCGACAGCAAGGCGATTGACGAAGAAGTGCGAAAGAGCTTGGCGGAGGGGCGTTCGCTCTACACGCTCGATGCAGCGCTCCTCGAAGAACTGCGTCCCGACGTCATCCTCACGCAAGACTTGTGCGATGTCTGTTCGATCGACCTTCGTACGGTGCGCGCGATCGCGGCGCGACTCCCAACCTCGCCGACGATCGTCAGCTTGGACCCAAAGGACATCTTCGGCGTGCTTGATGACCTGCTCACCGTCGGCGCTGCGGTCGATCGTGCGGCTCTGGCTGAAGCGGCGATGGTCGCGCTGCGCGATCGTTACTGGCGCGCCAATGAATTCGTCAATCCGTACGTGACCGGACCCGAGGTACTCTTTCTCGAGTGGATCGACCCGCCATTCGTCGGCGGCCACTGGACGCCGCAGCTCATCGAAGCCGCAGGTGGGCGGCATTCGCTGAATCCGGCCAAGGCAAAGAGTCGTCAAGCGACCCCCGAAGAGATCGTCGCCGCGATGCCCGAGCGCGTCGTCGTCTGTCCGTGTGGTTTCGGCCTTGACCGAATTCGCACCGAAGTGCCGGGACTCCTTCGGCAGCGCTGGTGGCCGCTCCTCCCCGCCGCCATGTCGGGCGATCCCGACGCCGTCGTTCTCGTCGACGGAAACCAGATGTTCAATCGCCCCGGGCCTCGCCTCGTCGATGCCTTCGAGTGGCTCGTGGGTTGGATCAACGACAGGCCGGAGTTGATACCCGAGGGCTTTCCAGTCGCACCACTGCCGTGTTAGTCGGGCGCGGCGCCTTGGCGGCGCGTTTTGGCAGGCAATCACGCGAGCGGGGACAGGGCGATCATGTTTTCTCACGGCACACTGCTTGCCAACCCGCCCGCTCTCACCGACCATTCCAACACACCGAATGCCGACGGAGAACACCACGATGCGCATGGACCGCTTCACCACGCTTGCCCAAGAGACTCTCGCCGCCGCGCAGTCGAACGCCGTTGCGTCGGGGAACCCTGAACTCTCGCCGCTGCACCTTCTCGCGGCGATGCTCGACGCCCAGCCTGGGCAGAGCGCGGTCGCTGGGTCGATCCTCGCGAAGGCAGGCGTCGACCCGGCCCGCCTGAAGCAGATTGTCGGAGCGGAACTCAAACGCCTTCCCACCGTCAGCGGCACGTCGCCGACGAGCGGTAGTGCGCTGCTGCAGGTCTTGGCCCAAGCCGAGAAAGAAGCCAAGCAGCTGAAAGATGCCTACGTCTCGACAGAGCACTTGCTGCTCGCGGCCGCCGAGGTGGCAAGCCCCGCCAGAGAAGCGATCGCCGTCATTGGCGTTGACCGTAGGCGCATACTCGCCGCAATCGAAGGGATTCGTAAGTCATCCGGTGTCACGAACGTGACGGATCAGAACGCCGAGAGCAATCTCGAAGCACTCAAGAAGTACGGCATCGACCTGTGCGAGCGAGCTGCGGCTGGCAAGCTCGATCCAGTCATCGGGCGCGACGAAGAGATCCGTCGCTGCATGCAAGTGCTCTCGCGGCGCACGAAGAACAATCCAGTGCTCATTGGCGAACCCGGCGTGGGCAAGACCGCGATCGCTGAGGGACTCGCGCTCCGCATCGTCAACGGCGACTGCCCGGAAGGCATGCGTGAATCACGCATCATTGGGCTCGACGTCGGCCAACTTCTCGCTGGTGCGAAGTACCGCGGTGAGTTTGAGGAACGATTGAAGGCCGTGCTGCGCGAAGTCACCGCGAGCGAAGGCCGCATCATTCTTTTCATCGACGAGCTCCACACGATTGTCGGCGCCGGCCAGGCTGAAGGCGCTATCAGCGCGGGCAACTTGCTCAAGCCAGCACTCGCGCGCGGCGAGTTACGCTGCATCGGTGCGACGACGCTCGACGAGTATCGCAAGCACATCGAGAAAGATCCAGCATTCGAGCGCCGCTTCGCGCCGGTCTTTGTGGGCGAACCGAGTGTCGAAGACACGATCGCAATCCTGCGCGGCCTCAAGATTCGCTACGAGACACATCACGGTGTTCGTATCCAAGATTCCGCGCTGATTACGGCCGCGACGTTGTCACAGCGCTACATCGCTGATCGTTTCCTGCCCGACAAGGCGATCGACCTGCTCGATGAGGCTGCGTCGCGCCTGCGTATCGAGAACGACTCGATGCCCGCTGAACTCGACGAAGTGCGTCGCCGCCTGATGCAGCTTGAGATCGAGCGCGAGGCACTCAAGCTTGAGAGCGATGCCGAGAGTAAGAAGCGTCTCGCGGTGATCGAACAGGAGGTCGCCGAGGCGTCTGAGACGAACCGCGGCCTGACTGGACAGTGGCAAGTGGAGAAGGCTGAACTTGACGCGACGAAAACGCTGCGCGGCGAGATCGAAGGCAAGAACACCGAGCTTGAGCAAGCAAAACGGCGCGGCGACTTCGAGACTGCGTCACGCATTCAGTACGGAGACCTGCGCGATCTCGAAGCGAAACTCTTAAAGGCTGAGGAAGTCTTAGCGAAGCGGCGCGCGTCTGGATCGACGATGGTGAAAGAAGAAGTCGACTCAGAGCAAATCGCCGAGGTGGTCGCGAAGTGGACGGGAATTCCGCTGTCAAAACTCATCGAGAGCGAGCGAGCGAAACTCGTGCATATGGAAGACGACCTCCGCAAGCGCGTCGTCGGCCAACCCGAAGCGGTCAAGGTCGTGAGCGAAGCCGTTCGCCGCAATCGCGCCGGGCTTGGTGAAGCTCATCGCCCGATCGGTTCGTTTCTCTTCTTAGGTCCAACCGGCGTCGGCAAGACGGAACTCTGCAAAGCACTGGCAGAGTTTCTCTTCGACACCGAAGACGCGATGGTGCGCATCGACATGTCGGAGTACATGGAGCAGCACGCTGTCGCGCGGCTCATCGGGGCACCGCCAGGATACATCGGCTACGAAGAAGGTGGGCGACTGACCGAAGCCGTGCGTCGTCGACCATATTGCGTCGTTCTCTTCGACGAGTTTGAGAAAGCGCACCCCGATGTGTCGAACATCCTTCTGCAAGTGCTTGATGACGGCCGGCTCACTGACGGCCAAGGCCGCACCGTTGACTTCTCGAACACGATCATCGCGCTTACGAGCAATCTCGGATCACAAATGATTCTTGAGTTGGCGGAAAAGGGCGAGCAAGATGCGATGATCGAGGCGCACGTCAATGCGATTCTCAAGAAGCACATGCGCCCTGAGCTTCTCAATCGCATTGACGAAACAGTCGTCTTCCACCAACTCTCGCGCAAGGAACTCGGCGGCATCGTGGAGATCCAGCTCAGAAATTTGCGCAAGCGACTTGCTGAGCGCCAACTCTCGATCGAGGTAACGACCGAGGCGAAGAACCATCTCGCGGCGGAAGGCTACGACCCGCAGTTCGGTGCGCGACCGCTGAAGCGCGTCATTCAGCGTCGCATTGAGAATGCAATTGCGACGCGCATACTGGTGGGCGAGTTCCAGCCCGACGACACGATCGTCGTTGACTACAAGGGGAAGAGTTTCACGTTCGAGGCGCGGCGCGCTGGATCAGCGTCGAAGTCGGACGGCGTGATTGACGCGGAAATTGTGAAGTAGCAACGTCTCGTGTTGAGCGCGGTTGAGCCGCGCTCACCCCCGTCGCAGCACAAACCACGCGAACCGCTGCTCCGCACCCCAGGGAGTTCGATGCACTTCATCACGTTGTTCGACGAGCGAAAACGATGACCCCAACGCAGCGGCCATCTCATCCGCTCCGCATCGCCGCACATCAAGATTGCTACACCGCTGCGGCCCGTCGAGCGCGAACGTCGCGATTATGACAATTCCTCTTGGTGCCACCGACCGTTCCAACGTCGCGCGATAGCGCGCGGTGTCGTCGTCGCTTCGGATGAAGTGAAACATCGCGCGATCGTGCCACACGCGATACGGCCTAACTGGTCGGTGCTCAAGCGCGTCTGCCCCAAACCAGTGCACCCGTGCGGCGCTGGCACCGAGGCGAGCCTTCGCGACATCAAGCGCTGGCGCGGAGAGGTCGAGCACGCTCACGTCCGTGTACCCCTCGGCGAGGAGCGCATCGACGAGTCGCGAGGCACCACCGCCAGCGTCGATGATCGCCGCCGTGCGGTCGGGCATGTACTCCGCGATGAGCTCGAGCGACAATCCGGCGCGCTCTTGGAACCACGAGACTTCTTCCGGCCGCTTCGTTCGCCACACCGAGTCCCAATGGTCTCGCGCTACGGTGTTCGTCATGCTCTCAGAGTACCGGTACTCGCTCCGCTGCTCGCCCCCGCTGCCAGTTTCCACGAATAGCTTGTTCCTGGGCACACTGATCTCCGCGCGAATCGCGTATTCATCCCGGAGCTGCACGCGGAAACGCGATGATTCCTGCAATCGTCTTCAGTGACCGAGTCTGGACCGTGATCGACTTCGCGCCTGTCGCGTTCGCGGCGATTGGCGGGATAGCGCTGACGCTCGGATGGTGGGGGACGCGCGGTTGGGAACCTCGCTGTCGCCGGTGCGGCCACGAGCTGAGGTCGGCGATCGACGGGGCCACCAGTGCTGCAACGCCGTTGTCGATCTGCACCGAGTGCGGGAGCGATCTCCGCTCGCGCGCCGCCGTCCGCCAAGGTCGGCGGTGCATTCGTCTGGGGTGGCCCGGCCTCGGAGTCGCGATGCTGACGCTCGCGGGGCTCACGTCTCCACCAGCAGTGTGGCGGGCCCGCTCGATTCGTAGCGCGCTGGTTCGGCAGGTTGAGACAGCCCGGCTGCTTGCGCTGATAAGAGTCGACGGCAGTTCCAACGTCGTCGCAACTCAAGAATTCAACCGACGCCTGACCCAGAGTGATCTAACCGTCGCGCCAGCAGTCGTTGCCTCACTCATTGACAGCCTGAACAGCGGCACGGCGCCAACGAACAGTCAGATCGGGGTGATGCGTCAACTCACCGCGTCTGATCGATTGAGCGCGACAGATCTCGACGCCGTCGCCAGCCACCTCGCGCAGGCCGTTACTTCAAAGCGCATCCCAGCTCAGAGTGCGTTGACGATCGCGATGAATCTCTCGATGGCCACCACCCAGGCTCGGTTCCTCTCGCGACTCATCGCGTTCGATTCGGCGGTCGACAACCTTGTCGTTGTGCGGCTCGCGTCGCCAAGAGTCTTCGCTGGCGACGAGATCGGCCTCGACGCGCGGGTGGGTCCCGGAACTCTCATGGAGCTTGATGACGTCTTGAGTCTGCACATTCAGGGCGCGGCGATCCGCCCGACCGGAAGCGCCGAGTGGCAGCCGATCTCGCTCGACGAAAACGCTGCGTTCCGCGGCTTTCAGGGGAGCCACACGCGGCAGTCAGTCGATCAATCGGCGTTGCCACGCGGCTCCTACGAAGTGCGTTGCGATGTGTCCGTCACGCGTGCCGGGTTGAAGGGCAGCGATGCAACGAACACGGGGCCATTGAAGATCACGCGCATCATCCCAGTCGAGATCCTCGCCCGCGACACACTCACGCTGGAGCCCGCTCGCGGTCCCGCCGTCCGTGGAGAAGCCGAGGTACTTCTGCGCGAGCTCGGTCTCTCGCTCGAGAGGTTCGACGGCAACATGTTCGCATCACTCCGGCGCTCAGGTCCGAAGTTCAAAAAGGGTGGCGCCTCGAAAGCCGCGACCAGCGACCTACGGATCGCAGGGGAAGTTTCAATTGGGCAAGACGGCCAGTGGTGGGTGATCGGTCAGCTCGTCCTTGGGTCACACCAGATGAGCATGCCGGGCGCGGGAGGAGCAGCGCCGATGAAGCTCGATGCGACGCGTCCAATCGCGCTGCGCATTACGCCAGATGCCGAGAAGCTCCGAAGTCAAGCGCGCGAACCATCGCGGTTTCTTGACGAACGCGTGGAGCTGCGCTTCGACGACCCCACGCAAGCGCCAACGGAAATAATCTGGCTCGATGCTCTACCAGCGAAGTAACCCAGCGAACTAACCCAGCGCACTAACCCAGCGAACTAACCCAGCGAACTAACGATGCTCGCTACCGCGCAGCGATGATCCGCCCGCACGTCATCAGCGCATCTGACTCAGATTTCGTCCACTCCCGCGCAGCTCGGTTCGCGATTCCAAGCGTGCCGCGCACCGCGCCGTCGGCAGCAAACATTGGAACTGCGATCGCACCTTCCATTCCGGTCGCTTTCGCGCCGGGGCGCACGTCCCCGCTCGTGTCGGTTTGAAGGTTGCAGACGGTCACCGCGTCGCGTCGCTCAGCGGCAAGTCCAGCCATACCTTTTCCCCATGGAATGCTGCGAATCGCGTCAAGCACCGGTGGGGGAAACGCACCGTGAACGGCCTTGAGAACAAGCACACCGTTCTCCGCCAGATGAATAGTTCCGGTCTCCGCGCGAAAGTGACGAATGACTTCGGCGAGCAGAACATCGAGTGGTGCCTTCGGATCGAGCGTGGGTAGCGGGTCCATCGCAGCAGCGTACAGACGCGCATCACATTCTCGCACGACATCCCACCGTTACACTCGCTCCGTGCGACGCATCGTCACCCTCTCGGTCGTCCTCGCGGCCCTGTCATTTCTAGCTTCCTGCAACGACCGTAAGCCCGGTGTGAGCGCAACTGCGCCCGACGCTTCGTGGCACTCGCTCCAGGGCGAGACACTGCTGGCGAAAGCGAACTGCCTTGCGTGTCACGCTGCGTCCGACGCTGCGCGCGAACGCATTCGATCGGTTGCAGCGCCGAAGCTGCTCGATTCGATCGGCAGTCGCATGACGCCGGAAGCAATGCGGGTGTTTCTCGCAAATCCCTATGCCGTCAAAGCCGACTCACGAATGCCCGACGTACTTCACGGGATTCCGTCCGCCGAGAAGACCGAGGTGATCGAGGACCTTGTGCACTTCCTCGCGTCGCAGCGTGACCTGAGCGCTCCATCAGCGGCGTACGTCGACGTTCTGCCCGAAGACATCAAGCGCGGCGAGACGCTCTTCCGTACGATCGGTTGCGCTGTGTGTCATACCAGCGACGATCGCGCGCGCCTCGCAGCGAGCACGTGGCATACATCGCTCGCCGCATTTCTCCGCGATCCACTCGCAAGCTACCCCGGTGGACTCATGCCCGACTTCCACCTCAGGGAAGAAGACTCCAGCGCGATCGCGGCGTACCTTCTTCAGTCGCAGGCGACGGACGCCAACGGCGCGGCGACCCCCAGCCGCGTGCCCGGATTGCACGTCGAGTACTTCGAGCGGCCGATGTCGGGGGACGGGATTCCGGAGGGCGATCACGATGCCACGCGCGTCTTCGTCGCACCAACGATCACCATCGACGTGCCGCGCCGTAACGACGACTTTGCCCTGCATTTCACGGGTGAAATCGAGATTCCGACGACGGGTGCTTACACCTTCTATCTCGGATCGGATGATGGCTCGGCGCTTTCGATCGACGGCAAAGTCGTCATCGACAACGGTGGTCCACACGGCTTCTTCTTCAAGGAGACGACGCTCAACCTCGACGCAGGCTGGCATGGGTTCAAGCTCCGCTACTGGGAAATCTCGGTCGACAACGAGCTACGGCTCGAATGGAAGGGACTAAGCATCGAGCGCGGACCGGTTCCTGCGGAACGCTTCGCGCACGCGGCTGTACGACTAACGCCACGCACGTCGACCTTCACAACAGATCGAGCACGGGTAGAGCGCGGGGCCGAGCGATTTCGTTCGCTTGGTTGCGCCAACTGTCACGCGACCGCTTCGCCCGGCGCGAAGCCGCTCGGGCAACTCGCTTCGACCGGCGGGTGCCTCGGCGCGACGCCAGCCACAGCGTCGCCCGGCTACCAATTCACCGAGTCCGAGCGCGCCGCGCTGGGTGACGTCGTCATTCATGCTGCGTCGCTTGACCATGCATTGGCGCCACCGCTCTTCGTCGCGCACACCATGACCCGCCTCGGTTGCGTCGAGTGTCACCCGCGCGGAGATCAAGGTCCGCCGAACGAGCGGCTCACAGTTTTCACCGCAGACGGCAGCGCCGAACTCGGAGACCAAGGTCGACTGCCGCCGCGCCTCGACGGTGTCGGCGACAAGCTCCTGCCCGATGCGCTTGAAGCACAGCTCTTGAATGGGACCAAGGTGCGCCCGTACATGCGCACTCGCATGCCGAGTTTCGGGGTCGATGCGACGCGCGGACTCGCCGCCGCACTCGTCGCGGCGGACCGCAATCCCAAGCACGATGTCGCAGTCGCCTTCACTGCGGAGTCTGCTGCGACGGGGCGAATTCTCGCGGGCTCAGGCGGCGCCACATGCACCACGTGCCACACGGTCAACGGCCGCGCATCGCTCGGTGTGCCAGCGATTGATCTCGGCACGATGCACGAGCGACTTCGTCCCGGTTGGTTCCTTGCGTTCGTAGAGAACCCATCATCATTCTCGCCCGGCACGCGCATGACGCGATTCTGGATGCCGAACGAGCGCATCTTTCCCGAGTATTTCCAAGGCGACCCGTACAAGCAGCGCGAGGCGCTCTGGAACTACCTCTCTCTTCGCGACGCAATGCCGCCCCCCGCAGGGCTCTTGTCAACCCAAGGGCAGTACGAGCTCGTGCCTGGCGCCGAGCCGATCGTCTTCGGCACTTTCATGCGCGGTGTTAGTCCAAGAACAATCTGCGTCGGATATGCCGATCTCGTCCATGTTGCATTTGATGCTGAGCATGGGCGACTCGCGAAGGCGTGGCGCGGACCGTTCATGGATGCGAAAGGAACGTGGGACGGACGCGCTGGTCAACTCGAGCAACCGCTCGCGAAAGACTCTGTCGATCTCGCCCCCGGCGACGCCTTCGTGGTGCTCGCGTCGCGCGACGCGCCGTGGCCCGAACCCTCCGGGCATTACCGCGGCATGATTCGCGATGCCCAACGACGACCCGCGTTCGTCGTCGATCTCGGCGAAGCCGTTGTGCGCGAACGTCCGACGCCAGTGCTGAAAGCTGGCGGTGCGTGGTTACGACGTACCGTTGAAGCGAGCGCCGCCGAAGATCGCACTGATGTCTACATGCGCGCCGCTGTCGGACGATCGATCAAGCCGGTGCCAGGCGGATTCCTCGTCGACGGTTCGGTGCACGTCGTCACCGATGCAGCTGGTGCGTTCGTCCGCAGTGCGGGCGACCTCAACGAACTGTTAGTTCCCATCGACTTCAAGTACGTCGAGGGCAGCGATCCGCGATATCGCGCTGTATTCGCCGTGGATATGGATTGGTAACAGCGTGGTACTCTCGGCTAGCGGCCTGTAGCGAAAGTGCGCTGGAAGCGAGCATGTCATCCGTGCGCGGGGACACCGAGGCACCCCCGGAATCCGCTACGCGGAATCAGGTCGAGCGTCGTTCCAAATTAGTGTGTCAATCCCCCCCAGTTCAAACGAAGCCAGACGCTCACGATGGTGAAGAGTCGAGGCGACGCGCGTGCCAGAGCCGTAACGCGCGGGCGGCGTGCGCCCGGGGGGCAACCGGCAGATTCGTCGCATGACTGTCAAGCTGCACAAGCAACTGCTGTCCCACCATATCTATCGCAGACTCATCGAGGCCTGCCTCGTGGAAGACATCGACCGGGAGCATTAACAAGAACTCTAGCCCGTGGCTCTGAAGGACCAACTCTGCCTGTGCACGATCAACCACGGGGAGTTCGACACCATGCAACGGGGCGAGCCTGCCGTCAGACTCGATGTCCCGGCAAAGTTCTCGCGCAGCGAGGCTGGCAGCGTTGCGCGCATCCTGAAGCACCGTGGCTGATACAAGACCGCGAGGCGAGCGCAAGACGTCGGCTAACGCGCAGCACCAGTGCGTTCCGTAGCATGAGCGTCGCCAATAGTCTGCCGCGAGGTGCGATCGCACGACGGAGTCGATTGAACATTCGTCGCCAAATTGGCGAGCCCATGTCCTGACGCCGCGATTGAGGAGGATCGGAAGCACGAAATCGTTGTCGCCATCTAGGGATATGCGGCGACTGAGCGTTTCACTCACAGCGTCGCAGAGGAGCCAACGACCCGCGCCACACTGTGAAGTGTCGCCATTCCGGAGTGCTAGCTCGACGAGTGAGTTCGCGGAGTCTGCGGATTCCGGCCGCCTTCGAAAGGCGGTAGGACCAAGACCGAGGATCGCGTGACTCAGGTCTGCGAGGTCGACTCCGCAAGCGACATCGTTCGAAGACATGAGAGACTCAGCTCGCTGCGAAATGCTCGCAAGATCGAGTCGACTCCTCAGGTTCGCGCTCGAGCTTGTAGCACCTTGGTGGGATCGCAAACGGGAGAAGCCTGCTATGGCCAACGCACCAAGGACGGCACACGACAGTCCGATCTCTCTCCAACGGATGCTGCTTGATCGAGTGGTGTCCATGACGACCTCCGACAGCTGCATACGAAGGTGCGGCGATTCAGCGAAGTCGGCGAAGAAAGACGCCTATCGCCGCTCCCCCAACCACCAGTGCAGGAATCGTCATCCATGAGTGAGCGGAACGCGCACTGGCCTCGAGCTCGCGAACGTTAAGGATCGTTCCGTTCCAACGGCTGAGGACATCGTTCAAGGTGAGAAACCGGACGGCTCGCGGCGCCGTTGGGTCAACGATTGTCAGCGAACCGTCGGCCAACGGGAGGACTACCACGACGTGCGCTGGCACCGCTGGAACATCCGAAGTGAGCTTTAACACCGCCACTGCGCGCAGCTTCCGCAACTCTTCCGGCGGAAGCCGTTCCGTCCGTACATCGAGGCCAGCGCCTTTTAGCACCAGCGCGAGTTCGTCGAGAGTGGAAATGGCTGGTAGCTCTCCGTCCAGCGCTCGGCCAAAATATTGCAGTACAAGTCTCGCTGCTAGCGGACCACAACGGTCTTTCTCCGCGGATCTCGATACCGCGAGCGCAACCATCTGTGACGACCCCGCACCCGGCTCATTTGGTGGCGAACTTACCGGTGCGCTCCCACACAACGGAATCATGCACGTAGCCGCGAGCAAACCGCGAGGGCACCCCGCACTGGTCCCTGCCGTCGACCAATTCAGAGTCGCCCGCCTGATCATGGGATGAGCCGCTTCGCGACTCCTGCAGATCTGCTTTGACGGAATCCGAGTCTTCCTGCGATCGAAAACCCAGCGGCGGTTGCAACGATGGTTAGTAGTCCGTACTCAACGATCCGTGGCGCCCGATCCGCGGCGGGAGCTGCGACGGTAGCGACACGCTGGTGCTTCTCGACATCGTGGTTGTTTAGCAAACGGCCGCGGAGCATTCCGAATGTCGACGCGATCCGCTCGCTCTCATCTTTCATTGCGATCCACTCAAAGCCTGAGTCAAGGTCGGTTAGGAGCGCTCCTTCGGGCACGTGCGACACGCCATCGATCGCACCGACGGCGACGGCCGGTGCAGCGGCTCCCGCAAGCGATATCACGCGGACGAAGGGGCCTAACTTTCCAACTGGATCAGCGATAGTAGGCACCATTCGGTATCGCTCGAAGATCGCTTCAGTCGGTACCCAAATGCCCGGAGCAATCGCCAAGAACGTGTCGGCCCGCCATTCCGAGTAGATGTCGGCTGGATGCGATCCCTGATTCGCCACCCAATTGACAACCCGCCGAGGTACCCAATCGCGAGTCTTGTCCATCCAGATCGACCGAACCAAATGCGTTGCGGAAAATTCGCCGGGATCATCCGCATAGATGTCCGCAACCGCGCACAAGGTGCCATCCTCAATGACCTCAAGTTCACTGCGAACTCTTGTCGTCGCGCTTGTGAGTTCGCGGTCAAGATCTCGAAAGTCGGGCTCCGTAATCTCGGGCAGGATCGGGAACCACTGGAGCAGCACAAAACAATCGGATCCCAAGTCAGCGCTTGGAAAGCCGACCTTCGCGGGATCCACGCTGATCTCGCCGATGTAGTCAGCGACCGCAGCCGAGCGAGTTCCATCACACCAGAACACGCCTAACCACTCTCGGGGTTCTCGGCCTTGGTGTATTACGCTAATCGCTCGCTCAATTCGCAACTGAGTCGAGTTGAACGCGATTCGCTCTTTCCACGTTCGTAATGGTGATGTCCATGAGCCATACCCTTCAGAAATCTTGTACGTGACATCCAAACCGAAAATGGTAGATCGCGACGTCGCGATGGTGAATGCAATCTCGGTCGCCGAAGGCGGAGCTTCGCTTGCTGACGCAACGGATGCACTGGCCTCTGCGAATGCAAATCCAGCCAAAACTTGGATGATGGTGCTCCGGCACGCTCTCCCGATCGAGCCGAACGATGAAAACCGTTCCTTGGACAAGTATTCGGGATTCAAAACTCCCAATCGCACGACGAGCTTCAGGCAGCAACCCGACGAGAACAACATTCGCATCATAGCCTCCAATTCGACTCCACTGACTCGACGCCATACGCCTCGCTCACCGTCAGTGAAATCGGCAGTTAGCCACCACCAGGATTCGAGCAAAGCGCAAAAGGCAAATTAAAGCTTGTCGGCACCGCGTCGCATAAAACTAGATTCTGCGCGAGTTTGCAATTGCAGTGCACCCCCGGATTCACCACCGACATACATTGACCCAATTTTCGCTGCGACATTAACTGGCCGCAGTTCGTCACGGGCGACAAGCTCCCCGGCGCTGGGTTGCCAGGATTCGGAATGTAGACGTAACGTCGCGTGCAGGCTCCGGCGCAATCGGGCGGCTGCGGATCACAACCCAAGATCGGATCGGCGACACAGTTCTTGAGCGGTGTGCTTTCGCATTCGTATTCCCGCGTATACGTGACGCCTGCTGCTGGAGGCGTGCACGCTGGCAATGGCACGATCTGCGGCGTGCGGCCGATCCGTATCTCGCCTATGCCAGCTGGGACACGGAGCCCGAGCGCGTTGTCACGCATCCCGCCGTCGCCAGCGTCTCTCTCACCGTGTGTCGACAAAAAAGCAGCAGAGAACGCGAGGACCGCCAAAAGTGCCGCGACCGAGGCAGTTCTGCTGTTACCAGAGCTTGTCATGTGGTTTCCCTCGCTGCGCTCACGTTTCGAGCGTCTGAAACGCCGTCGAGGTGCCTCGCCATCTGGGAGACTACCCCCCCCCCCAGAAGAACGCCAAGAAAATCTGGCAGATTGGGAGATTTCCCCGCTAGCGCCGAGCCTAAAAAGAAAACCCTCAAATGTTTGCCGAGAGAGAGCGTGGAGATTGGTGGCGGACTGAATTGCGCACACCCCACCTACAAATCGAATTGCGAAAGCAGCTTCCCCTCGATGATTGACGCGACGGATGAACCCGGCGACTCGCGCTAGGAAGCTGGCGGCGATGCAAAGTTTTTTTCGCGTCGAGCTTTGGTTTCGGTAGCGATGCAGAGATCTTTTTTGGCGCGTGCCGAGTACCGGGGACCGGCTTGCTCCGGTCGGGGTAGGAAATCGTACATCGCGCGCACGGCCAATGCCGCTTCAGAGAGTCGGGACGCGACGCGCGCTCGACGAGCAGGGCGCGTCCCGCCGAAGCGGAGCGGTCCTCGGCGTGATCAGGGCACCGTGACGACGGCGTCCGCTCCGATCGCCAACGCGGCCGCGTCGCCGAGCGCAGCGGGGAATGCCGCCCGAAAACCAGACTTCTTTATCCTCGCAACCTCACGAATGCCTGAAGCCCCGGTTTCGCCATCCGCGCTTCAGATTGCGCGACAGAGTTCGCGGTGGGGGACTCGAAAACTAGCGATTCGTTTCCCTATTCCGTACGACGCCGGGAAGAACCAAGACTTTTCGCGACCGCCACGGGTCGACTATCTATCGAAGGCCAGCTGAGCTGAAGCGACCGCGACAAAGACGGCGTGAGCCGGATACCGCAGAATGGTGGTCAATATGACGCTGCTCACAGCAATCACCGTCCTCGCGATCTCAAGTTCCATAGCGCCGCCGCGCGAAGCCGACTACTGGCGGATTGAAACGCTTGCTCTTCCAGACTCGGTGGTGTTAGAGGCGGGCGGCATCCTGCCGCTCGACGACAAGCGCGTCATGGTCTGTACGCGCCGCGGCGAACTCTGGACTATCACCGACGCGTGGACTGACAAGCCAACCTTCACGCTCTCACTCGACGGCTTGCAAGAGCCGATGGGTCTGCTTGCTCCGGAAGGCACCGGAAAGGGCAAGCCGATTTACGTCGCACAGCGCGGCGAACTCACAAGACTCGTCGACGACGATGGCGATACGAAGATTGATCGCGTCGAGCTTGTCTGCGACGGTTGGGGAATTTCGGGGAACTATCACGAGTATTGCTTCGGGCCAGCCCGCGATGCGAACGGTGACCTCTGGGTCACCCTCAATCGTCCGTTTGGCGAAGGACCATTCGGCGACAAAGATTGGCGCGGTTGGGCGGCGCGCATCACGCCCGATGGTGTTGCGCACTTCGACGTCGCGGGCTTGCGATCACCGTGCGGCGTTGCATCGAGCCCGGACGGCGAGATCTTTTACTCAGACAACCAAGGCGAATGGTGCCCAACGAACAAACTCGCGGTACTCAAGCGCGGTGACTTTCATGGACATCCGCACGGCATCGAGAGCGCCAAGCGCAAGGAATCGAATGTCGAGTTTCCCGGCGTGATTCCCGATGGCATCTTGATGCCCGCTGCTGCGAAGTCGATCCCGCATCTTCGGCTTCCAGCAATCTGGTTTCCATACGACAAGATGGGAAAGTCAGCCTCGGGTTTCGAATGGGACACGACGAAGGGGAAGTTCGGACCGTTCGATGGTCAAGTGTTTGTTGGCGATCAGCATCACGCTGCTGTGTTTCGCGTCGCGCTTGAGAAGGTCAACGGCGAATGGCAAGGCGCGTGCTTCCCGTTCCGTTCGGGATTTCGATGCGGCATCGTGCGAGTGGCGTTCCTGCCCGATGGATCGCTTGCCGTCGGAGAAACTAATCGCGGTTGGGGCTCGCGCGGCTCGAAGCCGTGGGGACTGGAGCGATGCGTGTGGACCGGCAAAGTTCCGTTTGAAGTATTGACCATGAGCGCGCAACCCGATGGGTTTCGCCTCACGTTCACGCAGCCCGTCGATCTCACGAGTGCTGCCGATGTCGCGTCGTACTCGGTGAGTTCGTACACCTATGAGCTGCACGAACGCTACGGCAGCGATGAGATGGATACGAAGAAGCTGCGTGTCGCGAAGGCAACCGTCAGTGCGGACAAGCTCAGTGTCGACCTTGTCGTCGAAGGCCTGCGCGCGGCGTACGTACACGAGCTGCATGCAGACGGTGTTCGCGACGCGACCGGTTCGCCGCTTTTGCACGCGGACGCGTATTACACGTTGAATGCAATACCGATTCAGCGCTGACGAGGCTGGGGTATCGCCGCTGTCGCGGCACGACCGAGCGGCCGCGTCCACGCCCCCTCGCACCGTGTACACACCAGCATGTTGCCTTCGCTTCGCAAGCGTTGCTCGCACGCAAGGCACATGCGAGAACGTAGTTGCCGTTCTCTAGTGATGCGTTCGGAACGCGCATTGATGGCAATAAGGGTGAGCACGCCAATGACCACCAAGCCGAAGATGGGCAGCACCGCTGCCATTGTCTTGATGAAGAGAAGAGCAATGACGCACAGCGCGACGCACGCGAGGATCGTGAGCACCATCGCCACGATCCACTTCCAAGCACCGAGTGTGACCCGTCGTTTCGCGCGTTGCGTGGAATCCGCGCCCAACTGCGTCATCGCGATCGCTTGAAACGGACGACCTCGATCGTCGCGCTGTCGCGTCCGACACATCGCGCTCAAGACGATGCTGCTCCTCGCGAACGAAGCGAGGCTCGGCTTCACACCCGGAACGGCTTCGCGTCCGACGCGATCTCCGCGCCAACCAGCGCCGCACTCAGGGCAGCGCAAAATTCCATCGACATCAGCCGGAATCGCATCGAGGGGATAGCCACATGAGGCGCAGCGTCCCATGCGCAAGAGCGCGGTCGCGATCAGATGAACTCCAGCACCGAGTGCCCGTCCGGCCATCACCGATGACAGCGCGACGAGGCAGAAGATCGTTGCACCGAGTGCAGGAATGAGCGTGAAAAACAGCCAAATCGGAGGTAATCGGAACCATCGCATCCAGGCGAAGACGAGAGCCGGGCCGCTGGCGCACACGACGACAATCACCGCGATCGTGACGGCGTTATACGCCCGCGGCCAGCCGAAGCGCTGCGTCGCAGCGGTTGAGCGGAGCCGCGCCAATGCGCCGCGGGCAACCGGATGGCGTAGATCCGGCACGTCACCGGCAGCGAATGATGCGATCTCGCGCTCGACGCCGGTGTCGTCGGGTGCGTGCATCCGCGCGCGACCGAATCGCCGGCGCTTACCATTGCTAGGTGGAATGATTAGTCACCCTCGCTTCCAGTGCCGATCGGAGCGCCGCCGCGCGGCACCGATCGCACGTCTTCCGGCCGCCATCGCGCCCCACACGCCGGGCAACTACACGGATCACCGCGATCACCCAGCCGAGTATCGCAGGCTGGGCAGTGATCGTGCGAGAGACATGCATTGGTGCGCAACGCTCGCGCCGTCGCAAGCGACGCGAGTGCTGGGATGAGCAGTAGCAGCGGAGCAACGAAGACGAAGGAAAGAGGCGCGATGATCGCAAGCCACGGCGCATCGATCCGATCCTCACGACCGAATGGTGATAAGAAACTCCCAAGGAATGTGAGTACCGTCACGACCGCGCCCAGCGCGATCAGCGCCATCATCGCGCTGAGGAAACCTGACTGACAACGAAAACTCCAACGTTGTGCCATCGACCACTCCGCACCGCGCGGCAGGGTCGCACCGCACCCCACCGCAAAGCGCCGTTCGCGCGCGTCGCGGATGAATGTCGTGTGTTGAGACGCCGAGCGCAAACGCGTCCGAAGTCGCCCGACGCCCAAGCCAGTTGCCTCGGGCAGCGTGACGAGTGCCAGCCGTTCCATGCGCCACGCGGCACCGCACTCTTGGCACACGGCGCAACCATCTGCGGCTTTGACTGCAGCGCCGCCGATCACAAACCCGCAAGCCGGACAACGTCCCATGCAGAGGAGCGCGTCGATGTACGCAACTCGATTTCGAAGTGCCGTTGGACGCAGCACGATCCGCACGCTCAGCACTCCTATCGCCGCGAGCGCGACGATCGCGCCTCCAACGGTCACGGCCGCCGGAATGCCGGGCAGCTCTGGCAAGAGCGGTACGACGAGCGCGATCGTCAATCCGAACAACCCTAAAGCGATGAGCGTCGCGACGCTCTGAAGGTAGCGTGACGTCCACGTAGTGGCAGCACTTGATCGCATCCGTGCGAGAACTGCCCGCGCGCAGTCCGACTCGGGGTCGGGACACGCACCTGCGCGCAATCGCGCCAAGCGCACCGACGCGCCGCGATCATCGACCACAGCGCTGCGTCGCGCTCGCGCCGCAGCAGCGGCGCTGATCGGCGGCGTCGGAGGTCGCTCGCTCATCAGTCGAGCATGTTTCCGTCCCAGCGGACGAACGCTTCGATCGCCTCGTATTCAGCGAGCCCGAGTGCGTCGTAGAGCTCGGCCGTCGCGCGGTTGCGTTGTTCCGCACGCTGCCAGAACTCACGATCGTCCGCGCCGGGAAACATCGCGCGATCTTTCTGACTTTGGTGACGAAATATGCCAGCGCGCTTCCGCGCCACTTCGTCAGGAGCGAGTGGCACAGCCATGTCGATCGCTTCGATCTCCCACTCTTGCCACGCGCCGCGATAGAGCCACGTCTCACAGTCGGCAAACCAGTCGTCGTGCTTACATCGCTCAAGCGCGCGGAAGACTGCCGCAAGACAGGTGCGATGCGTGCCGTGCGGATCGCTCAAGTCACCCGCCGCGTACACCTGATGTGGGCGAATCATTTGGAGTAGTTCGACAGTCAATCGAACGTCCTCCTCGCCGAGCGGGTTCTTGCGCACACGACCGGTCTCGTAGAACGGCAAGTCTTGGAAGTACAGGCGTTCTTCGGGCACACCGCACATGAGACCAGCCGAGCGCGCTTCACCGCGTCGAATGAGCCCTTTGAGTTGCTGCACTTCGATTGGATCGACCGAGGCTGGCTTCTTCCCGCGCAGCTTCTTTTGCAGCGCTGTCTCGAAGTCAGCCGTGCGCGAACCATCGAATCCGAAGATGCGATTGAAGTCGGCTGCGAAGTCGGCGAATCGGAGCGCGTCGCAATCAGAAACAGCGATGTTGCCCGAGGTTTGATACGCGACGTGCACCTCGTGCCCTTGATCGGCGAGGCGCGTCAGCGTGCCACCCATCGAGATGACGTCATCATCCGGGTGCGGCGAGAAGACGAGCACTCGCTTGGGATAGATGCGGTCTTGCGGGCGCTCCGCGTCACCAAGTTGCTTCGCGCTCTTCGGTTTACCGCCGGGCCAGCCAGAGATAGAGCGCTGCAGCTCACGGAAGACTTGGAGATTCAGGTCGTATGCCTTGCCCTTGGTCGCAAGCAGATCTTGCAAGTGATGCTCGTTGTAATCCTCGGCGGTGAGTTTGAGGATAGCCTTCTTGGTGCGTTGCGCTAACCACACGACAGCCTTCCGGATCAGTCGCGCGTCCCATTCGACATTCCCGAGGGTCCACGGACACTTGCAACGTGTTAGTTCTGCGGCGGCGGCACGATCGAGCACAGCGCACGCGTTGGGATGCTCCTGGAGGAAGCTCGCTGCGATGTGCTGCGTGATTGGTCCTTCGATCGCTTTCGCGACGACCTGCGCTTTCCCTTCGCCGAATGCGACGAGAAGCAGTCGCCGGGCCCGGAGAATCGTGCCGACCCCCATGGTGATCGCGCGCAGTGGAACGTTCTCTTCGCCGAAGAAATCACTCGCTGCGTCTTTCCGCGTCACCCGATCAAGCGTGATGAGACGCGTGCGACTATCGCGACCTGAGCCGGGTTCATTGAAGCCGACGTGTCCGGTGCGCCCGATACCGAGTAGCTGAAGATCAATGCCGCCTTCGCGTTCGATCGTGAGTTCGTACTCCGCGCACCAATCGCGCACCTGGTCTGGGTCGATCGTTCCGTCAGGCACATGCGTGTGCTGTGGATCGATGTTGACATGGTCGAAGAGGTGTTCGCGCATGAAGCGTCGATAGCTCTGGAGTTCTTCCGGTTGCATCGGGAAGTACTCGTCGAGATTGAATGTCACGACGTTCTTGAACGAAAGACCTTCGGCGCGATGGAGCCGCACGAGTTCTTCGTAGACACCAGTTGGTGTAGAACCCGTCGCAAGCCCGAGCACGCACCGTCGTCCCGCCGCAGCTCGGGCGATGATGAGATCCGCGATCTCTCGCGCGACGGTGACGTTGACGTCGTGCGCGCGAGAGAACACCTTTGTTGGAATGCGCTCAGCGTGCGTCGGTGCTTCGATCGGCTGCGGTGGCGCGGCGTCGGTATGTGCGGAGGCGATCGTCGTAGGCATGCAGACGATGATACTGGCGCGATCGCGCGGTGCTGTGGTCGTATGCCATGGTGTCAAACGCATCGACACGGTTGGCAGGCGGCCGCCATCGCTGTCGTCCTGATTACGCTCTGCGGAGTCCTTTCGTCGCCCGCTCGCGCCGACGATGACTTCTGGCAGCGCGCACCATTTTGATGGGAGGACATCGAGAAGCCGCTTCGCGCGTTTTGCGATGTCGATGACGGAGCCGAATGGACTGCGGCGTGGCCGAAGATCGAAGACGCATACCTTCGATTTCTCGCGGAAGAAGACACGCGGCGAACGGTTGACGCGAAGCCGTTGGCGGAGCTGTTCGAGCCAATCGAGTTGAACGTTGCCGATGAACGTGCGGTGCAGAGATACGCGACTCGGTGGCGCTCGCACCTGGAGCGCTGCGCCGCTGCGGAGGACGCATTCTTTGATGGCGTCATGAGCCTCGTTCCGGTGCGTGATCGAGACGCTGCATCTGCCGTTTCGCGAGAACGAAGAATCAATCGACTGCTCAATCGTTGCGCTACAAACGCTCCGCTGATGCTCACGACGACGCGGCTAGTGTTGGACGCAGATCATTCTATGGAAGCGCGAAGCAATGCTCGTGTCGCGATTCGTATCGCAGAAGAGTCGATGCTGAGCCATGCTCATGCGCTGGTGCGCGCAGCAGAGGAGTACTACCCGGTAGTCGAATCGCATAGTGCAAGGCTCATGCAGCGTATGAATGCGATACCTGCACCAGATTCCACGGAACTGAAGGCAATGCAACATGCCCTCGCAGCCGACTCCGAACTCGCGATCGCCAACATGGGTCGCGAACACGCCGCCGTCGAGCGCATCGGTGTTGACGCGATCCTCGGACTGATAGCCAGCTGGACGCCGCAAGATCGTCGTAGCGCCATGGCTGCGGTAAGCAGTGGATCGCACTCTGTCGCAGTCGCCGCAACGCTGAAGGCATACGACCAATGCGTCGCGCAAGCAGAGCGGCGCTACCCGCCGGACGACTCGGCTCGTCTAGTGATGGCGGTGGCGCGCGATGCTTGGGCTAACAGCGCCGTGGAGTTGTCCGTGCGCTCGCTTCAGGATTTGAAGGCCGAGGCGACAATTCTGGACCAGCATTTCCGCGACTCCATGGCGAAACGACCGTCGCAGTGGCTCGCGGTGATGAACGAGCACAGCGAAACTCGTCATGCCGAATGGTCCAAGCTAGGTGACGCGTGCACAAAGCGTGTTCGAGAAGCGCTGGTGATTCCCGCGAACGATCCATGGCCGCGGAAGCGCCGAGATGCGGCGGGAAAGGTATGGCCCGACGCGGAGGAACCCGAGGACGCCGAAGAGATCCACCAGCGTGAGTTGCGCGAGTGGAGCCACGGAATCGATGCTCTGAGTTGGAGCGAACCGACTTGGTGTCCACCCTTTCCTGATGCATCGAGCGTTCAGACGCTCGCGGAACGATTGAGTTTGGAAGGCGCTGCCACAAAAGAATGGAGCGAGCTTCACGCACAGCTTGCGGCAAAGCGCGATGAGGCAGTGCAAGAACTCCAGAAGCAGGTTTCGGCTGCGTCATGGGGAGAAGGCATCACGCAAGAGGAAGCGATCGCGCTGTGGTCGTCGTTGTGGACAACGTCGAAGGCGAAGAACTGCGAGCTCGCAGAGAAGCTTCGGGCATCGATTCCGCCTGAAGCAGCTCCAAGCGCCTCGCTCGACGTTTGGGCGAGCACGCAGAGAACGATGGCTCCGGCGCTCATGATGCGTCGCACGACGGCGACGTGCGGCCATCTCGCGACGGACGCCATCGCGGGCTGGATCGCGGCGGCAACCCGCTCCAAGCGATTGATGCGATGGCGCTGCATGCAGTGGAACGGCTGCTGGTTGATAGCGCGATCGAGGTCGAGGCAACTCACTTCGCGGACGCGGCCGAGGTGATGGATGAGATGGAGCTGCGTGCGTCGCTCATCCTACTGATGGATCAGAATCGCGTGCAAGCGCTGTGGAACAGCGGCGCAGCAATCGACGCACGAGTTCGCGGGTGGAGTGAATTCAAGGAACGGCGCATCGCCATCTTGGATGGACTAACACAGGTCGTACGCGCGAGAGTCGCGGCGACTAAGGCGCTGCGGACTGCGATCATCGCGATGCTGTCGCCGGAGCAAGAGTCACAATTCGAGCGTGCGTCACGAGATTGCGCACTGCTAGGCATCGAGCGCGAGCGACCTCGATTTGAACGGCCGCTGCGTGCGGCGATGTCGCTCGTAGCGGCTGAACCTGAGCGCGTTCCGCAATTGACGAAGGCGTACACCCAATGGGAAGAGATGTGGGAAACGCTGAGCGCCCGTATCGCGTCGTTTGACAACGGCGCTGCGTATCGAGCGACCATGCGGCAGAGCTGGCTCTCCGGCCGCGCGCGACACGATGCAGCGGTGGTTCGTTGGCTTGAGGTGCGTCGGCGTGAGGAGAGTCTTGTCGCGCTGCGTCGCGCTGCGTCGCGCTGCGCGATTGCTCACGGCAGACGAAGTTACGCGTGTGCACGGACTAACACAGCGCCCCACTGGTTAGCTGCTATGACGCGGAGCGACCTCGAACAACTGTGACGCTTGTTGCCTGTTGGAGCGCAGCGAAGTGCGATGGAGGGGGTTCTTCGGAACGACAGGTGGTCCCAGCTCGTCAGCCAGATCATCGTCCCGGCAACGGTAGCCGCCGCGCCATGTCGAGATACGCCTCGAGCGCAGCGTGACACTCCAACATCGTGTCGCCGGGAAACTTCTCAAGGAACGCTCGCGCGATCTCGAAGCCAACGACGTTCTCAAGAACGACGCTCGCTGCCGCGATCGCGCTCACGTCGCTGCGTTCATACTGTGAACCGACTGCTTCCTTCGTCGTGAGGTCGACGCTCGGCAGACCGCGCCCCAGCGTCGAGATCGGCTTCATCGCAGCCGTCACCACAACCGGCATTCCGTTCGTCATGCCGCCTTCGAGTCCGCCAGCGTTGTTCGTCGGGCGCACAAAGCCGAGGCTTCGCGCTTCGCGCTGCCCGGGGTCGAAGCCAATCGGATCGTGCACTTGTGATCCCTGCCGAAACGCGCATTCGCGACCGAGACCAATCTCGACACTCTTGAATGCTTGGATACCCATCGTCGCGCCAGCGAGGCGCGCGTCGAGCCGATCTTCCCAGCGCATGCAGGAACCGAGTCCCATAGGACAGCCGAACACGTGCGCCTCGACGAGTCCGCCGGCGGTGTCTTTCTCAGTCTTCACGCGATGGATGCGCTCGACCATCGCGGCCGACGCCGACACATCGGGACAGTAGACCTCACTCGTGTCACGCTTCGTGCGCAACTCGCGCCACGACTCCGTGTCGGGGGCGACATCGGTACGCACGTCGAGTGTGGCGCGGACGAAGCCGAAGACTTCAATGCCGACACTTGCTAACAACACGCGAGCGAGCGCCCCTGCCGCGACCCGAGCTGCAGTTTCGCGAGCACTGGCGCGTTCGAGTGTTTCGCGACAATCGACGGTGAGCCACTTCACGCTGCCTGCGAGATCGGCGTGTCCTGGCCGGGGTCGGTGCACCGGAGGTGTCTTCTCGAGATCATCGAGACGGCTGTCGCGATTCGTGATCTGCATTGCAATCGGCGAACCAATCGTTTGCCCGCGACGGACGCCGGAGAGGAAGGTTGCCGTGTCCGACTCAATTCGCTGCCGACCGCCTCGCCCGTAGCCCCCTTGCCGACGACGCAACTCGGTGTCGATGAACACTGCGTCGATTTCCAGGCCTGCGGGCATGCCCTCGACGAGAGCGATGAGCGCCGGTCCATGCGATTCGCCAGCAGTTCGGTACGAGAGCGCCATGTGGCGATGATATCGGAGGGTTCCGACCCCTCACGTAAGCGGTCGCGGCGCGTTCCGAGCTCGCGCCGGTCCGCGTGAACGAACGAAAGGCACTTGACCATGACACAGACCGATCGACCTGTCGCCCTCGTCACCGGTGCTTCCGCAGGCATCGGCCTCGCCTTCGCGGAGCTTCTGGCTGATCGAGGTCACGACGTGGTGCTCGTCGCGCGCCGGCGCGACCGACTTGCGGAGGCTGCGAAGGCGATCGAGGCGCGCGGCGCTCGCGCGCACGTCATCTGCGCCGATCTGGCTGACCCCGCGTCGAGTGGGCGCGTTGCCCGCGAAGCGCTCGCTCGCTGCAGTCGCGTGGATGTTCTCGTGAACAACGCTGGATACGGACTCGCGACCAAGTTCGTCGAGACGCCGTGGGAGCAACACCGCGCGTTCCTAGAGGTGCTTCTCGTGTCGGTGACGGAGTTGACCCATCGACTGCTTCCATCAATGCTCGCGCGCCGATCGGGTCGGGTTATTCAAATCGCATCGGTTGCTGCTTATGCGCCGGAGTCTGCAGGTTCACTGTATTCGCCGACGAAGCGATTCATGGTTTCGTTCACGCGAGCGTTAGCGCTCGAGTTGAAGGGAAGCGGAGTCACAACAACGGCGGTGTGCCCGGGCTTCACATACAGCGAGTTCCACGACGTCATGGGGAACCGGGCAGCGATGAATCGATTGCCCGCATGGATGTGGAAGGACGCGGCGAGCGTTGCGCGAATTGGCCTCGATGCAGCTGACCGTGGACGGACGATCGTGGTGCCTGGTGCGGTGAACCAGGCGATCGCTGCCCTGTGCGCGGTCGTTCCGTTCAGTCTCGTGCAGCGGTTCGGGCCGAAGAAACTGCTCGATCGACATGAGAGATGAGAGTTGAGAGATGAGCGTGTCCGCTCATCGAACCCCACTCACCCGCGCGGCGGCTGTTTCGTCTTCCACACATCCGGCAGCCAGTCGTCGAGGTTCTTCTCGCTCGTCCCCGGC
>JAWXCC010000012.1:0-12947 GCA_034440475.1 Phycisphaerae bacterium | reverse complement strand
GGGTCAAGAGCAATCCGGAGAAGCGGCTGGCGCTGGCGCGGTGATCGGGGTGCGGCGGCGTGCTCGGACTGAGCTGCGCGGGAGGTCGGACGCTTACGTGCGTGAAGCGAGGCTCGCCGTAGAGCATCGACGCGACGGAACCTGTCACCGCGTACGGCAGTTCGAGCGTCTCAAGCGGAGCGAGGAATACTTTGATCCAGTCAGGGAGTGACATGATGGAACCACAAGCGGATTCGGCTTTCGATCTGCTCGTCTGACAACTCTGGATGGCAATGATGCAGATACGCGCGCTTCAAGACCTTAGCTCCCTCGCGCATCTCCGTCATCAACTGAATCTTCCGCTCCGGCGTCATCGCCGCGAAGATTGCCATCTGCCGCGGATCGGGGCGATCTTCGTAGTCGGTCGGCGGCATGAGGGTCATCATAAACGGACGCAGTGCGTCGTTCGCGCTGGCACTACGTCGTGTACTCCGCATTCAGCTTTACGTACGCCTCGGTGAGTCCGCAGGAGAAAAACTCATCGCGCTCTTCGCCCTGACCGAGGTCGAGCTTGATTTCAACGAGCGGTTCGCGGAAGACGCGCTCGCGCTCGGCGAGGGGCGTTAGGGCGGGCGAGCCGTTCTTGAACAGGTCAACGCCGCCGACCGACAGATGCAGATCCTCGACGCGGAAGTGAACACCAGCGCGACCGGCCGCCGCGAGGATACGTCCCCAATTCGGGTCGCCGCCAGTCACGGCGCAGCGCACGAGCAGGCTTGCTGCGATTGTCTTCGCAACCGTCAGCGCGTCCGCCTTTGTACGTGCGCCGGTGACGTTGACTTCAATGCCGCGCTCAAAACCCTCGCCGTCACGCACGACAAGCAACGCGAGTTCCTTCGCAACAGTCTTGAACGCCGCGGCCACCGTCGTATCAGGAAACACACCGGCCTTGCCGCTTGCCAGCGCAAACACGCTGTCGTTCGTTGATGTGTCGCCGTCGATTGAAATGCGATGAAAACTGCCGTCGACCGCGTCCTTGAGGATCCGTTGCAACATGGCGGGTTCGATATCGGCATCGGTCATGAGTACCGAAATCATCGTCGCTTGCGGCGGAGACATGTCCGGGTGGATCATGCCAGCACCCTTCGCCATGCCGCACACCAAAGCGCGTCGACCTCCACACTCGATCTCGACAGCAGCGGTTTTGGGATAGGTGTCCGTCGTCATGATCGCGCTCGCGACCGGAAGCAGTGACCCACCGACGAGCAATCGAACGAGCGACGGAATCGCTGGCAGCATGCGTTCGATCGGGAGCTGCACGCCGATCACGCCGGTTGAGTTGACGAGTACTGACGGCGCTCTGACGTCGAGCGCGGCCGCGACGGCATCGACGCAATCGATTGCCCGGCTCATGCCTTCGGCACCGGTTGCGGCGTTCGCGCAGCCTGAGTTGATCAACACGGCGCTCGCATGTCCACGACTCTCGATCAGGTGATGGCGCGAAAGTTCGCACGGCGCAGCGCACACGAGGTTGCGCGTGAACATGCCTGCGGCCGCCGCGCCGTCCGGGCACGCGATCAGCGCCATATCTTGACGGCCTGGCTTCTTGATCGCAGCGCTCGCAGTTGCGCCGACGAATCCGAGTGGATAGCGGTGAAGCGGATCGCGCTCGGCGCGCTGAAGGGCCGCACGCCCGTGCGACGAGAGCTCTTCTGCCGCGACATTCATCGTTGACCTTCGGCGATGGGAGTCGGCGGTGCTATCCCGGTATCAAATGTCATCGCGATCTCGTCGCAACACGTGTTCTTCGGGCAGTTCGCGCAGTCCTTCAATACTTTCTCCGGGAGACTATTGATCGAGACGGTCGTGAAGCCGCACTTCTCGAAGAACGCTGGCGCGCGAGTCAGCACGAAGGTCTTCGTAATGTGAAGATCGCGTGCGAGATCGAGGAAGTAACGAACCACAGCTTGGCCGATGCCGCGACCTTGATAGCTTTCGTCGATACCGAGCGAACGAATCTCGGCGAGCTGCGGCGTGTAGATCCACAGTGCAGCACAGCCGACAACCTTGCCGTCGATGACGGCAACGCCGAAATCAAGGATCGCTTTGACGATGTCCTCACGACTGCGCGGGAGGTTCTCGCCCATCTTTGCCCAGTGATCAACCATCGTGCAGATCGCGTCAAGATCGTCGACGCGCGCCTGACGCAGTTCGACCTTCGCATCTGCGGATGGTTCGGCCCGTTCGCGCAGCATGCGCCGTACACGATCGAGAGCAGACTCGACCGAGCTCGGTGCAGTGCCACCGGTTGTTGAGCGCTTGCGGAGCGACGCATTGACAGTCAGCGCGGTGTAGACATCGTTGCCGACTTTCGGTGCGTATTGCTGGAGCGCCTCGACGGTGAGTTCCTCGAGGCCGAGCTTCTCCTCGATAGCGCTGCGCACAAGGCGCCCGACCTGATGATGCGCCTCGCGAAATGGAACACCCTGCTTCACGAGATAGTCGGCCAGATCGGTGGCATTGGAATAGCCACCAAGGGCCGCCGCCATGGTCCGTTCACGATTCACTTTTGTACCCGCGAGCATCGGCGGCAGAATGCGCAGCGAGAGCGATAGCTCATCCATCGCGTCGAAGAGGGGACGCTTGTCCTCCTGCATATCTTTGTTGTACGCGAGCGGCAATCCCTTCAACGTCACGAGCATTGAAACAAGATTGCCGATCTGCCGACCGGTCTTACCGCGGATGAGTTCAAGCGCATCCGGATTCTTCTTTTGCGGCATGAGCGAACTGCCGCTCGTGAAGGCATCAGGTAACTCAATGAATCCAGCCTCGCTTGTGGCGTAGAAGATGAGATCTTCCGCCATGCGCGAGAGATGCGTCGCGCAGAGCGATGCCGCCGAAAGCGTTTCGACGACGAAGTCGCGGTCGCTTACGGCGTCGAGCGAGTTGTCACTTGCTTTCGAGAAACCCAGATCCTTCGCGAGCGCCGTGCGGTCAATTGGATACGCGGTGCCAGCCAGCGCTCCCGATCCAAGCGGCGAGATGCGCACGCGTTTGAGCGCATCAAGAAAGCGATCCTCGTCGCGCTCAAGCATTTCGACATATGCAAGGCACCAATGCGCAAAGAGCAGGGGCTGGGCCCGCTGCATGTGCGTATAGCCGGGAAGGACAGTTTCCTTCTCGCGCTCGGCGAAGTCGACGAGCGCAGAGATGAGCCCCCGAATCTCCTTGACGCGCTTTCGAATCTCCTTTGCCGTCCACAACCTCAGGTCAGTGGCCACTTGGTCGTTGCGGCTGCGTCCTGTGTGTAGCTTCTTACCGAGATCGCCGACCCGCGCGATGAGCTCGCGCTCAACCCACGAGTGCACGTCTTCGTCGCCCGCGTCGGTGATCGACTTTGGAACGCGATCGGCGTACGCGAGAATTTCTGCCAGCGCCGTCACGACCGACTTGCGCTCGTCGGTCGAAAGCACTCCGGCGCGCTCAAGAGCCTTTGCCCATGCGATCGAGCCCTCGATATCTTCGCGCACCAACATGCGATCGAACGACAACGAATCGTTGAAGCGACGGAACAGTTCGTCCGTCGCGCCTTCGAAACGGCCAGCCCAAATGGCGCCGGAGCCGGTACCGGTAGAAGCTACAGGAGCAGTCGTCATCGTCAGGAGACTTTCGCCTTCGCGGGGGTAGAAGAGGTAGCGTTCGGTTTGGACTCAACACGATCAATCGCGTGACGTTCCTTGAGAGCGCGGATGCGCGAAGGCAACGAGTAGAGGCGAATGAAGCCGCCAGCATGGGACTGGTCGTACACCTCGTCGACGCCGAAGGTGGCGAAGCTTTCGCTATAGAGGGAGTTCGGACTGCGTCGCTTCGTCACTGTCGCCGTGCCCTTGTGGCACCGGACGACGACATCACCGGTCAGCGGCTTCGCGATTGCGGCGAAGCTCGCCCAAATCGCTTCGCGCAGTGGTGTGAACCACTGACCCTCGTAAATGATGTCAGAGAACTCGTGCGAGAGCGTCTCGCGGAAGTGAAGTGTCGTGCGGTCGAGCGCGAGCTCTTCAAGTCCACGCAACGCGTTCATGATGATCGTGCCACCAGGTGTTTCGTAGCAACCGCGGCTCTTCATACCGACGAGGCGATTCTCAACAATATCGATGCGGCCAACGCCATGCTTGCCGCCGAGCACGTTCAGAAGTTCGAGGAGCGCAAGCGAACCCATTGACTTGCCATCAACGGCAACCGGGACGCCCTTGTCGAACGAGAGCATCACGTCCTCGGCCTTGTCTGGCGCCGCGATCGGCGACACTGAGCGCGACCACACGTCTTCGGGCGGCGCGTTCCACGGGTTCTCAAGTTCGCCGCCTTCGTGGCTGATGTGCCAGACGTTGGCGTCGCGCGAGTAGATCTTTTCGGCGCTCGCGGCGCAAGGAATGTCACGCACCTTGAGGTAGGCGAGAAGCTGCTCGCGGCTTTTCAAGTCCCACATGCGCCACGGCGCAATGACGTCGAGATGTGGTGCGAGCGCGGCGTAGGTGCTCTCGAAGCGGACCTGATCGTTGCCTTTCCCAGTGCAGCCGTGCGCGAGCGCGTCGCAGCCGGTTTCCAACGCAACTTCGACTTGCGCGCGAGCGATGATCGGTCGAGCGATGGAAGTGCCCAGGAGGTACTTGCCTTCGTAGACGGCACCGGAAATGACCATGGGCCAAACGAATTCCTCAAGGAACTGTGTGCGCAGATCTTTGATGACGCACGTCGAGGCGCCAGTCTTCTTCGCCTTCGCTTCGATGCCTTCAAGTTCGTGCGCACCTTGGCCGACGTCGGCAACGACGGCGACGACTTCGCAGCTGTAGCGTTCCTTGAGCCATGGGATAATGACGGAGGTGTCGAGACCGCCTGAATAGGCGACGGCAATTTTCTTTGGGTTCTTCATTGGTGTTAGTTCCTCGGCGCAGCGCCAAGGACGAGAGTGACAAGTGCGTTCTGAACGTGCATACGGTTTTCTGCTTGATCGAAGACGACTGAATGCGGTCCGTCGATAACGTCGTCCGTGACTTCTTCACCGCGGTGTGCGGGAAGACAGTGCATGAAGAGTGAATTGGGCTCGGCGAGGCGCATCATCGCAGTGTTCACCTGGAGTGCAGACATGGCCGCGAGCTTTGCCTCGTCGCGCGACGCGCCATGGTTTTGGCCCATACTGATCCATGCGTCGGTGTACACGACATCAGCCCCACGAACGGCGCTCACGTCGTGAGCGATTGCGATCGTGCCGCCGCTCACGGCAGCGAGTCGTTGACACCGCTCGATGACGTCCGTTCGTGGGCCATATCCCTTGGGCGTCACGACGACAATCGAACCGCCAGTGATCGCCGCGAGTTCGATGAGCGAGTGGCATACGTTGTTGCCGTCTCCGACAAATGCGAGGCGCATCGCGTCAAGTCGAACGCCATGCTCCTCAAGTGTCATTGCGTCAGCGAGAATTTGACATGGATGCGCGAGATCGCTGAGCGCATTGATGACCGGAGCACGGCAGCACCGGGAAAGGCGTATGAGCGTGGCGTGGTCATGGACTCGCGCCACGATGACGTCGGCCCAGCGCTCCAGGTTGCGGCCATAGTCTTCGGTCGATTCGCGCTGACCGATCGGTGAACCTTGATGGTCGAGGTACACCGCAATGCCGCCGAGTTTCGCGAGTCCGATCTCGAAACTCACGCGCGTTCTGAGCGACGGCTTCTCAAACAGGAGCACCGCGGAGCGCTGCGAGAGTGTGCCGCGCCACGCGGCGTAATCGCGCTTCATCGCCCCCGCGAGTTCAATGACCGCGCGGATCTCGTTGTGAGAGAGATCGGAAAGCTGGAGGACGTGGCGGCCGACGAGACCGTCTACGGCGAGCGTTGGCATCGGAACAAACACCTTCGAAAAACGGGAACGCGCTTGAGGAATAGGAAGGCGT
Organism: Phycisphaerae bacterium; assembly: GCA_034440475.1. Classification (GTDB taxonomy): domain Bacteria; phylum Planctomycetota; class Phycisphaerae; order Phycisphaerales; family SM1A02; genus JAEUIT01. The sequence continues at coordinate 7,018 of JAWXCC010000012.1, read as the reverse complement.
AGTTCCCATGCGAGTGACGACAGAACTCGGGAGCGGGTCAGCGCGCGGCGCCAGCGGCGAGCGGCAGTATGCGCGTGCTGGTTCCGACGCCGTTGACGGACGCGGGGTTCTTCCACGACGCGATGGTTACGGGGACGCCCGATCGCTCGGCAGCGTCAAGCGCGCCGCGCACTTTGGCGATCATGCCTCCCTTGATGATTCCGTCGGAAATGTGACGCTCAATAGCGTCTCGATCAAGTGATGCGATGACGCGGCCATCGGCGTCCAGCACGCCCGGCACGTCGGTGAGCAGCACGAGTTCGCGCGCCCTAACGATGCCTGCGATGGCCGCAGCCGCGTCGTCGGCGTTGATGTTGAGGAAACCGCCAGCATCGTCGAGCCCGATGGAACTCACCACCGGCATGAATCCGCCACCAAGCAGTGTGCGCACCAGCGCTGGGTCTCCACCGGTGATCTCGCCAACGGCGCCAGGATCAAAGGTGTAACGGGTCGACTTCCGGCAACGGCAGAGTCCGCCGTCCGACAGTGACAGCCCAACCGGCGCGGCACCAGCGCTCGCGAGGAGTCCGATGAGTTGGGTGTTCACGCGACCGGCGAGGACGCCGACGATCTCTTCCACCACGTCGGGTGGTGTCACGCGAATTCCATCGACGCGCTCTGTCACGACACCGAGTCTTGCGAGGTGCCGATCGACGAGCAGACCGCCGCCGTGCACGAGGACGACACCGCCGTGCCGGGCGGCACCATGCACGGTCGAGCCGTGATGCAGCGCGACCAGCGCATCGATGACGGCGAGATTCTTCTCCGGTTCGTCGAGGAGCGCACCGCCGACCTTTATGACGAGTGGATGCTTCAGATCGTCCAAGCTCGCTCCTTCGTGGAAGCGCCGGGGATGAGACCGAGCGTTTGCGGAAATCCAAAACGAATGTTCATGCACTGCACAGCTTGTCCAGCCGCACCCTTCACGAGGTTGTCAATCGTGCTCTCGATGACAAGATGATCGCCTTCCACCGAAACGCCGATATCGCAGAAGTTCGTCCCGCGCACTGCGGCGACCGAAGGCCACTGACCCGGAGCGAGGCGCCGTACGAACGGCTGCGTTCCGTATGCTGCGGCGTGAGCGTCGCGTACAGCTCGTTCATCGGCGCCAGGTACCAGCCACGCGTGAATCGTCGACAGGATCCCGCGCTCAAAAGCAACGAGGTGAGGCGTGAAACAGATTGGTCGTCCGGCGTACTCGGTCATCTCCGGCCGATGCCGATGGGAAAACACGGCATAGGCCTGAAGGCTCACTTCGCAGAAGAGATTCTTCGTGTCGGCCTTGCGCCCCGCGCCACTCACGCCGCTCGCGCTGTCGACGATGATCTCGCGGTCGGTGCGCAAGAGACCAGCGTCAGCCAGAGGTCGGAGCGGAAGAATCACGGAGGTTGGATAGCAGCCAGGGCACGCGACGAGATCGGCTTGGGCTATTCGCGGCGCGAAAAGTTCGGGTAGTCCGTAGGCAGCGGCGCGGAGGAGCGCTGGCTGAGCGTGCGTAAACCCGTAGTGCTTCGGGTACGCGTTGATATCCGAGAGACGGAACGCGGCCGAGAGGTCGAACGTGACGATGCCCCGCGCGACGAGCTCGGGCGCGAGTTCGTGACTGAGTTCGTGCGGCGTGGCGAGGAAGACTGCATCGGGCTCAAGGGCGACGAGTTCGCCGCGGTCGAGCGGTCCGATGTCAAGATCGCACAGTCCTAGGTACTTCGGAAACAGATCGCTGAAGCGCGACGCGCCTTCGACTTGAGCGTCGCGGCGCCGCGACGATCCGCGCAAAGCGATAACGTCTGCCTCGGGATGACCGAGCAAGAGTCCAACCAGTTCGGCACCGGCGTATCCGCTGGCGCCGACGACCGCGATTCTCTTCGGCATCGATTACTCCTGACCGCGCCGTGAGGCGCGGTTACCGGAGGCGGGGCTGCCATTCACTGCGCTGTGGGCGCCGTTCCGGCCGTTCGTATGCGGCTGGAGTCCGCTCAGCCGTGCGAACTGCGCTGCAAGCCGCCGGGCAGCTGCGGGACCGGTGGCAGCGAGAAAGATCGTGTCGTCGCCCGCGATCGTGCCGAGCGACCCAGGGAGGCGGGCAGAGTCGAGCTCGATCGCCAGTGCGTTGCCGTGGCCGCTTGGCGTGCGGAGGACGACGGTCGTTCCTCCGGTTGTGATCGCGAGCAGCTCGCGTCGGAGCGCGTTCTCGAGTCGCGAAGGAGAGCTGACGCTGGTGTCGGTACCTGGAAGTCGATAACCGTCTGCACCCTTCAGAACGCCGAGTTCGGCGAGATCGCGAGAAAGCGTTGCTTGCGTCACCGCAAATCCCTCGGCCCGAAGAAGCGTTTGGAGTTCTAACTGGCTGTGGACGGGCCGAGACGACACGAGGCGGCGCACGGACTGTTGACGACGTGGTTTCATGAAGCTGCATCATTATGCAGTATCGTGCATGGATGTCAAGGGCTGCGTTCAAGGTTGGCGCGCGGGAGCTCTTACGCGAGGCGCCACTACCGCAGCGGCGGTCGAGGCACCGTTGCCTCGACCGCCGCTGAGCCTCATCGTGTATTGAAAAGTCGGATCAGCCGCCCCACGCTCCCAGAAGGAGTGCGAGATCGCTCGCGTTGACCGTGCCGTCGCCGTTGATGTCACCGGGGCAACAGACGGATGTGCAGTTCGTACCCCAGCCACCAAGCAGGAGTGCGAGGTCGAGCGAGTTGACGATGCCGTCGCCGGTGAGGTCGGCCGGATTCGTGGTGCCAGCGACGACGGTGACCTTGATCGAGGTCGGGAAGTACGTGACGAGGAGTGCACCAGTCGGGAGTGCATCGCTCGTCACACAGTTGAAGAGCCCACTCACGGCGCTCGCAGTCAGAATCGTGAAGCTCTGTCCGACTGCGGGCTGGAAGCCATTGGCGAATCGGGCGACGAGCTTGCCGGCAACGGTAGCGGTGCTGGTCACAGCGAGGAGATCGTTGCTGCTCGCGCCGAGCTCGACGTCAAAGGTGCCTTCGGTTCCTTGCGTGAAAGCACCAACGACGTTGAGCGTTCCGATCGTTGGAGCACCGGTCGGGCCGGGCTTCACGAATCCACCGGTGTTCAATAGCGCACCCGTCGCGGTGCCGCCACCGGTCAGAGTTCCGTCATTGATCTGGAACGACTCGCCAGCGGAGAGCGTGATCGCGCCATTCGCGATGGTCGTGCCAGCGTTCTGGGTCCACGAGCCGGAGCGAGTGAGTGTTCGACCTGCGTCTACGTCGACGATCCCGAGCTGATTGAACGTCGATGGCTGGATTGCCATGCTTCCAGCTCCCGTCACGCGGATCGTGCCGTCGTTTATGAAGTCGCTTGAGCAATCGACGGTTAGGCCGGCAGAGGAGTCGGCGATCAGTGCGCCGTGGTTCGTGAGGTCGAGATTCAGATCGAGCCCGATCTGTCCCGATCCGCGGATCGTGTGATTCGCGCCGTTCGCGAGCGTTCGAAGCGCGCCGTAAGCGTAGATGCGATTCTGGGCGCTGTTCGACATCGCCAAGACGCCGCTGCCGTTGAGCGTCACCGATGGCGCGGCAATCAGCGAATCGGTGGCGCTGCCAGCCGAAAGCTGATTCCACACGCCATCGTTGGTGATCGACGAGTTCAAATTCACATGCGAGCCATCGGGTTGCGTGAGCACGTCGACGATGTGTACGTTGTCAAGCGACGAGGTGTTTGACGTCAGCCTGATGATGCCCGTGCCTTGAATCTCCAAGTCTCCGTTGACGAGCGTCGCGCCTTCCAGCGACACCACGCCACCACTCTCGGGGCGGATGACGCCATTGGTGTTGTCGAACGTGGCATTCGACAACACCAGCGTTCCGCCACCCGACGCCGTGAGCAGATTGTTGTTGATGCAGCTATTCGATAGGTCGAGCACCAGCGCGATCGGTTGGTCGGCACGTATCACGCCGTTGTTCACGAGGTCGAGATTGAGATTCAATCCCAATTGCCCAGAGCCGCGAACGGTGTGGCCAGCGCCGTTCACGAGGGTGCGGGGCCCGCCAACGCCGTACACGCGATTCTGGATGTTGTTGCTCAGTTGAACCGACCCGGTACCGCTGAATGCGGTGACAGCGCCATTGATCTTCAGGTCGGTCACGCTGCCCAGCGAGTTGATGAACCATGTACCGTTGTTCACGAGTCCGGTGAGCGACGTGCAGACGCTGTCCAGACTCGTGAGTGAATCACCCGCGCCGATCGTGAGGGTGGTCAACGTGGCACTGATGTTCTGCGTGACGGCGACGGGCGCGCGCGGTGGACCATCAATGAGGGCGAGGTCGTTCGGGACCCAGGCGGACCAGTTTGCGGCGAGACTCCAGTTGCCGCTGGCCGGTCCGACCCAGGTCGAGAGCCCCGCTTCAGCTGCGGGGGCGATCGCTGCTGCGAGCAGCGTGGTAGCAAGGACGAACGGACGCATAGTTTGGGACTCCTCTGTTCTTCGGTCTCGGATTCGGTTCAGTTATTGGGCTCGAGCCCTCAGTGGCCCCGAGTTAGGGCGTTCGCGCTGGGCGAGAGATCGCCCTCGTCCACGCAGTAGGGAGAGTTCGCGCGATGTCTGACAACGCCGAGCTGTTTTTTCCGCAGATCGTGCGTCGCTCCGGGGGCTGCTAGCCCTCGATCGCATCGCGTGAACAAAAAAAACGTGGCCCAGAGATTGATCTCTGGGCCGCGAAGGTGTGATCGACACGAAACCGAGCTATCAGCCGCCCCATGCTCCGAGCAAGATGCCGAGGTCGAGTGCGCTGACGACGCCATCGCCGTTCAGGTCGCCCGGGCAGCAGACCGATGTGCAGTTCTCGCCCCAGCCACCGAGGAGGAGTGCGAGATCGAGCGAACTCACGATACCGTCGCCGGTGAGATCAGCGGGGTTGGTCGAGCCAGCGACGACGGTGACTTTGATCGAGGTCGGCAGGTAGGTGACGAGGAGCGCGCCCGCTGGAAGCGCGTCGCTTGAGACGCATTTGAAAATGCCGCTCACGGAGCTCGCGGTAAGAATCGTGAAGCTCTCTCCGACCGCTGGCTGGAAGCCGTTGGCGAAGTGGACGACGAGCTTGCCAGCGACTGCGGCGCTTCCGGTCACAGCGAGCAGATCGTTGCCGTTCGCGCCGAGCTCGACATCGAAGATGCCTTCCGTTCCCTGCGTGTAGGAACCGGCGACGTTCAGCGTCCCGATGGTTGCAACACCGGTCGGACCAGGCGCCACGATTCCGCCGGTGTTGAACATCGCACCGCTCGCGGTACCACCGCCCGTCATAGTTCCGTCGTTGATTTGGAAAGTCCCACCGCTCGTGAGATTGATCGCGCCATTCGCGATCGTCGTGCCAGCGCCCTGAGTCCACTGACCGGCGCGGGTAAGCGTGCGGCCTGCATCGACTTCGACGACGCCGAGCTGATTGAACGTCGACTGCTGAATTGACATGGTTCCAGCGCCCGCCACGTGGATGGTGCCATCGTTCGTGAAAACGTTCGAACAATCGACGGTCAGACCGGCGGATGAGTCAGCGATCAGCGTGCCGTGATTCGTGACCTCGAGGTTGGAATTGACTCCGATCTGACCCGCGCCGCGGATGGTGTGATTAGCGCCGTTCACGAGGGTGCGCAGTGCGTTGACTCCGAAGATGCGGTTCTGAGCGTTGTTCGACATCGCAAGGACACCGCTGCCGTTGAGCGTCACCGTGGCTGCATTAACTCAAATGTCAGTGAAGCTGCCGACCGAGTTCTGCGCCCACACGGCGTCGTTGGTGATGGACGAATTCAGTAAAACGTCGGCATCGTCAGGTTGCGTGAGCGTGCCCACGAGATGCACTGCGCTGAAGCTCGATAGGTTCGTGGTGAGGTTGATGACACCGTTGCCCTGAGTCTCGAGTTCGCCGCTGACGATGCTTGCGCCTTGGAGCGAGATGACACTGTCTGCTTCGGCTCGGATGATGCCGCTGGTATTGGCAAACCCAGTATTCAAGAGGACGAGCGTGCCGCCGCCCGAGGCCGCGAGCAGTCCGTTGTTCGTGCACGTGTTCGAAGCGTCAATCGTCAACGCCGCTGACTGATCAGCGCGGATGACGCCGTCGTTGACGACGTCAAGGTTGAAATTGAATCCGATACTGCCCGCGCCGCGGATGGTGTGACCCACTCCGTTCACCAGCTTGCGCAGCGCGCTCACGCCAAAGATGCGGTTTTGAGAGTTATTACTGAACTGAAGTGAGCCGTTGCCGCTGAACGTGACGACAGGCGCGTTCATCGCGAGATCATTTGGGTTGCCCACCGAGTTCACGAACCACGTGCCATTGTTTACGAGGCCGGTGAGTGTCGTGTCAATGTTGTCCAGACTGGTGAGTGAATCGCCTGCTCCGATGGTCAGCGTCGAGAGGGACGCGTTGATGTTCTGCGTGACCGCGAACGGCGCGCGCGGAGGATCATCGATGAGCGCTAGGTCGTTCGGAACACCGGCCGACCAGTTTGAGGCGAGACTCCAGTTGCCGGTTGCGGGACCCACCCAAACCGAAAGCCCAGCGGCGGCGGACGGAGCAATTGCCGCGGCGAGCAGCGTGGATGCAAGGACGAATGGACGCATGGTCATGAACTCCTCTTCGATTCGTTGAGGCAGGCGCGCGAGCTACCGATCTCGGCGATCGAGGGTGAGCCGAAGGTCGGCCCTCTCACCCAAATAGAGTGTCGCGTCGCGCTCGCTGAGAGCGCATCGCTATTCTTGACAAATATCTTTCAACGCCCATAAATCTTGCGTCGTACCGGCGGCGAGCCCGAGCTATTTCAGCTTCTCAGCAAACGCCTTCGGGTCGTCCCAGAACTTCTTCGGGCAGTTTGGGCAGCAGAAGCCGATGACCTTGCCCTCGTACACAATTGTGTAGCGCGGATCGACCGGCGTCCCGGACACGGGACAGACGGCGTTGATGGGCTTCAGCGACGGCAATGCGGCGATCACTGCGGTTGGGGCGGTTAGGGC
>JAWXCC010000011.1:0-25773 GCA_034440475.1 Phycisphaerae bacterium | reverse complement strand
CGCTCGCGCGCGAGCGACTCGCGGCGATGGGCGAGACCGTCGCAACGTTGTCGCACTCGATCAAGAACATCCTTCAGGCGCTGCGCGGCGGTGCGGACGCAGTCGAACTCGCAATCGCTCGCGGCGATCTCGGCATGGCGACTGAGGGTTGGCCGATTCTGGCTAGGAATCTCGACCGCATCCACTCCCTCACGCGCAACATGCTCGCCTACGCCAAGGAAAGAACACTCGATCTGACCTCCTGCGCGCCAAACGAGTTGGTGCGCGAAATCGGCCTGTTGCTCCGCACTGCGGCCGAGCGAAAGCGTATTCGGCTTGAGCTTGACCTCGATGAGGGGCTGCCTGCGATCTGCATGGACCCCGATGCGATCCACCAAGCGGTCATCAATCTGGTGAGCAACGCGATCGAATGCGTGCCTGAGCGCAGCGGCCGCGTGACCATCGCGACGCGCTGGATTGTCGAAGAGGCGTCCTGCGAGATCAGCGTGTGCGACAACGGACCGGGCATCGCAGATTCACTGCGAACGCGGCTCTTTGAGCCGTTTTCGTCGACCAAAGGACAGCGCGGAACTGGCCTCGGCCTAGCCGTCAGCAAGAAACTCGTCGAGCAGCACGGAGGCACTATCGAAGTCGTGACGAGTGATGTGAACGGGACGACAATTGCGCTTCGATTGCCAGATCGCGGACCGGCTGAAGATGCCAATGGAACGCGCGGACCACAAGCGATTAATGAATCCGACCTCGGCATCGAGTTCGGCGCAGCCGAGTGAAAGCGCGCGCGGACCCCACGTGATCACACGCGCAACTTTTTCATCAGGGACAGAAAGATCGACGCGCGGCTTGCCGATGACGACCTCGCCCGTATCATTCGGCCTCTCCCCACGGACCGAACACATGCCCGAACCTCGGATTCTCACTTCCGCGTCGATACCTCATGCCGAGGCGTCGATACCTCACCTCGGGCCGTATTCCGGCGCACGAATGCCCGAGACGCTCGCGAGCATCTCCTACCAACGAACCCGCGAAATGACGATTGACGAGCTTTTGCTCGAGAATCGCGTCGTCTTTCTTGTTGGCGAGATCAATCACGCGTCGGCGGCACGCATCATGATGCAGATGCTCTACCTCGAGAATCAGAAGCGAGGTCAAGACATCAACTTCTACATCAATAGCCCGGGCGGCTCGGTTGACGACACGCTCGCGATCTACGACACGATGCAGTTCATCACGAGCGAAGTCGCAACGTTCTGCATCGGCCGCGCCTATTCGGGTGGCGCGGTGCTCTTGACCGCCGGTGAAAAGAACAAGCGATACATCTTGCCGCACGCGAAGGTGATGATTCACCAGCCCTTCGGCGGCGTGACCGGGCAGACGACAGATATCCTGATCCAAGCCGAACAGATCATCAAGTCGAAGCGGACGCTGAACGAGATCCTCGCTCGGCACTGCAATCAGCCGGTTGAGCGGGTCGAGAAAGACGGCGAGCGCGACAAGTTCTCAGTGCCGAAGAGGCGAAGGCCTATGGCCTCGTTGATGAAGTGTGCGTATTCCCCGACAAGACGGGTTCTGACAAGAAGAAGTAAGCGACCGGAGCTTTTCCAATGACCCTGATCCCCATCGTCATCGAGAAGACTGGCCGCGGCGAGCGCGCGTACGACATCTACTCGCGGCTTCTCAATGATCGAATCATCTTTCTCGGCGGTCCCGTCAACGACCAGATGGCGAATCTCGTCGTGGCACAGCTTCTCTTCCTCTCCAACGAGGATCCGAAGTCAGAGATATCGCTCTACGTCAATTCGCCAGGTGGTAGTGTCACTTCTGGGCTCGGCATTGTCGACACGATGCGCTTCATCCCGTGTGACATCGCGACCTACATCATTGGCCAAGCGGCAAGCATGGGCTCCGTGATCGCGTGCTGCGGTACCAGAGGCAAGCGCTACTCGCTCGCAAACTCTGAGAACCTCATGCACCAGCCGCTCATTGGCGGCGTCCTTGAAGGTCAAGCGACCGACCTCGAAATCGAGGCGAGGCACATCCTCCGGATGCGCAGCCAGATCTACTCGATCTACGAAGAGCAAACCGGTCAATCGAAGCAGCAGATCTCCGACGACTGCGAGCGGAACAAGTGGCTCGACTCGAAGGAAATGCTTGAGTACGGACTCGTCGACAAGATCCTGACCAAACTGACACCGCGCGACTAAGCCAGCGCGGTCGAACCTTCAGCCAACAACGCCGTGATTCTCGTCGCGGTGTTGTCAATTGGAACGTATCGTGGGGTCATCCTCCGATGACTCCATCAACGCCACGTACCACCCTTCGCCGATCCCGCCCTCCGATCCGCGCCGGAAGCGATCCGTCCGATGCTATTCCGCTTCTGATGCGTGAGTACGGGGGCATGGTGCACGCCGTTGCCCGCCGCATTGTCGGTACCGTCGCTGAAGCTGATGACGTCGTGCAGGACACGTTTCTGAGCGCGTTTCGCACGTGGAAATCGTTTCGCGGTGAGAGTGATCCTGGCACATGGCTGTACCGAGTCGCGGTGCGCGCTGCGGGGCGCCTTCTGCGGCGCAAGGGCCGACGGCGCGAGCGATCGTGGAGCGCCGAAGACATCATGCCGTTCGCGAACGCGCGATTGCCCGCCATGCCCGATGACTTTCAATCGCCGGCTGCGAAGCGCATGCGGGACGAGGCGCGGGACGAGGTGAACGAAGCGATCGCGACGCTTCCCACGCCGTTTCGGATGGCCGTCGTTCTCAAGGACATTGCGGAATTGCCGCTGGAGCAGATTTCGGCGATTCTCGATGTTAAGGTCGCGACGGTGAAGACCCGCGTGCATCGCGGCCGCCTGATGCTCCGCGCCGCACTCGTCGCCGATCTGAATCGGGTCCATGTACCCCCTGCGGTGTATGAGCGGTCGATGTGCATGGACTTGCTGCGTGCGAAGATGGAAGCGCTCGACCACGGCGTCGCGTTTCCGGTCCAAGAAGCGCTGATTTGTGAGCGCTGCCAAAACGTCTTCTTGTCGCTCGATCTGGGCTTCGATGCCTGCCAGCATGCCGCACGCGACGCGGATCTGCCACCAGAAGTTCGAAAACTCGTTCTCGCGGAGATCGCCCGGGACGCGAAGTCGCCGCGCAGGAAACAGCGCCGCTAACTCGGAAACCTCTGTGCTGGCACAGTGCACGAACCGGCCCCAACCGGGCAACCAAGCCACCAAGGATCGCCGCATGTTCTTCCGAAACATCTACGACAGCAGACTCGCCCAAGCCGCCTACCTGATCGGGTGCCAGCGAACCGGTGAGGCGATCGTCATCGATCCTGAGCGTGACGTCGATCGGTACATCGATCTTGCCCGGCAGAACGGTTTGCGCATCGTCGCTGTCGCCGAGACGCACATCCATGCCGACTTTCTCTCGGGCGCGCGCGAACTCGCGGAGCGTGTCGGCGCGACGGTGTATGTCTCGGGGATGGGTGGCACCGATTGGACCTCGCGCTGGCTCACGCAGAAGCGCGGAGGCGGCGCGTATATTCACCGCGAACTTCGCGATGGCGACACGTTTAAGGTTGGCAACATCGACTTCGTCGCGATGCATACGCCCGGGCACACCCCCGAACACGTTTCGTATCTCGTGGTTGATCGCGGCGGTGGTGCGAACGAAGCGATGGGAGTCATCACTGGCGACTTCGTTTTCGTCGGCGATCTTGGGCGCCCGGACTTGCTTGAAACAGCAGCGGGTATTGAAGGCGTTGCTCGACCCTCAGCGCACGCGCTTTGGCAGAGCGCCAATCGATTCCTGCGTGACTTGCCCGACTGGCTTCAAGTGTGGCCGGCGCACGGCGCTGGCAGTGCCTGCGGAAAGGCACTCGGCGCTGTTCCGCAGTCGACCGTCGGATACGAACGCCGCTTCAATCCTGCCCTGCGCGTCGCAAGCGACGAGCATCGCTTCATCGATTTCATTCTTGAAGGTCAGCCCGAGCCGCCAACCTATTTCGCTCGGATGAAGCGGGAAAACCGTGATGGACCCGCGGTGCTCGGCGAGTTACCAAAGCCGCGCCAGATCGACGGTGCAGAGTTAGTTCGACTCGCGTCGAGCGCGCAAGTGCTCGACGTCCGCCCGTGGAGCGAGTTCCGCCAAGGCCACGTGCGCGGTTCGTTGTTCACGCCACTCGATAGCAGCTTCCCGACAGTAGCGGGCTCGTACGCTGATCCGGCGCTCGACATCGTGCTCGTCGTCGACGCGACGAAACTCGACGAGGTGGTCCGCAATCTCGTGCGCGTCGGCATCGATCGCGTCGTCGCGTGGGCCGAGCCGTCCTCGATTGCCGGTGTTCCGTTCGTCACGAGTAAAGAGGTTGACGTGCAAACGGCGCGGCGACTCGTCGATGGTCACGCGACCTTTGTCCTCGACGTGCGCCGCGCAACCGAGTTTGCCGAAGGTCGCATCGAGGGAGCGACGAACATTTCGCACACAAGACTCGCAGCACGACTGAAGGACATTCCAAAGGGCTCGCCCATCCTCTGCCACTGCAAGGCTGGCGGTCGCTCGGCGTACGCGACGGCGTTCCTCGAGCGTCATGGCTACGACGTGACGAACATGGCGGGCGGTTTTGATGCGTGGGCGAAGGCAGGCGAGCCGGTGTTGATGTGACGGGTATTGAGATGGGGCTTGAGATAGTCGGCGCGATGCTCGTCGGACTCGCGCTCGGACTCCTCGGTGCCGGCGGTTCGATCATCACGGTCCCGGTGCTTGTCTACGTTGTTGGCGAAGCGCCCAAAGCTGCCATTGCCGAGTCGCTCTTGATCGTCGCCACAATCGCGGCGGTCGCAGCATTTCACTATCAACGCGCGCGGCTCATCGATTGGCGCAATGCCGTACTCCTTGGCGTTCCCGGAATGCTCGGCGCGTTCGGCGGCGCAGCGCTGGCGAGCTTCGTCTCAGGGCGGGCGCAAATGATTCTGTTCGCGTGCATCGCATTCGCTGCCGCGATTCGCATGTTGACGATGAGAGACCTAGCAGAAGCAACGCTTGCCGATCGGCGGCCAGCGTGGCAGCCGATCGTCGCTGGCCTTGGCGTCGGAGTCATCACCGGTCTCGTCGGTGTTGGTGGCGGCTTCCTGTTGATTCCCGCACTCGTCGTCTTACTCGGACTCCCGATGCGGCGTGCTGTCGGTACCAGCCTCGCGATCATCGCTGCGAATGGCTTGGTCGGATTCGCGAAGCACTGGCACACACTTCAGGCGACCGACACCGAAATCCACTGGAACGTCGTCGCGCTCTTCGCGGCGCTTGGCGTTGTCGGTTCCATCGCTGGCACTTGGCTCTCGCCACGACTCCCACAGCGAGCGCTGCGCTTGACGTTCGCGTGGGTGTTAGTCGCGGTGTCGATTGGAACACTGTTGACGCAGATGATCGGCTCAACGCAGACGTAACGTCACGACGACGAACAGTTGCTGCACGCCCCCATATCCCGATTCCAAGGCATCGCCCCGAGCAGCATCGCGAGTCCGCACCAGCCCGTCGCGCCCGCGAACGTGAGACCCGTGCCCAGGACGGCGGGCACGACCAAGAACCACGGCGAGACGAACGCGGCGAGCGCCACGCTCACCAAGAGCAGAACGCCGATCGTGAGTTGCACCTGCCGCATCACGGGCATCGGTGCCGACGTATCGCGGATGACGGCGAATCCGGCGGCCTTCCAAGCTTCGATTCCCCCGGCGAGGCTCACCGCTCTAAGTTCACCCTGGCTCCGAAGCCTTCGCACCGCATCCGCGCTGCGTCGTCCGCTTCGGCAGTTGACGATCCACGTCACGGCGGCGTCCTTGGGCAGCGCCGCCCGATCGACATTCGCGAGCGGAAGCAACGTGCTGCCATCGATTCGCTCGTGCTGGTACTCGTCGCGTTCCCGGACATCAACGAGGCGAGCCCGACCGGACCGGAGCGCTTCGGCGGCCTCGGCGGGTCCAATCGAGGCGGCAATAGTCGATTGCATGGGAGGTACTGCTGCGTTGGTCGCTCCGTCAGACTTAAGTTGGTTCGTCATAGCTCGGTTGGTACGCGCGGGCCGCAGGGAGGTTCCGAAGTTCTCGCGAGGTGATTCTCGCGGCGTCCGGTACCATCCGACCGCCATGAGTGACATGAGTGACGCAGTGATCGCAACGACACCGGAAAAGTTTCGCAGCGACTACGAGACTGCTAAGAAGGAGATTCAAAAAGCCGTCGTTGGGCACTTGGAGGTGATCGACGGCGTCTTGACCTGCCTGTTCGCAGGTGGTCACGCACTTCTCGAGGGTGTTCCGGGGTTAGGGAAGACGCTCCTGATCCGTTCTCTGGCGCAGGCACTGCACCTTCAGTTCAATCGCATCCAGTTCACGCCCGACCTGATGCCAGCCGACGTCACCGGCACGGCCATCGTGGTCGATACGCCCGAGGGCCGCGATTTTCAGTTCCGAAAGGGCCCGATCTTCGCGCAAATCGTTCTCGCAGACGAAATCAATCGCGCGACCCCGAAGACGCAGTCGTCGCTCTTGGAAGCGATGCAGGAGCGCAGCGTCACTGTCGGCGGCACGACCTACGTGCTCGACAAGCCATTCTTCGTCATGGCGACACAAAATCCGATCGAGCAAGAAGGTACGTACCCGCTGCCCGAAGCGCAGCTCGATCGCTTCTTCTTCAAGCTTGAGGTTGGATACGCGACGCGCGATGACCTCGTCGAGATCTTGAACCGCACGACAACCGGCGCGTCGCCCACCATTGAGCGCGTGCTCGACGGTCCGACAATCCTCGCCCACCAGAACCTCGTCAGGCGCGTTGGCATCGCGCCGCACGTTCAGGATTACGCCGTTCGCCTCGTGCTCGCCACGCACCCGCAAGGCAAGTTCGCACCGCCTGAAGTGAACCGATTCTTCCGTTTCGGCGCCAGCCCCCGCGCGGCGCAGACGCTCGTTCTGGGTGCCAAGGTGCGCGCTCTCCTCGCTGGGCGCGACACCGTCAACCCCGAAGACATTCGCGCACTCGTCGTGCCCGCGATGCGACACCGCTGCCTACTCAATTTCGAAGCTGAAGCTGAAGGTGTGACCACCGCGCAGGTGCTCCAGAACATCGCCGAAACGACAGTGAGTGACGCCCGCATGGCGGGCTAACGTCTCGCTTCGCAGGCTTACTCGCCGCCGACGATGCGCCACACCGCGCCAGCTTGACCGGCGTTTTGTCCGCCTTCGAATGACACGAGGTAGAGCGTGCCGTCTTTCGCTTCAGCGAAGCTCGACCAGAGTGAATCGCCCTTCCTGAGCAGCGTCATCGCTGTGCTTGTCTTGCCGTTCTCGCGACGGATCCCCCACACGTTGCCTGATCCGAAGTCGGCATAGAGGTATACGCCGTTCAAGTTGGGGATCACGTCGCCGCGATAGACGTATCCACCCGTGACCGACACGCCGTCCTTGCGTGGATACTCGACCACTGGATCGATCGGAGCGCTCACAGACTCGCGCTTCGTCGGGCCAAACTTGTGCAAGCCTTCGCGCAACCGCCAACCGTAGTTGCCACCCTTGGTGACGAGATCGATCTCTTCAAACTTGTTCTGCCCCACATCGCCGGCCCACAACTCGCCGGTTTTTGTGTCAAACGACATGCGCCACACGTTGCGCAGGCCGTACGCCCAAATCTCCGGCCTCGCGCCAGCTTTACTAACGAATGGATTGTCCGACGGAATCGCGTACGGCTTGCCGTCGCCCTTCTTGTTGACGTCGATGCGCAGCACCTTGGCAAGCAGCGAGTCGAGATCTTGACCGGCATCGTTCGGGTCGTTCGCAGCGCCACCGTCGCCGAGCGAGAGATAGAGGTAGCCATCGGGTCCGAAGAGCACGGTGCCACCGTTGTGATTCCAGTACGGCTGCGCCACCTCGAGGAGCACTTCCTCACTCTTTGGGTCGACCGTGCGCCCGTCCGCTGAGATCGCGAAGCGTGAAAGCACCGATCGCTTCGGCGGCTCCGCTGTGTAGTAAACGTAGAGCTCACGCTTCTTCGGGTAGTCGGGATGAAAGGCGACTGACAAGAGGCCTTCTTCGTTCATCTTGTCGTTCACCGGATCGGTGATGTCGAGGACAAGCGGTGCTTGAGTCGCGTCCTTCTGTGTCATGTCGCCCAGCCGAATGCGGCCCGTCTGTTCGACGAGGTACCAGAGGTCGGGCTGATCAGGCACCTGAAGCATTTGCACGGGGCGAAGGAGCTTGAGATCCGGCCAGACACGGCTCAGCCGAATGCGCGGCGCGATCGTTGTGGGGGTGGTCGCCGCTGGTTCCTTCGGCGGTGCGTTCTGGGCAAGCGGAAGTAAGACGAGCGACGAGGCGAGTGCCAAGACCGGAAGCATGAGTGTCTCCAAGAGTGAACTCGCATCGTAGGAAAACGGGCCGCCTCGCGTTACGCTCGCGTCCATGCTCCACGCTAGGACATCTCTTTCGATAGTGATCGTCGCTGCATCGCTCGTTTTCGGTAGTGATCCCCCAGCGACACCGACCGCACCCGCAACAGCGGTGAAGCCAGCGCCAGCGACGGACGGATTCACGCCGATCTTCAACGGAAAAGATCTCAGCGGCTGGATCGGTGACGTGAAGGGCTATGCCGTGAAGGACGGCGCCATCGTGTGCGGTCCGAGCGGAACGAATCTCATGACGGAGAAGGAGTACGACAACTTCACGTTGCGCTTCGAGTTCAAACTCACGCCGGGCGCGAACAACGGCATCGGAATTCGCACGCCAGTTCAGGGAGATGCCGCATACGTCGGAATGGAGATTCAGTTGCTTGACGACAGCGATGCGAAGTACGCCACGCTCAAGCCGTATCAGTATCACGGCTCGATCTATGGCGTGGTTGCAGCGAAGCGCGGAGCGCAGAAGCCCGTCGGCGAATGGAACGAAGAGGAAATCGACGTGCGCGGTCGTCGCGTGAAAGTGACGCTGAACGGCACGGTCATTGTCGACGCAGATCTTGACGAGGCATCAAAGTCTGGAACGCTTGATGGAAACGATCACCCAGGTCTCAAGCGCACGACTGGGCACATTGCATTCTGCGGGCATGGAGATCACGTCGAGTTCCGCAACATCCGCGTGAAGTGATCGCCGCTCACTGTCGATGTGCGCGACCCTGGCGGGTGCGTTGGTCGTGTGCGCATGCGGATCGGACTCGGAGCGGGGGCGCTTCAGGGAGGATGACGGACAGCAGCCGTGGTGGAGGGGGTGCGCCAGACGTCCCCCCGCCCACCATCGCGAGGCGCGATGGTCCCCCTCCCCCAATGCAGAGCATTGGGGGAGGATGCAGGTGGACTAACACACGGGCTGTGCGACCCCGCCGCATCCTCCCCCAACGTTTCGTTGGGGTCGGCTTCCGGCTTAGCGACATGCGACGATGCCAACGTGAGTAACCTGCGCTGTAGTGCTAGGCTGGTGACGGCCTATCCCCGATTGAAGTTGAACCGATGAAACACAAGCTCCTAGACAGCGTCGTCCTGAACCGCGACATCCCAGAACACGGCCTGCAGCGCGGCGATGTGGGCGCGATCGTGGAGATCTACGAGCCCGATGGCGTCGAGGTGGAGTTCGTGACCGGTGATGGGCACACGCAGGCGCTCCTGACGCTCCATGATCGCGATGTGCGCTCCGTTGACGCCGACGAGCTGATGTCTGTGCGACGGTTGCGTCGATCGGCGTGAACGAAGGAAACGCGTGACTTGGGCCGCCTAACTAGTAATAAACCCGCACCGCGCGGGCGCATCCGCCGCATTAGACTGGTCAGCCTAACCCCGCAGCCTATTTCCGGCGGAAACGGCTCACCGCAGTCAGAGTACCGAGCTGTGAGACGCGACGACATTGCCTCGACACGAGATAGGCTGCAAAACGAGTTGCATAACGTCGTCGAAAATTCGCTGACCTCAAGCCGCCGAAATCACTTTCGGGGGGGTCTCTTCGAACGCGTCGGGTCCGTCGCGCGGACCCCTGAAGGTACGAGCGCCCGAGCTGGCGCGGGTGCCGCCACGCCACGGTCGAGCGGGCTGAACACTCCTCGACCGCCGCGGTTTGGAACCTGCGGATGGCAGCCATAGCGAAAGTCATGTCCGGGCTGCTCCGCCATCAACGTAACGCGCGCATTGCGTCAATCGCTTCTTCCATTGCCTCCGCGTCAAACCAGCCCTCGCGCGAGCGCACGATGCCAGCGCGATCGACAAGCGGTCCAAGGTTCGGCGCTTCTTCGAAACCGATCTCGTCGCACGCAGTCCAGCACCCGTCGAATACCTTTCGTTGTCGGCGCTCGCTACCGCAGCTCTATCTCAACCATCGAATAGTCGTCGGCAAATTGATCGCCGCCGTTCAAGCGGCGCGTCAGCGCTTGAATGCGCTCCATGCGTGAACCGGCGCCAGCTTGCCCCATCGCTTCGACGAATGGTTCAAGACTCCAGTACGACCCATCTGCAAGCTTCAGCTCGAACACGCCGTCTGAATACAGATATAGCTTCTCCCCGACGCCGACTGTGATGCGATCGTTCGTCGCGCCGAGCTCGGGGATGACGCCGATCATCATCGCTTGCGACTCGAGTCGCCGTAGTCCACTCGGGCCGATCACGATCGACGGTGGATGCGCCGCGCCGGACCATACGAGCGAACGATCACGACGATCGTAGACGCCGTACCACATGGTGAAGAACATTCCGTTGTGGCGCGTCATAGGGAAGTTGACATTCAGTCGGTCGAGCACTGTCTTCGGATCGAGCATTTCCTCCTTGGGCATGCTGCGCAGAAGCGAAAGCGCCGCGACCGAGAGCAGCGCCGGGCCAACGCCGTGTCCACATACATCGATGATGTAGCACGCGAAGCGATCAGCATCTATCCAGTGATATCCAAAGCAGTCGCCCCCGAGACTCGCCGACGGGATGAACGTCCACTCGGTGCAGAGTTCGGGCCGGTCCATTGGCGGATCTAGAAGTGATTCGACGTACTTCGCGGCTTTTTGCAGCTCCGCGCCCATGTGCGCTTCACTCTCAGCGAGACGCTGAAACGCTTCATTCCGCTCGAGCAGCGCGACGTAGCCGCGCGAGTGATGACGAATGCGGGCGATGAGTTCAATCGGATCAGGCAACTTGACGAGGTAATCGTTTGCCCCTCGCGCAAATGCGTCGGCTTTCGTCGTCGCTTCCTCTTTCGATGAAAGCACAATGATCGGGACTTCCTCTAGCTCGTCGGTCGCGCGATAGCGCGTGACGAGTTCGAGGCCGTCGACGCCGGGCATCACGAGATCTTGCAAGATCACCGTCGGCTTCAGTGCGATCGCAGTTTCAACCGCCTTCGTCGGATCGGCGAGGAATCGATACGCAATGTCCGTCTGCGAGGCGAGCATCCGCCGCACTGCCTCGCCGATGATCGCTTGGTCATCTACCAAGAGCACCGACACTACCGGTGCACCGCTGCGTGCGTTATCTGTCATCGCTTCAACTGCCTTGTCGTCGTTCGCCAAGCCTCGCGTGCAATCGCAACGCCAATCGCGCGTCCGATGGCGTCGATCGGCAGTGTCTCGCATGCGCCGCCGAGACGCACTGCCTCACCCGGCATACCCCACACGATACTGGTCGCTTGATCTTGAGCGATTGTCCACCAGCCGGCGCGGCGCATCGCGACAAGGCCCTGGGCTCCGTCGCGTCCCATGCCCGTCAAGAGCGCAGCAACGCCGGTCGCGCCAGCCCGAATGAGTGATTCGAAGAGCACGTCGACGCTTGGTCGATGCAGGTGGCCGCGCGGTTCATCGCAGAGATCGACGTCGCCGTTCGATGTCAGCACCAGATGCCCCTCGCGCGCCGCAACATAGACCGTTCCCGGACGCAGCGGCTCGCGCGCGACAACTGGTCGCGCTGGCAACCCCGACTGCTGCCCGAGCCAATCAATGAACCCCGGCGCGAATTCGGCGCCAAGATGTTGCACGACAAGCACGGGAAGCGGAAATGGTTTTGCGAGCGCTGTCAGCACCACGGCGAGCGCCTGGGGACCGCCCGTCGATGCGCCGATCGCGAGCACCGGATTCCGCTCAACGCGGCGCGGCGGTGCGGCGGCTGAAGGCTGCGACACCGATGTCGCAGTTGGCGTCACCGCGCTGCGCCCGCCGTGGAGAAGTCGCACGTGCTCGATCTTGCGCAACAACTCTGCGGCACCAGCCATTGATTGACCCATACCCATCGTCGGAGTCGCTACTGCATCGAGCGCGCCGTGGCCAAGTGCTTCATAGACGCGGCTCGCGTTGCCCTCAACCGTCGCGGTGACGACGACGATCGGACACGGGCACTCGCGCATGATTCGGCGCGTCGCCTCAACGCCATCCATGACAGGCATAATCATGTCCATCAGGATCAGATCGGGTCGATCCGCGCGGCACCGCTCGATCGCTTCGCGCCCATCAACCGCAGTCCATGCAACTTGAAGATCCGGTCGCGAACACACGACCGAGCGCAGCGTCTCTGTCGCCAGCCTGAGGTCGTTCACGATCGCGATTCTCAATCGTTGGTCTCCGGCCCACCTACGAGATCGCTCACCGTACGCGCAAACGTGTCATCGCGAAACGCACCTTTGGTCAGATAGGCATTGGCACCCGCCTGCATGCCTGCAATCCGATCTTCTTCCCGATCCTTGTACGAAACGATGATGATCGGCAGATCGGCGAAGCGAGCCTCGCGCCGCACGGCTGCGACGAATTCGAACCCATTCATGCGCGGCATGTCGACGTCAGAGACGACGAGCGAATAGCTACCTTGGCGCACGGCGTTCAGGCCATCGGCACCGGCGACCGCAACGTCAACGTCATAACCGAGCCTTGTCAGAAGCTGCCGCTCGACTTCGCGCACTGTCAGTGAATCATCGACGACGAGAACGCGACGCTTGCGCCGCTGGCTCGACGCCACTGAAGACGACGTGCCGCGCAACCGGCCTTCGGAGAGAAGTTGCCGCACCGACTGCACGAGATCGTCAACATCAACGATCAAGAGCGGTTCGCCAGTTTCCGTGAGCGCCGCGGCGCTCACGTGCGAGACGCGCCCGAGCCGAGCGTCGAGTGTGCGTACGACGAGGTCGCTCTCGCCCTCGAAGTTGGCGACGAGAAGCCCGTAGCGTTCGGCTTCATCGCCTCGACCATGCGCGACGACCATGATGCTCGCAGTATCGTCGCGCTCTGTTTCTCCCAGTCCGAGCAGCACTGATGCATCTACGGTGCCGACCGATACGCCGTCGAGCATGAACTGCTGCCGTCCCTCAACGGTCGTGAGTTCGGCATATGGCATTCTCACAACGCGCTCAAGCCGTACCAGTGGAAACGCATATGGCTCGCCAGCGATCTCGACAACGGCGGCGCGCACCACCGAGAGCGTGAGTGGTAGCTCAAGTCGAAACGCAGTCCCCTTGCCGAGGCGCGATTCAATCGCTGCTTTGCCGCCGATCTCTTGCGCCGTCGACTGCACGACGTCGAGTCCGACGCCGCGACCAGAGATCTCGGTCACCGTCGATGCGGTTGAGAAACCAGGCAGAAAGAGAAA
The DNA here is from genome assembly GCA_034440475.1 of Phycisphaerae bacterium. Taxonomy (GTDB): domain Bacteria; phylum Planctomycetota; class Phycisphaerae; order Phycisphaerales; family SM1A02; genus JAEUIT01. Next base: position 12,213 of record JAWXCC010000011.1, on the reverse strand, counting down.
CTCTAACAACTCGGCTATACTCATGCGCTCGGCCATCTCGGGTGCTGCGAGCGAGCGCGAGACAACTTTGGCCCGGATGCGCTCGGGGTCGATACCGCGACCATCATCACTCACCCGTACGATCAAGTGACCCGCTTGATGGCGCGCTTCGATCGCGATGCGCGCCATCGGCGCCTTACTCGCCGCGATACGGTCGTTGGGCATCTCAATGCCGTGATCGATAGCGTTACGCACCATGTGATTGAGCGGCGCCTCAAGCCTCGCGAGAATGTCGCGATCGACTGGCACGCTCGCGCCGACAAGGTCGAGCTTGACCTGCTTGCCAAGCTCTTTGGCCAAATCGCGAACGAGGCGAGGGAACCCATGCGTGATGTCGCCGAAGGGACGCATGCGACTGCCGAGCGTGGCGTGGTACAGAGATGTCGAGGTTTCTTCGACACGCTGCGACAGCTCATCGGATGCAGCGAGATGGTGTGCGGCATCGCGGAAGGCGTCGCGTACCCGAGCCCCTGCTTCGCGCACGCGTGGATGAGATCCGACTTCGCCTTCGAGTCGCTCGATCGTCTCGCCAAGATCAAGCAATCGCTCCTTCAACGCCAGCATGCGGTCGCGCAGGCCCGTGAATCGCCGGCTTTCGACGGTCATCTCACCAGCAAGACGCATGATTCGATCGACCGAATCGGCGCTTACCCGGACGGTTTTCGCTTCAACGCTTGCTGCCGCTGCGGGAACCGTCGACGCCGGAGCGGCAGCGGGTTGCAGCAGTGACGGAGGCGCGATCGCAGGCGTGAATGCCTCCGCGACTGGCACAGCTGCTGCGCTCGCGAATGCCGCCGCGGGCGGCGCGGCAGCGAGCGCTGCGGCGAGGACGTCCACTTCGGCCTGATGAGCTGCGTTCCATTGCGTGAGTTCGGCTTCGCTGATTGCGGCTAACTTCGCGAGTAAATCCGTGCCTCGAAGCAACTGATCAATGCGCGGCGATGCGAGCCGTTCGCGACCCTTTTGAGCAGCGACGAGAACGTCTTCCATCGCGTGCGCCAACTTGACCGCCAGATCAAGTCCGATGATGCGTGCCGCGCCTTTCAACGAGTGTGCGGCCCGCATCAGTGGCTCGATCGCGACGACGTCATCGGGGTTCGCCTCCAGAGCTAACAACCCATCGTTCAGCGAGCGGCCGTGCGTTTCCGCCTCCGCGCGGAAGAGATCGAAGAGCGAGAACCCCCCGAGGTCGCCGGCGCTCATGAGAGACAGCGCTCCAATCCACGTGCGAGGCGCGATGAGTCGAGGATCGAAACGAACGCGTTATCGTCGAGCGGCGCGAGTGCCTCGGTCATGCCATCGAGAGCGCGAGCGACGGTCGCTGGCGCCGTGAGGAATTGCTCGGCATCGAATCGTCGCACGCCTTCGACGCGATCAACCACGACGACCCAAGGCCGACGTTCGTCGCCGAGTACGACCATGCGGCGCGCCGACTCGTCACCAGCGTGGTCGAGACCAAGCAGCCGGTCGAGTCGCGCGACGAGTACGAGTTCACCTCCGACGTTCGCGATTCCGCCAAACGCATCATGAGTTCGGTGCGGAATCCGGTGGGTCTTGGCAACGCGAACAACGCGTCGAGCCAGACCGACATCGAGCCCCAGAAGTTCCGGTCCAAGCTGGACCACCAGAATCGGGCGGGCGAATCGTTGCCGTCGCCCGGCTGGAGCAGCTACCGAGCGCGTGTTCTCGTCGAGTTCTTCCGGCGGAATTGGCCGCGCGAGCAACGAGCGCAGCCGCTCCGAAGTCGTGGCGGCGTCTTCTCCGAGCGAGACGTGGCCACCTTGGGAAATGCTGGAGATCCTGTCAGCCGACATGGGAAATGGAGATCGGCCAGACAGCGAAGGGGCGGTGAAGTTCCGCGCCAGCCGTGCCACAATAGGACGCCATGACCGAAGCCCCAGCTCATTCCGTCTGTCCGCGTCCAGCCAAGCCCTTGTTCGGTTCCAAACTGCTGTGGCTCGCGGTGCTGGCTACCGTCGCTGGCCTCGGCTGGTGGATCTTTCAGGCAAGCCAGCCGGTCGCCGCTCCAACCGTGAGCGCGCCGGGAGCAGCTCGGAGCGGCTTCGTTACCTCCAGCGACAGTTCAGCAGCACAGACGCTCGCCCCGCGTCCAACCGCACCGATGCCCTTTCGCATGGGCCTGAGCTTCATGGGCGGGTTCTTCCTCGCTTGGGCGCTCAAGAAGTTCATCAAGATGACGCTCCTCATCGGAGGCGCGATCGCCGTACTCATTGCGGCCCTCAAAGGTACCGGCGTCATCAATCTCGACTGGGGCGCGGTTGAATCGCAGGTGTCTTCCGGCATGGCGGCAGCAGGCGAGCACGTCGATGCAACGAAGGACGTACTGCTGAAGTACCTGCCGTCAGGCGCGTCGGCATTCGTCGGAATGTTCGCGGGCTTGCGGCGCGGTTGATTGAGCATCGGCCATCGCGACCGTTTGCTCAGCCTTCTCGTTCAAGGTGCGCCTTGAGTGCCCGCGCTCGGTAGCGATCGGCGAGTTCGGACCGGCCAGTGCGCTCGGCGATCTCGGCTAAACGAACTAACGCCTGCTCGTGACGCGGATCGAGATAGGCGACGCGCCGCAAGATGCCTTCGGCCTCGCTGAGCCCACCGCGGTGGAACTCGACTTCCGCTGCCGCGAGCATCTTTGCGACATCGTCGACAGCCTGAGTGGCTGCCGCGTCCGAGGGCGGCGAGGCTGGCCGCCGCGGCGCGACTGACTTCGGCCCTCGCTTCAATCGCGGCGTCGCGATGGGCGGAAGTGGCTCGCGAGCAGTTGGCTTCGGCGCGACATTCCCGCGCTCGAACGCGAACGCAGCGGGCGCGGCGCACGGAACGAATCCTGGCAGCAATTCACCGGCGGCATCGGCATGCCCGACACAGATCAGTCCGCCCGGTGCGAGCCAGCCCGCGAGTCGTTCCAAGAGACGCAGTCGAGCGTCGCGTCCCAGATAAATGAGCACATTGCGACAGAAGATCGCGTCATACGCCATCGCTTCCGACGGTTCCCATGAAAAGAGATCAGCCTGATGTGCGTAAACGCAGGGCGCGAGAGCAGGTGAAATTCCGATCGCTTCATCGTCCACACTCACCCAAGGTGTTGCCCAGCCCGGAACTCCCTCGCGGATCGCCATGCCGGCGTAGCGGGCAACGCCGACTCGTGCGAGCGCGACCGCATTGAGGTCAACAGCGTCGATGTGCACCGCGCCGCCAGCGATGCCAGCGGCGCACGCGGTGATTGCCATCGACCAAGCTTCGGCGCCTGTGGCACAGCCAGCGCTCAGCATCGCTGCTTTCGGGCCGCCGCGCAAGAGCAGTCTCTCGCGCAGTAACTCGAATGATGCGAGACCACGAAACAGCCATGTCTCCGGAACCGCGACGAGCGATTGCGCGAGCGCCGCTTCCGCTCCGTCAGATTCCAGGCGGCGGGCGTACTCCGCGTCGTCATGCACATCGAGCGCGCGCATACGCGCGACGACCGATTGCTCAAACGACGTACCGGAAACGAGCGCTGGCTCGATGTTTGTCTTCGTCATGAACCAGCGCCGCACGAGAGGCAGCCCGCTCATGCCTTCGCCTCGTCAGTAGACGAGGGCAAAATCGCAGCCTGCTCGCTCTCGCTCAAGACGTGCTCCACGCGCACGAGCTGGACAGTCGTGCCCTCCGAAGTGGTCACCCTTCCGACTGAAGAGTCGCCGTGCGCGTCGAATCCCGAGTGCGAACCCGATGCGTGAAAGTCGATCGAGCTGAGGCCAATCATCGACTCGACCAGAAGCCCGAGCAACGTACTCGTACTCGCGGCGGTCGCAACTCGGACGACCACGATCCTTGAGCCGAGTCGCGGCGTGACCGGTTCGGCACCGAGTTTCATCGACATGTCGATCAGCGGGACAAGTGTTTGTTGGCGCTCGAAGAGACCAAGCGCGCACTCAGGACCGCCAACGATTGGTCGCCAACGAACGACCGGAAGAATCTCGACGATATCGGCGACGCTGATTGCCCAGCGGCGGAGTCCATCGTCGTGGACGGTTTCAAAGAGGAGCACTCGCATGCGGAAGAGATCTCAGTCGCGCAACCGAAACGATCCAACGGCCGACTTCAGCATCTTGATCGCGTCTTGCAGCGCCGTCGAGGCCCGCGACATGTCAGTCGCGACGATACTCGACCGTTTCGCCGTCGATTGCAACAATCGCATCGCCTCGTCGATCTGTCCAACCCCAGCCGACTGCGCTCGCATGCCCTCAGTGACCTGTCCAACGCGTGCTGTATCGCCTTCGACATGCTTGATGATGCCTTCCAGTCGATGCCCGACTGCCTCGCCGCCTTCGACGCATGCCCGCAGCGACTCGCCGAATCGGTCCATCTCCATGACGCCACTCGAGACAGCCGATTGCATCTGCCGAATGACTCGCTCGATATCGAGCGTCGCCTCGCCGGTTTGATCTGCGAGGCGCCGAATCTCGCGCGCGACGACGAGGAAGCCAAGACCAAGTTCGCCCGCTTTTTCCGCTTCAATCGCAGCGTTCACCGAGAGGAGATTTGTTTGATCGGCAACTTTGGTGATCGTCGCGACGATCGCGTTGATGCCTTGCGCCTTCTCGTTCATCGCTTGCAGTTTTGACCCGACACTCTGCGCAGCTTCGTCGAGTCGTCGCATCGCGTCATTCATTAACTGCACGCTTTGTCGGCCTTCGCTCGCCTGATCTGCTGCGCCGCGTGCGCTCTTCGCGATGGCATCAAGCGTGCCCAAAAGTTCTCCGCCGGTCGCTGCGATCTCGCGGGTGGCGGCGGCGACTTCGGTCGTCGAGCTACTCAGCCCCGAGGCGACTTCTTCCTGCTGCACGGCGCTCGCAGAGAGTTCGGTCGCCGTCGAGTTGATTCCGATGCTGGCGCGGCGCGTGTCACGCGCGATCGCGGCGAGATTTTGATTCATGACCGCAAACGCGTTGAGAAGAACTCCAGATTCGTCTTTCGCGGGAGCGATTGCGAGCTGCTCGGTGAGATCGCCTTGAGCGATTCGCTCGGCGACTTCGGTCGCTATTTGAAGTCGCCTGCCGACGCCACGTGCGAGTAGATAGAGGAGCAGTGCGATCACAACGATGCCGCCAAGCGCGGTCAAGGTGTCCGTCAGCACGAGCGTCCAAATGCTCGCCAGCGCTTCGCCGCCAGACTTGCGAACCACAAGCGTCCAATCGCCAGTCTCTGTCTTGGTCACTCCGTAGAAGCAGTCTTCATCGAGCACCGGATCTTTGGCGGAGAAAACCTTGACGCCACCGGACGTCGAGGGCACCTGCGCGATGATCGACGCAAGCGGAGTACCAGCCACTTCGCGCGTCTCAAGCCGCGCGCGCTTCTCGACACCGGCGTCAGTCGTCGCCGCAATGTAGCGCTCAATGCCATCGATCGAAGTAGTCGTAAGGAAGTAGTCCCCGCCGAGCCGCTTCGCGCTTTGGGCGAGCTGACGACCCAGCTCGTCGAGCGTCCGATCGGCTCCGGCGATTCCGACGAAGCGCCCGTCACGAATCAGCGGGAATGTCTGCTCGATCATCCGAACGCCTTCGTACTCGTAGGGCTTCGTGAAGAGCACCTCGCGTCGACCAGTCGACTCCCAGACCTTTCGCGGACCGAGGTAGAAGAGATAGTCGGGGAAGTCCTCCATCCCGACGGTGGGCTCAAGTCGAATGCCCTCAAGCGCTGCGGCGTCGCGGCGCCAATAGGGAACGAACCGCCCCTTCGCGTCGAGAGCCTCGCGCGGGCTCGACCCGAGCGCTCGGGCGTCGTTACCGTCGGCGTTCGGCTCGTAGAGAACATACGTGCCTTGGAGTCCCGGGTCCGCGAGCAGAATCGCCCGAAGGTACGCGAGCGTCTCGGCTCGGTTGCCGAACATGCCTCCGTCAGTCTGCGCTTGCCCCAACGTCTCAACGAGCGCCGCAATTGCGCGGTTGTCGGCTTCGACTTCGGCCGCTGCCAAGCGTGTCGCTTCGGCGAGCTCGCGCTCGATCGCTACGACGAACCCGCTATAAGCACGGTACGCATTCAAACCCACGATCAGCGCGACGACCAACGTCACCGGCAATAGGCCCAAGAGCAGTATGCGACCAACGAGCCGCTGGTGGATTGCGAGGCGAGAAGTGCTCATGGCGCGGATCGCGAGGCGAGGAGCAAGCCAGTTGGTTTGAGGGGACGAACTCACCTGCGATATCGGACGACTTGCTCGCTCTCGTCCATTCGGCGCGGCAATTCGATCGGGCGGTCACCGCGCCAAGCTCGCTCGCGGCTCGGAGTCCTGGGTCGCGCAGAACCGCATCCAATGTCGCGGATTGAGGCTGATTCTCCCCCCGAATGAAGTAGCGAATCCAATGATTTCCGGTCACACTCCAAAGGTCCGCTTGCAATTTGACGGTGCCAACGCGGAGTGCTTGAACGCGGCAGAAGAAGTGAGCGACGGGTCTCGCCGAGTCGGGACCGACAAGACTGCTCTCGAACGACTACATAGGTTCCTCTCTGAGTCGGGAGGCTGCCAGAAGCAATTCTCGGCGGCCTCCCGATTTTTCATGTGGCGGACTCGCGTGGCACTTCGGATGAACGCGTCAGAGCACGCTGACCTCAAGGCCGCGCGGCGTGAACGCGAACGGCACCACGCGCGATCGCGGATGCACTGGATGCGATGTTAGTCGTTCGCGAATCTGCTGCGCCGCGTCTCGATCACGCGCGATCAAGAACACAAACCCGCCACCGCCTGCGCCCGGCATCGTCCAAGCATCGAGCAACCGTCCGAACGGGCGCACCATGGCTTCGATCGCGGGCGTCGTCGCGTTCGGATCGAGTGAGGTCTTGAGTCGCCAATACTCGCTCAAGAGACCGCAAAACGAACCGACATCGCCGGACCGAATTGCGTTCGACATGTCTTCAGCGCCGGCGCGAAGTCGTGCAATGATTCGAAGCGCGTCACCGTCGCGCACGAGGTATCGCTCAACGACCCGCTGAAGAATGTTCCTCGCCATGCGCTGGAATCCGGTGAAGCACAGGACGGCGCGACCGTCGATCGCCGCCACGAATCGGTCGGAAGCAGGCAACGAAATCACGTCGGGGATCTGCATCGGTCCTCGCGACGTCCGCAGGAGCTTGAAGCCACCGACAAGGCCGCCAACTTGGTCTTGCCATCCGCCGCGGGTTGCGATCATCTGTTCGAGCACACTCGTGCGCTCGATCAAGTCCCGCGTCTGCGTCGCGCGACCTACAACTCGATCGAGACACGCGAGCGTCGTCGCGCCGAGAATCGACGAGGTGCCGAGCCCCGACCCCTTCGGCACCGCTGCGAAGAGTGACAGCGACAACCCACCACCGAAGCGCGACAACCATCGCTTCATTGGAATGTCCGCCGACGGCGGCGCAACCCCGGCGAGGACGAGCGCTGCTTTCGCAAGCGCGGTCCAGTCGTTCGGGTCGGTGTGCTGACAGACTTCTGCGCTCTCGCGAATCACGCGCGTTCGTCCCAGATCGACCGAATGCAGCGCGATGACAGGTTCGTCTGAGAGTTTTGCGATCGCGTGCACCGGCGGACGGCCGTCCAGCGCAATCGCGACGTTGACGACCGTCCCGCCGCGCTCGAAGCAGATCGGCGGTGTATCTGACCATCCACCGGCGAGGTCGATCCGCGCGGGAGCGCTTGCCCATGCTGCCTCGTCGAAGCGCAGCGCTGCGGTTGGCGGTCGTCGCGGCAGGTCAACCCTGGTCGCGACCGCCTCGCCAATCGCGGCGAAGGCTGCCCCTAACAACTTCTTGGAACGTGCTGGCTGGTCAGCTTGCGTGATCCGCGCCGCGCATGCCAAGAATCGCGATCGCTGGAGGGCCGTTCCCTTCGAGATCGCGAGCTGGCGGGCCACAGCATTGCGACCGGCACGATCGATTGCCCGCACACGCAGCGCTTCGACACCGAGCGCGTCGTCGTCGAGGATTCCCGCCGGATTGCCCATCACGACAACGCGACTTATCGCACGATCGAGTTCCAGCAGTCGCTCTGCGTCGACGCGCTCAAGGAGCGCCGACAACGAGAGTCGCCGTGAGGAGCGCCACGCTGAAGGTGCGCGATCGCCGTTGACCATCCACTGCGCGATGGACGGTCGCGCTGAGACGGTCCAAAGGCGCGCCTCCCAGAGCGATGCACCTGTCGGTACAACATCGCTGGAATCGAGGCCGCTCGTCGTGCACCATCGCGCAAGCGACTGGCCGAAGATCGTGCCCCCTGCGTCGAGCGCCGTTTTCGCATCGTCGTGAGCATGAAAGAGGACCGTGCTGAATCCGCGTGGAGCGATCGGCAGCACCACACAGCCGATTCCGCGTGGAAGGGTGACACGCCCGAGCGCTCGTGCGGCACCGACCACGAGGTTGTCGCCCGCGAGAACAAGTCGCGCCTCGAGCGAACCGACGACGACGTGCCGCATCCCGGGCGCCGATCGCACCGCGCAACGCTCGCTGCCAATCAAATTCACCAGCGACCGCTGAGCCAGCGCGAGATACTCGCTGGTCGAGCCAGCGTGCGTAAATCCGCGACCACCGATCGCGCGCATGCTGAACGGCACAGTGGACATACCCTGCGCCAGCGACCATAGAGCGCGACGCACCGCAATCGTTGAGTTGAGCAGCCCAACATCCAGCCGCGACACATACCCGTCGAGATCGTCCCCGGCGACGAGGGCTTGGAGCACATGACGGTAGAGGTCGACCGCCTCGATCGCGCCCTTGATCGCCTCGACCGTCAGCGGATGGATGGCTCGCGCGAGAACTTCAGCGGCGTCGGGGGAGAATCGCACGATCCCCGTGTCAATGAACACCTTGCCCGAGGCCAAAATCGCCCGATTCTGCCGCAACTCGCTTGGCGAAGGCTTCTGAAGAAACCGCGCGACCCGATCACCGCGCCGGACTACATACACCCCATGGCGCCCGCCGCGCGCCAGCGTGCCCGGCTGGCCGATCCCGACAACGCCCTCCGAATCAAGCGAGGGGCACCAGGCACTTGCTCCGACCACGGTGTCCCCGCTGGCCACGATGATGTCGCCGTCGTCCGACCGGGGAAGCGCGAGCAAATCTTCCAGCACCGCATCGAACACCGTGAATGGCGGCGATCCTCCGCGACCTGGGAGAGGCGCGAATGCCTTCCCAACCGCGGCAAATGCTGGCAAACGACGGCTATCGCCGCCGGAATGAATGATGAGAACGCGCCGACCGCGCAGGGCGTTAGCGATGTCTTTCCGCCCCCCAGCGACCTTCAAGATCGCCAGAGCCGTCGCGACACCACTCCCGACGCGACGACCACCGGGGTCACTCACGACGCGGCAATGCACGCCGCGCGGCATGCGGCCATCGCGAACTCGCTCGCGCAGCAGCGATTCGTAAACGCGCGCCTGCGCGGGTCGAGCTGCGGTAACGACGACGTCAACTTCGTCTGGTTCCACGCGAGGCAATCGTACCGGTCGCGTCCGTGTATCCTTGCCACGGCGATCGGCGCTGACTGAAGAGAAACGATTGAAGAGTTTCGCGCAGGCACTAGACCTGGCCAACGAGCCCGGACTGATCGAGGCATACAAGCGGCACCATCGAGCAGTGTGGCCCGAGGTTCTCGCTGCGCTTCGTGCGATGGGCATTGCGCGCATGAAGATCTTTCTCGTCGGTTCGCGACTCTTTATGTATTTCGAAGCCCCCGACGAATTCGATCCGAGTCGGGATTTCCAAAAGTACGCAGAAGATCCGCGCTGTCGCGCCTGGGATACCTGGATGCGTACGTTCCAACGACGCCTCGCCGAGGCGGAACCCAAAGACTGGTGGACGCCGATGGAGGAGGTCTTTGACCTCGAACGAGCATGAGTGCACCGCGTGTCACTCTGCTCGGTTCTGCTGGAGAAGTCACAGGCTCGTGCACGCTCGTCGAGGCAGGCGCTGCGCGCGTTGTCGTCGACGTCGGCATGATTCAAGGCTCCCCGCAGGATGAATTGCGCAACCGCGAGCTCGCGGCCATCGACTGGTCGACCGTCAACGCGGTCGTCGTCACGCACGTCCACATCGATCATTGCGGGCGGCTACCGATGCTGCACGCCGCTGGTTTCACCGGCACGATCTGGATGACGCAAGCGACGCACGCGATCTTGCCCAAGGTGCTGCGCGGCTCCGCGAGTCTTCAGCAGGTGCGCCGGCAGGAGTGGCGCGCTGGAACGTCGCCGTTCGCCCGCGCCATTTTCGACGGCGATCCGCTGCATCACACTCCGCAAGAGGAGCCTGAGCCGCCTGTGATGTTCGTGAATAGTCACGTCACACAGATCATGAATCGCGCGCACTGGCTCCGATGGAACGAGCCGCAGGAGATCGCGCCGGGCATCAGGCTGCGCTTACTCAACGCGGGCCACGTGCTCGGTGCCGCCAGCGCCGAGCTCACGATTGGTCGTGGCCTTGAGTCGTGCGTCGTTCTCTGTTCAGGCGATCTCGGGCCGCGCGAGAACGCGCTACACGAACCGCCAGCGTCGCCGCAACGCGCCGACCTCGTCGTACTCGAATCGACGAACGGAGCGAGAGCCAAGCCCCCGAGCGTCGATCCCGAAGAGCAGTTCATCAAGATCCTCGCCGAGGCAGGACCCGGGAAAGAGCGAATCCTCATCCCGACCTTTGCTGTGGGTCGTGCCCAGCAGATTGTGCTGAGACTCGCGAACCTCGCGCGGCGCAACGAACTGAGCGGACTCAATGTCTATCTCGACTCGACGATGGCCGTCCGCATGACCGACAAATTTCGCGAGCATCTCGACTACCTGGCGCCAGCAGTCAAGGCCGCATTCGAGGCTGGAACAAATCCGCTTGAGTTCTCAAGCTTGCAGCGACTCAAGTCACGGGCACAATCGCTTGAGCTTCGCGACCTGCGCAACGGCGGAATCATCCTTGCAGGCGCTGGCTTCTGTGACGCAGGCCCAATCCTTCACCACCTCGCTGCTGGGGTCGATCGCGAGGATTGCCGCGTGATCTTGGCCGGATATCACCCGACGGGTTCGGTTGGAGACGGGCTACGCCGCGGTGCGAAACGGCTTGAGATCAACGGCGCAATCGTCGAAGTGCGGGCGAGGATTCACGAGATCGACGGGCTGTCGGGTCACGGCGACCGCGGCGACTTGCTCGGCTGGCTTGAAGGAATATCCGAGCGCCCCGCCAAGGTCATCTTGAATCACGGCACCGACGAGGCCCGCGCTGGTCTCGCGGGACAGATCCACGACGCCATGGGCATCACCTGCGCCACGCCGAAGGCTGGCGAGCCGATTGAGGTCTAACGGCACACACCCCGTTGCATCAGCCCATCGCCGCGGCGAATCGTCGTGACACTTCAGTCCAGTTCGTGACATCCCAAATGGCCTTGAGGTAGTCGGGTCGGCGATTTTGATACCGCAGGTAATACGCGTGCTCCCAGACATCGATTCCGTAAATCGGCGTGCCGGACACCGCTGACTTTTCGCTGAGGCCTGCGCCCGTTCCTCCACCCATGAGAGGACTTTCTTGATTCGGTGTGCTCGCAACGACAAGCTTCTTGTCTCTCGTCACAACGAGCCACGCCCATCCGGAGCCAAAACGCGCCGCGCCAGAAGTTTGCATCGCTTCCTTGAGCTTGTCGACACTCCCAAGGTCGCGTTCCACGGCAACGACGAGCTCCTTCGACGGATCTCCGTTGCGACCCTTCGGCGCAAGCACGGTCCAAAGCAGCGAGTGGTTAGAGTGCCCACCACCATTATTCTTGATCGCCGTCGCTTTGTCCGCTGGAAGCGTCTCAAGCTTTGCGATGAGCGCGTCGACGTCATTCGGAACAGGCGTGCCGCTCGCGATCATTCCCTTCACCGCGTCGTTCAGCTTCGTCACGTACGCCTGATGGTGCTTGCTGTGATGGATACGCATCGTCTCTGCGTCGATCGATGCATCGAGCGCCTCGGGTGCGTAGGGCAAGGCTGGGAGCGTGAACGGACCATCTGTCGCGGGCGCCGCGGCTGGTGGCGCTTTCGCGGGCGTCGTGCTAGTGGACTGGGCGAGCGCCACCGGCGCTGCGGCAACGGCGGCGACCGATACCAAGAACGATCGGCGATTGAGCGAAGTGTTCATAAGCGTGAAGTCTATCTCCGGCGGATGATTGAGTACTCTGACTCCGCTATG
>JAWXCC010000010.1:0-9032 GCA_034440475.1 Phycisphaerae bacterium | reverse complement strand
CATCGCCGGCTGGATGGGGGTGTCCCAAGCCATCGGACCCACCAGCGGGTTCATTTGGCATGAGGGTCGCGTTACCACGCTCCCACCGCTGCCCGGCGCGTACGCCTGCGAGGCGCGGGCGGTGAATGATCTCGGCGACGCCTGTGGGACCTGCCGGTTCACGGTGCGAGGATCGGGGATCCCGCTCCGCCGCGCTGTGCTGTGGAAGGACGGCGTTCCGATCAACCTCGGCGTCCTGCCCGGCGAGTACCACAGCGACGCGACCGACCTGGCGACCGACGGGACGGTGATCGGATTCTGCACCAGCTTGGGCGGGAGCGTCGGCGGGGCGTTCGTGTGGCGAAACGGCGAGATGGCCGAGATGACGCAGTTCATCGACGGGCCCGAGGGATTCGGCTTCGGGCGTGGAGACGCGATCAACGATGCGGGCCAGATCACAACGGTCGGCGGGATGTCCGGTGAGGACACGCTCTATGCCATCCGATTGACGCCCGTTCCGCCGCTCCTCGGCGACCTGACCTGCGACTGGTCCGTCGACGGGGCGGACCTCGCCATCCTGCTCGGCGCTTGGGGGCCAGTCGGAACCGACGCGAATCCGAGCGCCGACTTGGACGCCGACGGCGATGTCGACGGAGCCGATCTTGCGATGCTTCTCGGCGCGTGGACGGGCTCCTGAGGCGACGAATACGCCACGGTCAGGCGTCGAGGCTTCACCGCTCGTCTTGGTCGCTACCCCACACCGACCCTACTCGTCCCCCACCCGAACGAGTGCCGTTGCAACGGTGGCGCGCACCGGTCGTCGGAAGCGACACCGACGCGATTGCGCCGCCAGCGGCGGGTGCCGACTAACAGCGAGCAGCCCTACCGTCTGGCGATCCCGTGCTTTTTTCCCGCGATCAGAAACCCGCCGCGATTTCGCGGATTCCCTTCGCGACTGCCGTACCCTGTCGCGGGGGGTAGACGCTGGCGCGGAGGCGATATGGACGACGACCAGGGGTGGACGCGCGAGCGCGAGGCGATGCTCGCGCTTGCGTTGTGCGATGGGCTTGGTGCGATTGGTATTGGTCGACTGATTGCTATGAGCGGGTCGGCCACAGCGGCGATTGAGGGGACGGCGACGGCGTGGGCGGCGGCGCTCGGCTGCGCCGTCGCACGCGCTGAGCGGCTTCGATCGCGAGTTTTCCTTCCGGCCGCGCGCGACGAACTCGCGGCGGGGGCTGCTCTGGACGCCAGCCTCGTGGTACGTGGGGAGCCTCGCTATCCAGTTCTCCTCGCGGCGATCCCTGATCCGCCGCCCACGTTGTGGTTGCGCGGTGTGTTGCAGCAAGACGACGCATGGGCGGTCGCGGTCGTCGGTTCGCGCCGCGCATCGGCGTACGGAATTGATCAGGCCGGACGATTTTCCACTGCGCTCGTTGAACGCGGTCACGCAGTCGTGAGTGGCGGCGCTCGCGGCATCGATGCCGAAGCGCATCGCGCCGCACTCCGCGCAGGTGGGCGCACCATCGCCGTGCTCGGATCGGGCCTCGCGCGTCCCTATCCCCCGGAGCACGCGCGGCTCTTCGATGAAATTGTCGCTGGCGGCGGCGCTATTCTGAGCGAGTTTCCCGTCACGATGTCACCGCGCCCCGAGCTCTTTCCGCGACGAAATCGCATTGTGTCCGGGATGAGCATCGGCGTCCTCGTCATCGAGGCGCGGCGACGGAGTGGCGCGTCAATTACAGCGCGACTCGCCGTCGAAGATCAGGGTCGGGAGGCGATGGCGCTCCCGGGCCGCGTGGACAGCGCCGCGAGCGAAGGATGTCATATCGCGATTCGCGAGGGTTGGGCCGCGCTTGTCGCGTCGCCGCAAGACGTGTTCGATCAACTCGCGTCGGCGCGACATCTCGTTGCCGGAGCAAGCGAACTTGCGTCCGCGCCGGAGCCACCGCTGTCGGATGTTGCGCGGCGCATCGCGGCACGCTTGGTCGACGCTGGGCCGCTCTCGCTCGACGAACTGTGTGCGATCGGACTGAGTGCAGGGGTCGTCCTCGCGGAGATCACGATGCTTGAACTCAAACGACTCGTCGAGCGCGATACGCAGGGGCGTTATCAGGCGAGGCCCGAGTTGCGAGCGGCGGTCGCAGGGAAACGGTCAAAGTAGCGTCGCTTCGCCGGTCGCCCGCTGGCACGCAAATCGCTGCAACGGGAACGACGGTGGGTTAGGGATTCGGCATCTCTGCCGCCGTAGTCTTAACGCGGATGCAATGTCGCGAGGCCGAATCCGATGAACTGTCGCCTCCGTGTAACGGCCGCGTGAATCTCGTGCGAAACGGTGGCGCGGACGGACAACCGGAGTCGAAATCGTCGGTACGCTTGACACAACTGTGGGTGTAGAGGCATTCGGTCGGCCAAGGACAGGTCGACGGCAATGGAGATGAACAGTTGGTGGAGTTGCAGGCCTCGGACGGCCGATTGCTCCACCAGTCAGGTGAAGCGTGGTGTTAAGCGGGGACGGGAGCTGGCTGCGAGCAGAATTCGCTGCTTCGGAAACGTGGTGGGTGCGGCGGACGGACAGGACGTTCTTCTGGCTGTGACCGTGGTGAGTCTCATGGATGAGCCTCGTGGAGATGGGCATGTCGCGGATAGCGGTCATTTCAGATATTCATGGCAACCTCCCGGCCCTCGATGCGGTCTTCGCCGAGATCGATCGGCTGCGGTTTATCGACGTCATTTGTCTTGGCGATGTCGTCGGATACGGGTCGCAGCCTGAACTTTGCCTTGAGCGGCTCACTGGACGCTGCATGGTGATCCTGCGTGGGAACCACGAGGATGCGCTGCTCGATCCAACGCTCGGCGAGTCGTTCAATCCGGTTGCCCGCGTCGCGCTCGAATGGACTCGCCGCCGTCTCACACCTCAGCACCTCGCCATGGTGACCCCGATGCGAGCCGTTTTCGATCGGTCGCCCTACCTCATGTGCGTCCACGACACGCCGGTACCGCCGGCGGCCACCGGCTACGTCGGCGATCCCTCGACGGCGGCACTCGCGTTCCGCGGCGTCGATGCCCGCGTTTGCTTGGTCGGACACACGCACGTTCCGATGGCATTTCACACCGAAAGCGAGCGCTGCGAGGACCGCCTCGGCTACCTCGATGTCGAAGCGACGATTCTTCACCCGGCGGAGCCGTACAAGCTTCGACCGATCGGTCGTCACATTCTCAATCCCGGCTCGGTCGGACAGCCGCGCGACGGCGATCCGCGAGCGAGCTTCGCCAGCCTCGATCTGCAAGAAGGCCTCTTCGAACTGCACCGCGTCGAATATGACGTTCGCGAGGCGCAGCGACAGATGCGCCGAGCTGGGCTTCCCGACCTCCTCGCCCACCGCCTAGCGGTCGGCGCGTAAGTCGCGCGAACCGCGGCAACCGACTATTCCAACTGTGACGCCTGCACCGCGATCGAGTCAGCGGCGTCGTGATGGCTTGCCTTCGTCCGTGGATCGCCAGCGCCGAACCGCCGATCGACATGGCGATGGATCGCCGCCGACTAACCGATGCCACGATGGCGCCTGTGCTCGCGCGGCTGGTCCGGCTGTTGGCAGGATTCTGTTTGACCGCTGGTCTCGCCGTGACGCTCCATGGCTGCGTGTGGGGGGTGCTCGCATTTACGGCGGTTCGTACGCACGGGCTGCTCGCGGTGACGAATCCGGAACGTGTGGCCGAAGTTCAGGCGGAGGCGCAGGTTCGGAGCGCGCCCGCGATTCGCGCGGTCACGGGCGGCGGAACCACGACGATTCCTGCGGTCGGTGAAGCAAAGGGGCACGACGCTGCCGACGCCGCGCCAAGGCACTCGGTTTCGCCGGGGGCTGAACGCACGCTCGCCGCGCTCGTGGGTATTGCGACACTGGCGGGCGTTGGTTCGATGCTGCTCCTGCCAGCGATTCTGACCGTCGCGTTCGTCACATCCCTGGTCCGCGCACCTCGGGCTACGGCAGCGACAATGGGCGCGATCATCTGGTCGCTCTTTCTCGTAGGCATGGTCCTGCCGTGGAGTTCACTGTGGCCGCAACTCCCATGGCCTGGGCTCTTCCTCGGGTACGCAGACCTCGTTGCTGAAGTCGAAGCGATGGAACGCGCGAGCGGTCCGTTCGCAATCGGTCCATTGTTAGTCCATGTCGGAATGCCTGTGCTCGCCGTTAGTGTCTTGGTCGGCATCGCGTGGCGATGCGGCGAGGCGCTGCACGCAGAACTTCTCTCAGCGGAGTCGCTCTCGGTCGATCCCGCGATCGAGCGCGACGCGGCTGGCATCACGGCACGCGGCGCGTCCGTCGCGCCGGGCCGGAACGCGGCGAGCTTCGCGATGGCGACCGGCAGCCTCGTACCAGACATGCCAGCGACGAGCGAACTCGATGAAGCGGAACGCGACGAGCCGCCGCGACGACGCTTGATTTGAGGCCGTGAACGGTCGGGTTACGCCGCGATCACGTCCACCCGGTCGCGTAAAAAAGGCTCGTGAAGAGCAAATCCGCGAGTACCACGACGATGATCGTCTGCACGACGGTGTCGGTCGTCGCCTTTCCGACGCCAGCAGCGCCGCCTTCGACGCGCAAGCCGTTGCGGCAGGCAATGAGGCCGAGCAGCAGTCCGAACACGCCAGCTTTCACAAGCCCGGTCAGAAAGTCGGCCTGCTTCAGTTGCTCGATCGTGTTGTCGCGGTACGTCTCGTAGGAGATGTCGAGTGCGAAGACACCCATCGCCCCACCCGCAGTCACGGCAGTCACGTCCGCGATGGCTGTGAGGAGGATGAGACTCATGGTGGCTGCGAGCACGCGCGGCATCACAAGGAACCGCACCGGATTCAGGGCCATCGCTTCGAGCGCTTCGATCTCCTCGCCGACGACCATCGTGCCGATCTCTGCGGCGATCGAGGCACCGGCGAAGCCCGTTAAGACGATCGCAGCGATGAGCGGACCGAGCTCGCGAAAGACCGCAACGGCGACGAGATTCGCGACCTTGTCGGTTTGGCCGAACTGCGCCAAGCTCGGTGCAGTCTGAAGCGCCAAGATCAGTCCGATGGATCCAGACACGAGGCACACAATCGGCACGCTGCGCACGCCGACGCGAACGACCTGAGCGACGAATGCGGTCGTGCCGAAACGCACGGTGCGGCGCACCAGCGAGCGGAACGTCCACGCAAGGACATCCCACCCGAGCCACGCGAGCCCGCCGACGAACTCGAAGAGCCCGATCGATCGCTCGCCGATGTGTTCGAGCGCACCGACGATCGGATTTGTGGCAGTGGGGGAGGAGGGCGGCATGGCGGTTTCTGATCAGGCACCGTGTTAGGCGGTCAGCGCGTCATCCACCGAGCCGGTAATCGTGAACACCGTATCGAGGCGCGAAATGGAGAAGATCGATTTCACCTTCGGCTGGAGACCAGCGAGGACGAGCTTGCAGCCCGCCGCGCGAGCTCGGGTGAGCGCTTCGACTAACGTCGCGACGCCCGAACTGTCCATATAGCCGACGCCGATGAGATCGATGATCAGACGCTTTGGCTTCGCGTCGACTTCCTGTCGAAGACGAAGGCGTAACTCGGGAGAACGCGCGAGATCGATCTCGCCCTGAGGTCGCAGGACCACTGCGGGGAGACGTTCTTCGCGGCTGAATTCAAGCGACGTCGACATGGGGAAGGCTCTGGTTTGGTGTGGACGCGCGAAGGGGTGATGGCGGTTGGAACGATTGCGAGAGTGGCGGCTAGGGCTCCGCGTTGGGCCGAGTATCGGGGCGGGCGTCAGAGCGGGGCGGACGCGCGAGTGCGGCAGCGATAGCCGGCTTCGGAAGTTCGAGTTCGAGGGTGACAGCCATTCCGCACGACTCGCGTCGTCGCCAAGCGCAACGAGCGAACGTCGTCTTGATGATGTGGACGCCCAAACCGCCGGGTCGTACTTCGGAGAGGTCGCGCGGCTTGATGTCAGAGGGATCGACCTGTTCTCCCTCGTCCTCGAGATCGATCCGCACACCACCCGCTGGCAACATGCCTAACCGCAGGGTGATCGGTCCGTCCTCGCGTCCGTGGTAGCCGTGTCGAATCGAATTCGCAATCGCTTCATCAACCGCGAGTGCGATGAGGCCGCGGCGTTCCTCGTCGAAGCCAGCCTCGGCCGCGAAGCGCTCGACGCAAGCCCGGACCGGCGCGAGATTGTCTGGATCGCTGGTGAAGCGGATTTCCATCGCAGGTCCGGTCATCGCGAGGGCTCCTGCGGATGCGAGGTCTGCTCGGACGCCGCACCGGCAGTCGGCGATTCGCCCGCCGCGCTCGCCCAAGGAACCCAGCGCTCGATCGCCAACCTGCGAAGTGCTGGCTGGTCGGAATAGACGTAACCCCGGTCGCTCCCAGTCATTTCGCGCAACGCACCGATGGCGTCGAAGCGCACCAAGTCGTCGTCTGAGCGGAGAGATTCGACGAGGCCCTGACGCGTCGCAAGGGGCGGGAGAGTTTGGCTGGCGCGCCATTGACGAATGGCGTCGTCAATCGCATCGAGCCGTGCGCTCGGATTCGCGGCGTCGAAACCGCCCGCTCGCGTCGATGGACCGCAGCACGCGAGGGCGCCAGCCACACCCACCATGGCAGCGGCGCTACGCAGCGCTCGGATGGTTCGAATTGGGACAGAGATCCTCACAGAGACGCAGGATAGCCGACGCTGATAGCACCGCGAGCGACCGACATCAACGCAGGCTTTGCTACAGTGCAAGATTCCCCTCAACACAATTCCCGAGCTTCCGGCCATGATGAGCCAGCCCCGCAGCATGACGCGTACCTCAAGCGCGAAGAGCGGTCCGCCCCAGACGATTCTGATCCTCGACTTCGGCAGTCAGTACGCGCAACTGATCGCTCGACGAGTGCGCGAAGCTGGCGCGTTCAGTCTCTTAATGAGTCCGGATACGCCGCTCGAGAAGCTGCGGGCGCTGTCTCCGAAGGGCATCATTCTGTCGGGCGGCCCATCGAGTGTTACCGAGCGCGCTGCGCCGCGCTGTGACCCGCGCCTCTTCGAACTTGGCGTCCCGGTGCTCGGCATCTGCTACGGCATGCAACTTGGCTGTCAGATGCTCGGATCGACGGTGACGCAAGCGCCCGCCCGAGAATACGGCCGCACGCGACTCGCCATCAACGACGACACTGATCTCCTGCACGGCATCCCCGCGAACACCAGTGTCTGGATGAGCCACGGCGATCAGGTCACGGATCTTTCGAACCAGTTTGTTCCGTTGGCGGCGACGCCGACCTGCCCGTTTGCTGCGGTGCGCCACCAAGGCGGCAAGTTCTTCGGTGTGCAGTTCCACCCCGAGGTGACGCACACGCCGCACGGCGTCGATCTACTGCGCAATTTTCTGTATCACGTGTGCGGCTGCACCGGCACGTGGCGCATGAGTGATTTTCTCGCAGCGGAATGTGAACGCGTCTGCCGCCAAGTCGGCACCGGACCATCGGGCGGTCGCGTGATCTGCGGACTCTCCGGCGGCGTCGATAGCGCCGTCGCGGCGGCGCTCATTCAGAAGGCGATTGGAAAGCAGCTCACGTGCATTTTCGTCGACAACGGGCTCTTGCGGAAAAAGGAACGCGATCTCGTCGAAGACACGTTCCGCGATCATTTTGACATCGACCTTCGCGTCGTTGACGCAACCGAAGCATTTCTGGGTGATCTCGCGAACGTGGTGGATCCACAGGAGAAGCGCCGCAAGATCGGCCACCGCTTCATCGACGTTTTCAAGACGGCCGCCGCGGATGTCGCCAAAGACGGCCGCGGACCGGTGACGTTCCTCGCGCAAGGCACGCTCTACCCCGACCGCATCGAGAGCGGTCAGAGTCACGCGGGCACCGCCGCGAACATCAAGCTGCATCACAATGTCGGTGGACTTCCGGCCGAGCTCGGCTTCGAGCTGGTTGAGCCGCTCAAAGATCTGTTCAAGGACGAGGTGCGAACGCTCGGTGAAGTGCTCGGTCTGCCGCAGCACATGGTGTGGCGCCATCCGTTTCCCGGCCCGGGTCTCGCCGTGCGAATCATCGGCGACATCACGAAACAGAAGCTCGACCTGCTGCGCGATTGCGATGAGATATTGCTCGAGGAGATCGTCGCGAATAATCTTTATCGCTCGACGAATCAAGTGTTCGCCGTGCTCCTCCCAGTGCGCACCGTCGGCGTTATGGGCGACGGACGGACGTACGACTCAGTTGTCGCGATTCGCGCTGTCGAAACCCAAGACTTCATGACAGCCGACTGGGCCCGAATTCCCTACGACGTACTCGCGACGATCTCGAACCGGATCATCAACGAAGTGCGCGGCGTGAACCGAGTCGTGTATGACATCTCGACGAAGCCGCCAGCGACGATCGAGTGGGAGTGATTCGCCGCGGCGCGAAGCGCTAACAGGCGTGCCGCGTCGCCCGGGTCGAGCAACTGCCGCTTGCTCGAATGACAGCCGCGAATCGCGGATGGTCGCGTGCGCCCAAGTCGCCGAACGCGACCCGACGTATCGTTCGCGAGCCTGATGGTCTCAATACGGTGCTTGGCGTAGCAGCCCGTAGCCAAGAAGCCCGGTCCGACGCCGTGAAGGCAGCGAAGGTGCGGGCACCACGGATGCGCAGCTTGTCGAGGTCTTCAAGTTCCAGCGCACCGATCAATGGAGGCTCGACTTCGTGAACGCGGAGAACTCGATGGGTTTCCACGCGCCGCAAGAATTAGCGCGAATCCTCAGTGAGGCGATCGACCACTTGCGTCATGGCCCGTGAGCGGCGGAGCGCTTGGCGGTGACGTTGGTGGGGGTACGGTGATGGCGAGGTGGGCGCATCCGACTCAGCTATTTTGCTCCACTCATTCCGGTCGAAAAAACCGATCGAGAACGTTACCGAGCGACTCCTTTGAGTAGCCGAACACGCGAGTCTTCGCTAGTGTCGGGATCGCCGCGATCGCGGCGGGATCCTGTCCGATGACGAGGACGCTGCGGCCGACGGTGTGCGCCATGCCGAGCTCAAGAAATACATTCGCATTGAGAGTCGT
>JAWXCC010000009.1:0-6339 GCA_034440475.1 Phycisphaerae bacterium | reverse complement strand
GACTGCAAGGTTGACGAGCGCGACATCTTGGCGATCATCGAATTCTGGGGGAAGGAATATGCGCTGCCTGACATGCCTGGCGACCTTAACGACGACGGTGTCGTGAACGGCATTGACCTCGGGATCGTGCTTGGCGATTGGGGCTAACAGTCCTTGAGCGGAATGTGCTCTAGCAGCTCTACCCCGCGTGCGCGACGAGGTAGTACTTCGTGAGGTACTCCCCCACCATGCGATGCGTGTTGAACACGCTCGCGACGGTGGACGCGCTGCGCAGCGCGCGGCGGATCCACTTCGTCGGTAGACCCTTCCGCGTGCGGTCGTAGAACTCGGGGATGATTTCGTATTCGAGCAAGTCGTACAGACTCGCTGCGTCACGCGCGTCGCGGGCTTCGCCTTCAAATTCGGTGTCGTCGCCGATCGCCCAGCCATTCTTGCCGTCGTACCCCTCGGGCCACCAGCCGTCGAGAATTGAACAGTTGATCCCGCCGTGCATCGGCGGCTTCATGCCGCTCGTACCGCTTGCCTCGTGCGGGCGCACGGGGTTATTCAGCCACACGTCGCATCCGGCGACGAGTTCGCGGCCGACGCGCATGTCGTACTCCTCAACCAGCACGACCTTGCCGCGCAGCCCTTCCTCCCGAGTCATTTCGAACACTGTCTTCGCGAAGTCTTGCCCGCCTTTGTCGCGCGGATGCGCTTTACCAGCAAAGACAATCTGAAGCGGTCGTTCCTCGTCGCCGAGCAGCCGCAACAGCCGCTTCATGTCGCGGAAAATGAGCGGTGCGCGTTTATAGGTCGCGAAGCGCCGCGCGAATCCAATCGTCAGCACGTCGTTTCGCAGCATCGACACCGCTTCTGCAATCGAATCGACGTCTTCGCAGCGCCGCATGGCTTGGCGAACAAGACGATCGCGAATGAAGTGAACGAGCTGCGCCCGCAACGACGTGCGCAGCGCCCAGAACTCTTCAGGATCGGCGTCGCGTGCGTCACTCCAGCGCGAGATGCTCGGTGTCGCGTCGTCGAGATCGAGCCCGATTTGCCGCCGCCAGAACGTCTCCGCTTCAGGGCGCATCCACGTGCGCGGATGCACGCCGTTCGTGACGTGACCAATCGGCACGTGCTTCGCATCGTTCACGCGGTACACCGACTTCCACATCTCACGACTCACTCTTCCGTGCAGCGCTGCGACGCCGTTGACGTGCTGCGCGAGCCGGAGCGCGATGACCGTCATACAGACCGTCTCGGCTTCATCGCCGGGGCGCTCGCGACCAAGATCGGCAAACGTTGTTCGGTCGAGACCCGCGCGATCGAGGACCGATTGCAGCGCCTGCGCAGCAGCGAGCGGCTGGTAGCGGTCGTGCCCGGCGGGCACGGGCGTGTGCGTCGTGAATACCGTCGTCGATCGCACGCGTTCGATTGCTTCCTTGAGCGAAGCGCCGCCTTCTACCGCGCGGGCAAGGCGCTCCACGCAACAAAACGCTGCGTGCCCCTCGTTCAGATGGAACACCGTGATGGGTTCCTTCAGCGCCGCGAGCGCCATCGCGCCGCCGATGCCGAGCAACACCTGCTGCCGCATGCGCAGCTCGGGCTCACCTTTGTACAAGCCTTCCGTGAGCATGCGATCTTCGGGCGCATTCGCGGGGAGATCGGCGTCGAGCAGATAAAGCGTCGAGCGCCCTACCATCATCTTCCAGACCCGCGCCTCGACAGTGCGGTCGCCGATCGGACAGCGAATGCGAACGCCGGTCTCGACAATCGGCATCACGCGGAAGTCGTAGCGCGGATAGAGAACATGCGTGTCGCCCGACTCAGAAAGCTCTTGGATGTAGTAGCCGTGCCGATACAGCAATCCGATACCAACGAACGGAATGCCGAGGTCGGAACAACTTTTCACATGGTCGCCAGCGAGCACGCCAAGTCCACCGGCATACTGCTGCACGCTCTCGTGGATCGCGAACTCAGAGCAGAAGTACGCAACCTTCATCGAGCGTTCCCGCGCCTTCGCGGTTCGCGCGAACCACGGCTTGCGCTCAAGGTAGCTCACGAGCGCGACGCGGGCATCTTCGAGCGCGGTGCAGAAGTTCGCGTCTTCGACAGACGCAGCTAACTTCGCTTCACTGACACCATCAATCACGTGGAGCGGTGAGCGTTTTGACGCTTCCCACAGCACCGGATCGAGCGCCGCGAACGGGCGTTGCCCAACCTCGTTCCACGTCCACCACAGGTTCATCGCGAGTTCACGGAGGCGTTCGCGAACGATCGCGGGCGACAGCACTTTACTCATCGGACGTCGTCTCTCCTTCAGACTGGTGCCGAGGGAAGGCGGCCAGTCGCCCGCGCGAGTGCTCTCAAGCGCTGCGCGGCCGAAGCGGAGAGCATCGCCGCGTCGGCCTTCCATGTCCAGTTGCCGCGCGGTGTGCCCGGCAGATTCATGCGCGTCGCCGGCCCAGAGCCAACAACGTCTTGAAGCTGCGCGATGGCAATGTTCGCCGACGACTGCATCGAGATGCGGAGAAGCGACTCCCATGGCGCTTCGCGCGACGCACCAACGTAGGTCCGAAAGCGGCGACGCGCGTCGGCAGGAAGGCGGCTCCACCACCCTCGCGCAGTCTCGTTGTCGTGGGTGCCGGGATAGGCGACCGCGAGCGTGGGATGCTTGCACGGAAGGTCGTTTGACGCGTCGGAATAGAACGCATTCTGTACGATCCTCATGCCGGGCAAACCAAAGCTGTCACGCAGCGCATGCACCGCAGGACTCACGTGGCCAAGGTCTTCGGCGATGAGCGGCAGTGCGCCGAGCCTGCGTTTGACCACCGTCAAAAGCTCTCGCCCAGGCATTGGCTTCCACGCCCCCTTCTTCGCATTCTTCGCGTCGCCGGGCACTTCATACGCGTTATGAAAACCGATGAAGTGGTCGATCCGGACGAGATCGAAGAGCTGAGCGGCGCGCACGAATCGCTGCGTCCACCAACGGAAGTGATCGCGACGATGCGCGGCCCAGCGGTAATGCGGCTGCGCCCAGAGTTGCCCTGTCTTCGAGAAATCGTCGGGCGGCACACCAGTGAGCACCTCGGGCGTGCCGTCGCGGCGAAGTCGGAACAGTTCAGGATGCGCCGCAACGTCAGCACTATCGAGTCCGACGAATATCGGCACGTCACCAATCAGTCGCACGCCCTTCGCGAGCGCCGCTGCTCGCAACGCCTGCCACTGCGCGTCGAACGCGAACTGAATGAATGCGTGATAGTCGGCGTCGCCACCCGAGCGCTCGGTCGCAAAAGCGCACCAGTCATTGAGCCACGATTCACTGCGCCTGACAAACGCGTGATACGCCGCACCACGATCGTCGCCACGATCGACGAATTCGATGAATGCGGCGAGCAGGCGCGGACGCTTGAAGGCGCGCGCCTCGTCATAGTGCGTGTGTCCGCGACCGAGCGCCCTTGGCGCGACCAGTGCAGCGCCAGCTAACAAACCGTCCTTCACGAGCGCGTCGAGCGATACGAAGAGTTCTTCGCCAGCGAACGCCGACATCGACGAGTACGGCGAATTGCCGGGGCCGATCGGACCAGTCGGCAGCATCTGCCAGAAGGTCTGACCAGCGCGGTCTAACCAATCGACGAAGCGATGGGCGGACGGACCGAGATCGCCGATACCGTGCCCACCACCGGCGCGATGGCTCGGGAGCGACGAGACATGCAGCAAGACGCCGCTGGCGCGCCGCGCGACGAGTGGATGTGGAGTGGGCACCGGCGTCACTTCGCCCGCTCCGGCGTCGCGCGTTCCCACACGCGCCCACCGAGCGCGGGCACAGTGACACGCGGAAAATCCGCAGACGGAGTGTGCCCGCCGGACACGAATGCTGGAGTCGCGACAGAGAAGAACACTTCGCGCCAATCCGCTTGCGGGTTGAGCCCGGCCGCTGGCGGGTTGAGCCCGGGAAGCGTCACCGTCGCATCGCCGTCGCTTGCGTTCAATGCGACGATGACCGTCGAATCGCCGAGCCTGCGCTCGAACACCCACACGTCATTCGCGTCATCGGCAAGGAGCGTGCGAAAGCTGCCGGTGCGCAGCGGCGGCAGCGCATTCCGCAGTGCGATGACGCTGCGGTACCAAGCGAACTGCTCGTCCATCGGACGGTTGTCCTCGCCGCGGACATACGGGCCGAGATCGTTCCACAGCATCGGCTTGCGATTCGTCGGATCGCTCGAACCCCACATGCCGACCTCGTCGCCGTACCAGATCATCGGCGCGCCAACATAGGTCATCTGCAAGAGCGCGAGTAGACGCACCTTGCGATACGCCAGCCCATCGGGCTTCGCGGCGATGTAATTCTTCGCGCCGTCTTGCGGTCGATTGTCGCGGTTGTAGTCGCGATCGGGGTTCATCATCATCGACGCCACACGATCGGTGTCGTGGCTATCGAGAAGATTCTGAAGCACGTACGTCGCCTCACTCGGATACGCGAGGCGCAACTCGGCGAGGCGCCGATCGAGTTCACTCACCGTGATTTTCTTCGCGCGGTTGCCCACCCATGCGATCGCACCTTCCGCGAACGGATAATTCATTACGGCATCGAATGACTTTCCGTCCAGCCAATCGTCCGCCCGCTGCCAGATCTCGCCAACGATATAGGCATCAGGGTTGATCGATTTGACGAGCGTGCGCCACTCGCGCCAGAACGGCATCGGCACTTCATTCGGCACGTCGAGGCGCCAGCCGTCGATGCCGTCGGATGGATCCCCGTTACCGTTCGGATCCATCCAGCGCCGCGTGATATCGAACAGGTGCTTCCGCACCGACGCACTCGCAATGCCGTGCTTCTCATCTTTCTTGAAGACCGGCATCGCGCCGAATCCGGCCCAGCCTTCATACTCAAACGGTTCCCAACTCTTGACGGAGAACCAATCGGCGAAACGAGACTTCTTGCCGTTCTTCTGTGCATCCTTGAATGCGGGATACAGCGTGCCAACATGATTGAACACGCCGTCGATGATCACGCGGAATCCCTGCTGTTTCGCTTCCTTCAGGAACTCAAGGAACAGCTTGTCGCTGCCGGTCCAACTCCACGTTTTCGGATCGAGCAGATCTTCCTTTGCTTCGGCCTTCGCATAGTCGCCGGTCACACCAAGCATCTCGGCGACGTGGATGTAGCTCGTCGCGTCGTAGCGGTGCAGCGAAGGCGATTCAAACACCGGCGTGAGGTAAATGGCGTTTACACCGAGCTCCTTCATGTAGCCGAGCTTCTCGCGCACACCTTGAATATCGCCGCCATACCGACGATCGAAAACGTATCCATAGAACTCCTTGCCCGACTCCTTCTCCCACGCCGTCGGTGCATACCAGTCGCTGGTCCATGGCAGGACTTGACGCGGATCATTGTCAGATGAACCGCTGCGAAAACGATCGGGCATGATCTGATACCAAATCGCGTTCTTCGCCCACTCAGGTGTGCGCAGCGGAGATCCCGTCGTTGCGAGTGAATACGTGGTGTGGTGTCGAGCCACGGTTGCTCCATCGCGCACGCGGAAGGTGTAGGGCGTGCCTTCATTGAGTGGGGGAAGTTCGGCTTCCCAGAATTGAAAGAGTTCAGACGCTGCGACGCGCGACATGGGCGCGACGTCGGTGCCTCGCGCGAGCACGTCAACAGCATCGACATCGCCAGCGAGTGTGCGAAAGCGCACGAGCCAGCGGCCGCCAGACTCTGGCGGCGAAGGCGATTCGTGCTGGAGATACAGCGGTTTTTCAGATTCGTGCGCGAGACCGATCGCGCCGATCACGCCATCGCCCGCCTTGGCGGCGCTCTTCGAGAGATTCGCGAGCGCGCCAAGTTTGAGCACAGAGTTCAAGCCGCCGTTGTTGTCGTTCGTGCCCTCGGGATTGCGCGGATCTTGCAACCACGTGTCGCCGTCGATCACGAACTTGTATTGCCACGCGCCGGGTTTCAACGTCGTCGTCGCACGCCAGATGCCGTCCGCGCCCTTGCTCATCGCGAGTGCATCACGATTCCACGCGTTGAAGTCGCCAGCAACGACGACGCGCTTTACCGCACGATCGATCTTGAAAGAGAACGCGACATCCCAAGAACCGTCTCCAGTATTGTCGCCGCGTTCCTTGAGCGTGACCGACGGCGGTGAGCTCGAGGTCGACTCCGTTGGCCGCGCGATGACTGGTTCCGTCGGCGGCCACGGCGTTGCCTTCTGCGGCGCGCCCGCGAGCATCGAGCTTGCGCCAAGCGCTAGGCCAATGGCGGACCCGACAGAAAGAGCACGACTGAATTTGTGTGTGCGGAGTTTCACGGGAGAAACGCTTTATACTCTCCCCCCATGCTCTCGCGCGGCG
>JAWXCC010000008.1:0-11464 GCA_034440475.1 Phycisphaerae bacterium | reverse complement strand
TCCGCTGGTCCTATGACGCCATCACCATCGAGGTCGGCGCGAGGCACAGCGGCATCGGCGGTGGGCCCCCATTCTTGCAGCACAACGGCGAGATCGCGCACATCCACGTGGCAGTCGATCGTGACGTCGGCGGCGTCGAACGTCATCGGGTGCAGGATGAATCCCGTCGGCACGCATCCACCGATTCCCAATCTGCCATCTACGAGGATGTTTCCGCTGTCGTCGACCGTCAGCGCGGTTAACAGCTTCGACCTCGGCGGCAAGATCGTGAGTGTGGTCAGGTCATAGAGCTGTCCGCTTTGCCAAAGAATCGCACGGGTCCATGGAACGCCCGGGCCCTGAGTCTGCCCGCTGGCACCCACTATTTGATCGACTTCGTTCATGTCATAGGGCAGCGACCGATCCCCGCCCGGCAGCGGAAGGACGCCAAGAGGAATCTGCTCGCCACCATTCCAGAAGTAACCTCGCCTCAGTAACGGATCGTCAGGCCGCGCCTGCACAAGCGTCACCCGCAGCGCGGCGTGGCCATTGCGAGTCACTCGAACCGCCCACGGGTGCATGGTGCCTTCAATTGTCGGAAGGTCGGTGATCGCGTCGAGAGTGCCGATGAACGCTCGTCTTGGACTTTCGACCGTGCTTTCGCCGTGCCAGCCGCAGATCATTCCCAGCGCGTTCGTACCTCGGATTTCGCCGTGCTTCGACTCGATCGCCTCAGGGAGCGAGAGCATTTCGCCGTTTCTCGATGCGAACGGGAAGAGACCGAGCCGTCCGCTTCCAAACGAGCCCACGACATAACCGTCGCCGTCAGCATCCTGAACGTTGACGTACATCGACGGGTCAGGCGCTGGTACACACCACGATGTTCCTCGGTACCAGATGACGAACTGTGTGGTTTCGTCGGAGAATCCCGGAACGTCGCCGGTCCCTGCGATGAGACCGTTGTTAGACACTTGGCGAGCCTGTCGATCTGTCACGGTGCTTGGTCCGGCTATCACCTCATAGCCTGTGGTCGGGCTCCAGCGGAAGGGATGATGGTTGATTTGGTCGGGGTACTTGAATGAACCAACGACACTGCCATCCGGTCCTAGGTCACTTACCACCAGTGTTGCCCAATTCGCTGGCTTCTCGAGAAGCTCGACCGTGTAGGTGCACTGCGCGCATACGACCCTGTCCGTCGTCAGCGACGATGCGAGGAGAGCCACAGCGGCCACGCCCATTCGAGTGTAGTTCAGCAGTCGGCGCTTGCGACCGGACGATCGAACGAGACGCCAAGCCGAGGCGTGTTGTGCTTCTCGTGGCCGCATCGGGAGCTGGCGGGTCGGGGGCATGGGTATGTCCACTATGGGCTCACGCTGCGCGAAGTCAAAGAGCCGCGCGAAGAAGAGAACGCCCGCGGCATCCGTATCGCCAAGCGAAATCGTGGCTGCGTAGGTGGTGGCCATGAAGGCAGGGTACAGGCGGCGGCCCGCGCCTCGGCGACAACGCATTACCACGATTTCTGCGAGCGATCTACTGACATCGTTGAGAAATTCGACGTAATGACGCTTCTTAACTGCGGCATGCATTCGTGGATTGATCACATCTCTCGCCTCGCGGGGTTCGCTGATGAGACACATTGCCTTCCCATTCGTGACAGTTTTGTTCGCCTGCATCCAGGGAGTGCAGGCAGGTTCGCCGTGGACGATTCTCTCCGCTGATCGATCCGCGCAAGCGCTGGCAGCGTGGGGCGGTTTCGATGTCTTTGGGACCGGAATCGACTGCGACTGCGCCTCGAGCGACGCCACGTCCACCGTCGCACCCGGTCCGTGGTCAGTTGACGTCACCGCTCCCCAATGTGGGTTGTCCGAAGCGGACCAGACCAGCGTCCTGACCGCGTTTGAACTCACAGGCGACGGAGCCGCAAGCGGAGGAGTGTTGCTGCCCCTCGTCGGCTTCTGCGCGAGCATCGTGTACAACCAGAACGCGACGAGTCATCTCGGTGCGACAATTGTTGTCACCGCCCCGACGCAGGTTCGGGTCGCAATGACAGCGTCAGTTGGCTGCGTCGGATGCGCGGGTGCAGCGGGCGAACCGCCGAGCGCGACGGTCGAGCTCAAGAGTGCGAGCACCGCGCTCGCAATGGCGTCCGTAGAGACACTCATGCCTGGAGCGTCGCAGACATTCCTCGGTGTGATCACGCTCGCGCCGGGAACCTACACGCTGACGGCGAACGCCAAGGTGACGAATCTCCAAGTCGAAAACGGTCCGTGGATGACATCGTCGCAGGCGAGCTTCAAGGTGGCGATCCAACAGATGTGCGCCGCTTCCGACCTGAACGGCGACGGAACCGTGAGCGCTCCCGATCTCGCCGCATTGCTCGGTGCCTGGGGACTACCGGGGGGACCGGCGGATCTTGATGCGAGCGGAAACGTCGGTGCCTCTGACCTTGCAATTCTCCTAGCTTCTTGGAGCGGTTGCTGACCCGGTCTACCAAGAGGTGTCGCGCGAGTGCGGCCCAATCACTCGCCGAGCAACGACTGCAAGCCCCGCGCGTGCATCGCATCCGCGCGTTCGCGCATCTGCGGAACGGGTATCGC
Source organism: Phycisphaerae bacterium (assembly GCA_034440475.1). GTDB lineage: Bacteria > Planctomycetota > Phycisphaerae > Phycisphaerales > SM1A02 > JAEUIT01. Next base: position 8,888 of record JAWXCC010000008.1, on the reverse strand, counting down.
AATCGCGTCCACACGCTTCGGCGCAGGTGGAGCCCGCGCGTGGCAGATCGCGTTGGCGATGAACGTGGTCAGTCGTTTCATGGTGTCCGCACAGATACACCACGCCGGGAGGAAGATAGGCAAGCGAGCAGCCAAAGTACGAATGCAGCGGTACGCATGCAGTGTTAGTACCATTGTGCTCCGCAGCCGCCATTGCGGCTGCGCCGGAGACGCTGAGCGCAGCGAAGTAGAGGGGTGCTTAAGGCAGCGGATCGCGTCGCTCGAGTCGCCGACCATCAGCGTGCGCGTCGACCGTCGTTGGCCCCACGCTTCCGAACCCCGGCGCGGTACAACACGCTTATGCGCAGCACACTCATCGCGTCGAGCGCGGCACTTGTCCTCGCTTCAGTTTCCGCCCTCGCTTTTACTCAGGCACAACAGCAGTTCAAGTACGAAGTGCACGATATGAAGCGGCCTCAGCCCTCCGTCGTCGATCCGGGCCCGGCGGGGGCGCCTGCGCTGCCGCCGTCCGACGCCGTTGTCCTCTTCGGAGCATCGAAGCCGGATCTCTCGGCATGGAAGGGGAGTAACGGCGACGCGAAGTGGAAGGTGCTTGACGGCGCGATGATCGTGCAGCCGCAATCTGGGGACATCACGACGAAGGAGTCGTTCGGCGACGTGCAACTCCACATCGAGTGGATGGTGCCTGCGGACGCTAAGGTCGAGGGTCAGCACGGCGGCAACTCTGGCGTCTTCTTCATGGACCGCTACGAATTGCAGGTCCTGTCGAGCAACCCGAACGTGACCTACGCCGACGGCATGGCTGGGTCGCTCTACGGTCAATACCCGCCACTGGTGAACGCTTGCCGACCGCTGGGGCAGTGGAACGTCTACGACGTCGTCTTTCGGGCTCCGGTGTTCGGGAAGCCAGTCGCGGGAAATGACGGCGCTGAGGCGGCCGCGACGGTGCTCCATCCGGCGAGCCTGACTGTTTTCCTCAACGGCGTCCTCGTGCAAGACAACGCCGAACTTTTAGGAGCAACCGTTCACGGGGCAAGGGCGCAGTACAAGGCTCATGACGCGACCGGGCCGATCCACCTTCAAGATCACGGAGACCCCATCCGGTACCGGAACATCTGGCTCCGCAAATTGGCGTCCCGCGGATCCGCTGAGTGATCCCTTTGGTGCGCCCTTTCGTGGGGATGTGCGTAGTCTCTGCCGTCGGAAGCGCTTTCGGAGTTTGCTATGACCCATATGCCTTTTGAGAACCTCGCCCAGCGGCGCGTAGGGGGGCAGTCCGCACCCCAGTCTGCATCCCAGTCTGGCGCGCGGCACGGCTTCACCCTCGTCGAACTGCTCGTCGTCATCGCGATCGTCGCTCTTGTCATCGCGATCCTCTTGCCGGTCCTCGGTCGCATGCGAGCCGCCGCGCGCACGACGACCTGTCTTACGAGCCAACGGTCGATCGCGAACGCGATGAACCAGTACGCCGCTGACAACGCGGCGCGATTGCCCAGTCCGCGGACCGACAAGGCGATCTCCGGCGTGGCGCACTGCTGGGTCAACGCCTCCGGCGCGAACCTGCAAAACCTGCCCGATGGGACCAAGATCGAGACTCAAAAAGCCCTCGAGGGTGGCGTCCTTTGGTCGTACATGGATCAAAATCCATTGGCGTATAAGTCGCCGCTTGATCCGACGCAACGACTCCGCAGCTACTCGATCAACTCGTACGTCGGAAATATTAGTTGCCCCGATGACTTCGGGTGCGGAACGCTCGTCCCGCTCCCAGCAGGCCAGACGAGCCTGCCGACCTCGACGCTGTCGAAGTTGCCTCAGCCAGCGAACACGATGTGTTCGATCAATGAAGAGTCACCGCTCGGCTACAACGAAGAGGGATGGCTGCTCGACTGGAGCGTGCCGTTCTGGGAAGACATCCCGGCATTCTGGGACTCGAACCGGATCAACATGTCGTTCATGGACGGGTCGGTCAAGACCATGAATATCTTGAGCCCCGGCTTCGTTGCTCAAGCGAGCGCTTCGCCCACGGGATTCACCGAGAGCGGCGATATGAGTTCGGGCTCCGAGTTCGGTCCCGCGACGTGGCTCGTGATGCGGCAGTACCTATTGCCAGGACGCCTCGACTTCTAACTAACTAACTAACTAACGCCCGTTCAGTAGCTCTTCTTCTTGTCCTTCTCGCGACCCTTGGCTGACGCCCGGTCCTTCTGAGCTTCGGTGTCGCGTTGCCAGCGATCGCTCGGGCCAGCCGCGCCGCCGCCAGTCGAAATCATGCTGCGGTTTGCCTCGACGAGCTGGGTCACGAGCTCCGGGGTCAGCGAACCTGGATGACCCTGCCAGCGCACAACGCCGTCGGTTGAAATAACCGCGACATGCGGGATGTCGCTGACACCGAAGCCTTTCTTCATTGAGCCCATCGGATCGGTGCCAACGGAGTACTCAAAGCTCGCGCGGGTGAGACCGTATTGGCGCAAGCCAGAATCAAACTTGCTTCCAGTCTCGTCGCTGATCCCGATGCACGCGACGTCGCGGCTGAATCCCTTGGCGATCTCGTTCATGTGCGGGATGGCAGCCCGACACGGCGGACACCACGTCGCCCAGAAGTCGACGATGACGAGTTTGCCCTGCGGGGAGGGGGCGTTCGTGAGCCACTCAACGTTTCTCGGCAGCGGGGGAGATGTCTTGCCGCGCAAATCGGCCGCGCCTGAAATGGGTGTGTTGAAGGTCGGGAACTCTTTCTTCGCGACCGATGTTTCCTTGGGACGAGCGGTCGGTAGATTCGCGGGGTCGTACGGCGCCGCGACGAGTTCCTTCACGGTTTCCGCCACGCCGTCGATCGTGAGGCCACCAGCTTTGATATCGCCGGTGCGATCAATGACAACATTGATAGGCTTCTTGTAAGCGCCAATCAGATCGCAGAAATCGCCGGTTCGGTCGATGCCCGTCGGCATTTCCGGCTTCGATTTGCCAAGCTGAACGTCGGCCTTGTCGGCACCCTCGGGCGTATGAATCACGATCAATTGCACGTCGTCAGATTTGAACTCCGCGAGTGCCTTTGCGAGTCGTTCAGGCGTCGTGCGGCTGGCAGTGTTCTTCGTCGTGAAGGTTTGGATGACGACGACCTTCCCGCGGAGCGACTTAAGGCTCGGCGCACCTTCGTCCGTCACCCAGTCCACGCTACTCGTGAACTCCGGCGCGACAAATCCGATGGCGTTGTCGATCGCAGCTCGGTCGTTCTTGTCGAGCTTGTCGAGGCGCCGCGCCTTGTCCCGCTCCTCTTTCTTCGCGTCGCGAGTCTTCGTGCTATCGGGTTTGACGACCGATTGCGCGATCGCGGGTCCGACGGTAGCAGAGGCAAGAATCGCTGAAACAAGCAGGCCGGGGAGCAGTCGTCGATCCATCAAAGCACCTCGTAGGAGAAGCGGTCAACGATACCAGTGCATCGGGCGAACTCTGAAGCAATTCACCCGTCGCCGGCGGGCGTGACGCATTCGCCAGCCCTACCGGTCGAGAAGTGCGGCGTTGTCGATGAGCCGGACGCCGCCGCCGGGCCAGCTTAGGCGTGCCGCGATGAGCGCTCGCGACGGTTGAGTGAACTCGTTCATCGGCAAGAGCGACGCGGCGTCGCGTACGACCGCATAATCGAGCGTGAACTCACCACCCTCCGGGGGGTCGGCGGCTGTCCTCGCGAGAACTTCGTGCATGGCTCGCTCCGCGGCGGCGGGTGACCCGGTTACTTTGGCCGCCGATTGCGCCGCTCGAATCGCGCGAACGACGCCAATCGCCGCACTCCGGTCCTGCGGCCGAAGGTAGCGATTGCGGCTGCTGAGCGCGAGGCCGTCGTTCTCACGAAACGTCGCGACCGGTGCGATCGTCAGGCCCGGCCAACGCGATGGCGTCGACTTTTCAGCGATACGCACCATGGCCTCTACCAATTTCAGCTGCTGCCAATCCTTCTCCCCGAAGAAGGCGACCGCCGGGCGTACCACGTCGAAGAGCCGGGCGACGACGAGCTGTACGCCAGCGAAATGCCCGGGCCGGAAGTGATCTTCGAGACTTGGCTGCGTCGCAACGTCGGGAAGCGCCAGCCGCGCTGCGACGGCGTTCGCCTCGGAGATTCCTTCGGGGTAGATCGTCGCGGCGGCTGGCACCCACACGACGTCGACGCCTTCCGCCCGCGCGATAGCGAGGTCGGCGTCGAGGGTCCGCGGGTATTGCGCCAGATCTTCGGTCGGTGCGAACTGGGTCGGGTTGACGAAGATCGAAAGCGCGACCGGGCGTCCGGTCTCTTTCGCCCGGCGAAGCAGTGCGGCGTGGCCTTCGTGCAGCGCGCCCATTGTGGGTACGAAGACGCACCCGCGAAAGGATGCCAAGTCTGCCGGTTGCTCGACGACGCGCATCGCCGCACGTTAGCGGCGAGCTGACGCGTCCGCAGCGGACCCTGCGAGCATCCGCCGCCGGGTCGCGGGCTGGTCCCACGAACAACAGCATCTGAGCGCGAAGGACCCTCCGACCTTCATCGTGGGACGGTTTCATACCGCTCGTCCACTCAATCGCCACATGCGCGGACCGGGCACCGTTCAAGACCCACTCGGACGGTGCCCGGCTTCTTTTTCTAGGGGCTGTCACAATGCCCCGCATGCACACCCGGCTCATCGGATCATTGGTTGTCAGCCTCTTCGTCGTCGCTGCAGCACTCGCACAGGCACCGCCGGCGAAGGTGCCGGAACCGGCGAGGCCGACCAACGTCGCCGCGAAACTCGCAATTCCGCCCGACGCGGAACACGCAACTAAAGCGCTCGTCGATTCACCGCGCCACGGCGAGTGGGTCGAGATTGCACTCCCCGCCGCGAGCGACGCTGCGAAGGGCGACGCCGCAGCGAAGCCAGTGACGCTCAAGACGTGGGTGTCGTATCCCGAGCGCAGCGGAAAGGCACCGGTCGTCATCGTGATTCACGAGATATTCGGCATGACCGACTGGGTGCGCGGGGTCGCGGATCAACTTGCGGCCGAGGGCTTCATCGCGGTCGCGCCCGATCTCCTTTCCGGCAAGGGCCCTAGTGGTGGCGCGACCGACTCGTTCACTGGTGATGCGGTGCGTGACGCCGTGAGTAAGCTCGACCCCGTCGAGGTCACCGCTCGCTTGAACGCAGCTCGCGACTACGCGACTACGCTGCCGTCGGCGACGCAGCGCACCGGGTGCATCGGTTTCTGCTGGGGCGGCTCGACGACATTCGCGTACGCCACCAAGCAGCCGAAACTCGATGCCGCGGTCGTCTACTACGGCACGGCACCAACGACGAACGAGGCGCTCGGGCAAGTCGCCTGTCCGGTCCTCGGGTTGTACGGCGGCGATGACGCGCGAGTGACATCGACAGTCGAACTAACGACGAAGGCGACGACCGAGCTCAAGAAGAGTTACACGCCGAAGGTGTACGACAAAGCCGGACACGGATTTCTGCGGCAGCAGAGCGCCCGGGACGGCGCGAATCTCGCGGCGGCGCAGAGCGCGTGGGCGGAGACGATTGCAATCCTGAGGAAGCAACTCGAAGTTAGGTCCAAAGAGTAGGCGATCAGCATGACATCTCAAGATTCACCTTCACCAGCGGGCAGCCACCGTCCCCGCCGTAGAGGCGCGGTCGAACTCCTGCGCTGTGGCGTGAGCTGGTTCTCGCCGCGACACCTGCTGGTAGCGCTCGTACTGCTGTTTGTCGCGACCCCGTTCATCGATCGGCCGCCATACGGCGAGTTGGTTGAGACATTGGCAGTCACCCTAGTGCTTCTCGGCGCCATGCTCGCTGTCGGCGGCAACGCGCGAACACTGATCACGGGAGCGGTCTTGGTCGCCCCAGCGGTTGCCGCACGCTGGATCGAGCATTACATGCCCGGCGTACTTCCGCCATTCTCCGGCTCAGGATTCAGCGTGCTGTTTCTCGGCTTCGTTGCCTATCAATTGTTGCGGTTCGTACTTCGCTCGCCTGAAGTCACGGGCGATGTCGTTGCCGCGAGCATGTCCACGTATCTCTTGCTTGGGCTCATGTGGGCTGCCGCCTACGTCTTCGCCGAGGGTCGCCACCCGGGTTCGTTTGCCCTGTTCGGCACGCCGATGACGACGTTTACCTGGCTCGACGGCTACTACTTCAGCTTCATCACGCTGATCAGCATTGGATACGGCGACATGACTCCGCTGACGCGCACGACGCAGATGCTCGCGATCGTCGAAGGCATGGCTGGCATGTTCTTTCTCGTGACCGTGATTGCGCGGCTCGTCGGGCATTACGCGCCGAATGGCTCGCGCAAGCAGCAGTCGCAATAAAAGCGGGGAAGAGCGCTGCGATTGTCAGGATTCGCGAGTCCTGACGTCCAACGCGTCCCGGACCGGAGACCACGCATGCCTTGGACTACCTCGCGATTCGTTTTCCCTCTCGTCGTTGTCGTAGCGAGCTGGCTCGCGTTTACTCTCGGGCTGCGATCGGGAGACGTACCTGCGTTGGTGCCGCCCAAGGCCAGTGAGTCGAAGCTGCCCGAGACTGGCGTCGCCGTCGTCGAACTCTTTACGTCGGAGGGTTGCTCGTCGTGCCCGCCAGCCGACGCTGTGCTCAAGGACATGGAAGCGAAGTATCGCGGCAAGAATGTGCACTTCATCGCCGCCCACGTTGACTATTGGGACCGCCTCGGTTGGCCGGATCGCTTCGCGTCGAAAGAGCGGACCGAGCGACAGCAGGGATACGCCGACGCGTTTCTGACACGCTCGATCTACACGCCGCAAATGGTGGTGAACGGTCAGGTCGAATTCGTCGGCTCTGATCGCGGAAAAGCCGAAAAGGCGATCGACGCGGGGCTCCGGTCACCATCGACGATAAAGATGACTGCCACGCTCGCGGAGCGGAAGACCGGCGAAGCAGTGGAGGTCCACGTCACCGCGAGCGCAACAGCGGCCGCAAAGCTCGAGGGGAAGTTGATCGCACACGTGGTCTGGACCGAGGACGACTTGGTTTCCAAGGTGGTGCGCGGTGAGAATGCGGGCCGGACGCTAGAGCACACCCATGTTGCCCGGGCGTGTACGTCAGGCCAATTGAACGCGAAAGGCGAGGTCGAGCTCCGGCTGCAACCGCCGGAACGGTCGAAGTCCGACGCGTCGCGCATCGAGGTGTTTCTCCAGCGCGAGAGGAACGGCAAGCTTGGGGAAATCGTGGCGGCTACAAGTCTTCCGCTGAAGTAGAGCCGTTTGTTTGGCGGTTGTTTGGAATTTTGGAGACGCGACGGGTCGCGCGGCTGGGTTCGCTGAATCGGCGACGCTCCCGCAGTCGCGATGCGCGTTCCTACGCGCCCGCGGTTTCCTGCGGATTAAAGATCCGGAGTCGTTGGAGAGAACCCGGCGCGGGGCTACACTGAGAATCAGTTGCAACTGCGCTCATCCACCCTCGCGTGGATCGTGCTGGGAGCAACGGGGGTGTTCGTCTCGGCGGCGCGACAGCCAGCCGCCGACGAGACCGTTGGCCGGAGGTTCCGACCGAACGCGATGCCCTCGTCGTCACTCTTGCCTCCTTCTTCTCGAAGGCACCAACGCTCATGACCCTCAAGCTTCCGATCTACATGGACCACGCCGCTACGACCCGCACTGATCCGCGGGTGGTGGAGGTCATGCTGCCCTACTTCACGGAGAAGTTTGGCAACTCCGCCAGCCGTAACCACAAGTTTGGCTGGGAGGCGGAAGACGGCGTCGATCACGCCCGCGAACAGGCCGCCGCGCTGATCGGTGCCGACGCGAAGGAAATCATCTGGACGTCGGGCTCGACTGAGTCCAACAACCTCGCGATCAAGGGCGCGGCGCACATGTATGCGAAGGCACCCGAAGGTCAAGTTGGCCGCGGCCACATCATCACGGCGCTGCACGAGCACAAGGCGGTGCTTGATCCGTGCAAGCGCCTCCAGCGCGAAGGCTTCGATGTCACCTTCCTTCAGCCGCCGCCCGACGGCGTCATCACGCGAGCGATGGTCGAAGCGGCGATGCGACCCGACACAATTCTCGTAACGATCATGTGGGCGAACAACGAGATCGGCACGATCAACGAGATCCCCGAAATCGGCGCGCTCTGCCACGAACGCGGCGCGATTTTTCACACCGACGCGACGCAGTGGGTCGGCAAGATGCCGACCAACGTCGAGCGTGACAACATCGATCTCATGTCGTGGTCCGGTCACAAAATCTATGGACCGAAGGGCGTCGGCGCGCTGTACGTTCGTCGACGCAAGCCGCGGGTTCGACTCGAGGCGATTCTCGACGGCGGCGGCCACGAACGCGGAATGCGGTCTGGAACGTTGAACGTCACAGGCATCATTGGGTTCGGCGCGGCGTGCGAGTTGTGTCAGAAGGAAATGGAGACCGAGAGCGATCGACTTTACCGGCTCCGTCGCAAGCTTGAGACCGAACTTTCCAACCGACTCGAAGGCGTCCACATTAATGGCCACGCTGAGCGCCGCCTACCGCACCTCACGAACATGAGCTTCGGCTTCGTCGAGGGTGAGAGTTTGTTGATGGGTATCAAGGACATCGCCTGCTCATCGGGTTCGGCGTGCACTTCGGCCAGTCTCGAACCGTCGTACGTTCTCAAGTCTCTTGGCGTCGGTGACGAGTTGGCGCACTCGTCGTTGCGACTCTCGCTTGGTCGCTGGACGAGCGAGGCCGAGATCGACTTCGCAATCAACTCGATTGTGAAGGCCGTGAACCACTTGCGCACTATGAGCCCGCTCTGGGACCTTCACAAGGAAGGCATCGATATCTCGAAGATTCAATGGCAAAGCCACTAGTTTTAGCGCTCCGTTCGGGCCATGCGGCCCGACACTCGCTCTGGCGCGTCGGCGCCGAGCTTGAGCGCTCCGTTCGGGCC
>JAWXCC010000007.1:0-22398 GCA_034440475.1 Phycisphaerae bacterium | reverse complement strand
CGCCGCGCCGCGCCGCAAGGGGCAATGGATCATCTCTGGGGATCATCTCTGGGGATCATCTCTGGGGATCATCACTGGGGATCATCACTGGCTCGCAAGACGCGCCGCTAATGCAAGGTGTCACCGAGTCGATGGCGGGCCGCGCTGCGGTGTTTCATCTCCTACCGCTCTCTACGCGGGAGTCACCGAAAGTAGCACTCCTCAGCGGGGGATATCCAGAGTCGGTTCTGCGGTCGCGCGCCGCTCTGCGCGATAGCGGCCGATAGTTCTCGTCGTATGTCCAAACCTATCTTGAGCGCGATGTGCGTGCAGTCACGGCGGTGCGCGATCTCAGCACGTTCCGACGGTTCATCGCCGTTCTCGCGACGCGCTGCGGGCAGATGTTCAACCGCACAGACCTCGCGGCGCCGCTTGGCGTTTCGATACCCACGATCTCGCAATCGTTGAGTGTGTTTGAGACGACCTCGATTATCGCGCTGATCCCGCCGTACTTCGACTCGGCCGGGAAGCGCATCGTGAAGAGCCCGAAAATGCACTTCATAGACTCGGGCCTTGCATGTCATCTGCTCGGCATCGAGACCGAACCCGCGCTGCGCCGTTCGCCGTTTCACGGTCCCCTCTTCGAAGGCTTCGTCGCCTCGGAAATCACGAAACAGCAGTTGAACGCAGGTCGTCGGCGCGAGATCTATTGGTTTCGCGATCACCAAGGTCTCGAAGTTGACTTTGTCGTCCCGGAGCTCCCGACGCGAACGCACGGGAGCGAAGGGCTCGTACTCGTAAAAGCGAAGTGCGGGCGTACGGTTCAACCGAGCATGGCTGACTCGATGCTGAAGCTCGCCGCCGGATTGGGGGCCCGCCCGGTGCGACTTTTCGTTGTTCACGGTGGCGCTCCGCAGATGACGACGGCACTTTGTCGAGGTGTGAGCGCGGTGGATCTCGGCGGCCTGCTGGACCTCCTCGCGCCGCGATCCCTTCCTCGCTGACTCCGTAGACTGCGGCAATGCTTGCCCTCGCCGCGTTTTCGCTTCTGGTGACCTCGGCCGCGTTTGCGCATCCTCCGTACATCGACGACCCGCGACTGCTCGACGACGGTCCTTGGATCCACGTCGACAAGCAGAAGCGGACCGATTCCTTCAGGCAGCTCGACGAGATCCTCCCGACGCCGAACGAGCAACGCACTGCCTCGGGTGCGCCAGGTCCGAAGTACTGGCAACAGAAGGCGAGCCACGTCATCAAGGCCACGCTTGACGCGGAGAAGCACACGATCGTGGGATGGGAGCGCATCCGCTACGAGAACCACAGTCCCGACGAGTTGCGGTACTTGTGGCTTCAGCTTGACCAGAACCGTTTTCGTCGTGAATCGCTTGGCGATCGCAGCGTTGCCGCACCTGACATGGCGGCGGGACAGTCAGTGAAGTGGCTCCGTGGAATTGTGCTGCAACACGCGTGGGGCGATCCGACCTCTGGCGAGACGGCCAGTGGGATGAAGAGCGGTTACGACATCCGCTCGGTGAAAAGTGCCGACGGCGCTCCTCTTGCGCACACGATCGTCGACACGATGATGCGCATCGATCTTCCGGTCGCGCTGAAGCCCGGCGCGAGCATCGAGTTCGAGATCGACTACGCGTTCCCCATCATCTCGAACGAAGTGTGGGGCGGGCGCTCGTGCTACGAGTTGTTACCTGAATCGAAGCTGCCGATTTACGACATGGCGCAGTGGTTCCCGCGCATGGCACCTTACACCGATGAGAACGGCTGGCAACATAAGCAGTTCCTCGGCTCGAGCGAGTTTGCGCTGGAGTTTGGCGACTACGACGTTGAGATCGATGTCCCCGACACGTTCGTCGTTGCCGCGACCGGTGAGTTGTTGAATGGCAACGAAGTGTTGACGACAGCACAGCGCGAGCGCTTTGCGGCTGCGCGATCGGCGGAGAAGCCCACTTTCGTGATTACGCCCGACGAAGCGAAAGCGAATGAGTCAAAGACAGCGTCGGGTCGGAAGACGTGGAAGTTCCACGCGACAAACGTGCGCGATTTCGCGTGGGCCGCGAGCCCGACGTTCGTGTGGGACGCGTGGGGCGTCAAAGTGCCGGGTTCGACGAACGTCGCCATGGCGATGAGCTTCTATCCGAGCCTCGCGGCCAGCCTGTGGAGCGTGTACTCGACGCAGGCCGTAGCGCACACCATCGAGAGTTATTCTAGGCATGCGTATCCATATCCCTACCCGGTTGCGATCAGCGTGAACGGCCCAGTTGGGGGAATGGAGTACCCGATGATTTCCTTCAACGGCCCGCGACCGGAGAAGGATGGCACCTGGTCAAAGGGCGCGAAGTACGGCCTCGTGTCGGTCGTCATTCACGAAGTCGGGCACAACTGGTTTCCGATGATCATCAACTCTGACGAGCGGCAGTGGACCTGGATGGATGAGGGCCTCAATACCTTCTGCCAATACCTCGCTGAGCAGGAATGGGAAGAGAAGTATCCGAGCGGTCGCGGCGAACCGTTCAAGCTCATCGATCACATGAAAAGCCGAGCCCAGACGCCGGTTATGACGAATAGTGAGAGCGTGTTGCAGTTCGGTCCGAGTCAATACGCGAAACCTGCGACGGCACTCAACGTGCTGCGCGAGAGTGTGCTCGGTCGTGATCTCTTTGACTTTGCATTCCGTGAGTATTGCCGGCGCTGGGCGTTTCATCGTCCCGAACCGGCGGACTTCTTCCGCACGATGGAAGATGCCAGCGGCATGGATCTCGATTGGTTCTGGCGCGGGTGGTTCTACTCGACAGATCACGTTGATGTCGACGTCGAGCGCGTCGTTACGTGGTCGCCGAAGGGGCTCGACGTTGAGGCTGACAAAGCGCGTGAGAAGGCGAAGCGTGAAGAGGATCGCGGCGCGACGCTCGCCGCCGAGCGGAACAAGCCGCTCGACAAGCGCGTCGGACGGTTTCCCGAGTTGAAAGATTTCTATACGAGCTTCGACGAACTCGACGTGACGGCTGAGGATCGGCGCAGTTGCGAACGATTCCTGAACGATCTTGAGCCGGTGGAACGGGACGCGACGAAGACCACGCTGCACTTCACCGTCGCGCGATTCCGGAATCTTGGAGGACTCGTCACGTTCCTCCCACTCGAGATCACCTTCGAGGACGGCTCAAAAGATTTCGTACGGCTACCCGCCGAGATCTGGAAGCAGAATTCGGTCGTGACCAGCAAGCTGTTCGTCACCGCGAAGGCAATCGCGTCGATTGAACTCGATCCACGGCGCGAGACCGCAGACATCGACCGCAGCAATAATCGTTTCCCGCAGTCGATCGCGGCCGAGACCTTCGCGCTCACGAACGCGTCGAAGGAACGGAACCCGATGCAGCGAGCACGCGACGAGGAGTGTCGCGATCAGTGCGAGAAGATCGCGAACTCGCTGGCGCCGGTGTTCTTAGAGACGTGGAAGAACATCCCCGACGATCGGTGGCCGACTCCGCTTGAGATTGCGGGCGACCTCACCAAGCGTGCCCGCGACAAGGGCCTCCTCGAGGCACCGGCTGGCTCAGTCATCACGCTCGAGTTCTCCGACGAGAAGGCGCGGCCCGGCCAAGATCCGAAGGCTCTGCGCCTCGCGACCGTCGTCTTGAGCGTCGCGGGCAGCCCCGATAAGCCGTCGGAGAAGGGCTCGGAGAAACCCAAGCCGGTGCGATTTGTGATCTGGTTCGACGGTTCGGTTCGCCCTGACGAGAGTACTCACTGAGAGAACGTAGGTTCTTTGATCGGTCTTCACCGGAGGTCGATACACACGCCGGACGGGGCGCGGGGGCGTAGAGATAGAGTGAGACCGCCAGCCTGCGTCGCCTTCCGGGGAGAGATCACGTGCACCGCGAAAACGTCAAGCGAATCGGCAGAGCATCGCGTCCCGTCGTCATCATCGGAGTGCCCAGCGGACTTGGTGGTCGCTGCATTGGCACGGGCGGGGGGCCGGACGCCATCCGCGCGGCAGGACTGGTTCGCCGACTCCGTTCGCGGGGACTCGTCGTCGACGATCGGGGTGACGTAACCGTTCGCGCCGAAGTGCGCGAGCTTGGACGCAATCCCGGCGATGCGTTGACCTCGGCGGTGTCCGACTTCTGCATCGAACTTCGCGATGTAGTGCGTTCCGCGATTCTGGATGGTGGTTTTCCGCTGGTGCTTGGCGGTGAGCATTCGCTTGGAGCAGGTTCGCAGGCTGGTGTTGCGAACGCGCACCGGGCGCTCGGCGTCGAAGCGCCTGGGCTCATCTGGTTTGACGCCCACGCCGACTGCAACTGCATGCAATCAACACCGAGCGGCAACCTGCACGGCATGCCGCTCGCCGCGTTGATGGGCATACCGGTGCCCGCCTTCACCGCGTGTATCGGGCGCGACGGCATGCGCGATCCGAGCCGAGTCGTATGCGTCGCACAGCGCGATATCGATCCGGGTGAGCAGGCGCACCTCGACCGGCTCGGCATACGCGTGTTTTCAAGCACCGAGATTCGACGTCGAGGGATCGACGCCGTGATGGCCGAAGCGCTCGTGCGCGCCTCGGGCCGTGATGGTCGCTTCTCGATGAGTTTTGATCTAGATTCGCTCGATCCGAGTATCGCGCCCGGTGTCGACTGCCTCGTTGACGATGGACTCACACTCGACGAGATTCGCGTCGCACTGGCCATGGTCGCCGACCACGGCGGACTGGTAGAACTCGAAGTCGTTGAAGTGAATCCCACGAAGGACGTCGAAGGCCGCACCGCGGCGATCGCGGTCGAAGCGGCATCGACCATGTTGGCCGGGTTAGTGGCGCACGACGAATTCGTTCCGCAGCGCCGGCACGTTGCGGGTTAACGCTATAGGGGCCGCTGCGATCCTGCGGGCTGCGCCGACTCAAAGTGATTGAGCGCAGCCGCGACGAGAGGCGCGTGCGTGTAGGCGGGTCCGCCACCCATCATCACGGCGACGCCTGCGGCCTCCATGATTTCTGCGCTCGTCGCGCCGTTTTTCAGCGCTTTTTCGACGTGTGCGTAGATGCAGGGTTCGCAGTGCGTGGCGACACCGATGGCGAGCGCGATGAGTTCCTTGTACTTCACGGGCAGCGCGCCGTCCTTCATGAGCTCTTTGAAGAACGGACCGAACGCCTTACCGATGTCGGGCGCGCGGCCCTTCATCGTGTTCATGGTGCTGGGCCACTCGGCGTAAAACGTCGCGGGATTCAGTTGCATGGAGGCTCCAAAAAGGTGAAGGAGGGGCGGGCGGGCCGCTCCGAGTCCGGAGGGACGCCATAAGTTCCCTCACGCGGCGCGAGGTCTCTCGTGGAGCTGAGGCCTCGACGGCGACTTGCGTCGACGAAACTCGGTGGTCTCGAACTTCGTTCGTGCATCTGGCGCGGTCAGTAGTAGACTCCATGGGCCCCCGGGCGATTGAAGCGATCGCCATGTGTGGGCGCTCCTGGGGTTTGTTAGGAGACGTGCATGCTGCTTCGAGCCTGTTGGAAGGTCTGTCGGAGATCCTGTGGGAAACCCGCTCGGCGAGGCGATCTACGCGATCGCGTGTCCGGGTATTCGTCGCGCGTCGCAGCTTTTATGGCGATGGCGATAGCCGTGCAATGCATGATGTGGTCGTCGCGCGCTAGCGCGGAACCGCAGGCTCTTCCGACGTTCACCGACATTTCGTTGGAAGCAGGCACGCTGGCGGCACACTCGCCTTCCGCCGCAATGGCGAGCGGATCGACAATTCTGAGTCTGTTTTGTTCCGGCGGCGTGGTGGCGGACTTCGATCGCGACGGCGACCAAGACATCTTTGTCGTGGTGGGCGGCGCGCAGCCCGACGTGCTCTACATCAACGACGGCACCGGCCACTTCACCGATCGCGCGAACGAGTGGGGCGTCGCGATCCAGCACATGGGACTTGCCGCCGCCGCCGGTGACTACGACAACGACGGTTGGGTCCACATTTTCGTGACCAGTTGTGGATTCGACGGCGAAGCGCCCGCGCTCGGCAAGCACCGGCTGTATCACAACACGGGCAACGGATCTTTTGTAGAAGTCGCAGCTCAGGCCGGTGTCAATGTCGGCAGCCCGATCGGCTGCGACGGAACCGGCGCGGCGTGGGGCGACTATGACCGCGACGGTGATCTGGACCTCTTCATTGCGGGGTGGCGCCAGAATAGTTCAGGGAACCGGCTGTACCGCAACAACGGGAACGGGACGTTTACCAACGTGACCGCCGCAGCGGGACTTGGGCCGTCGCTGGTGGGAGTGCGCGGCTACTCGCCGCGATTCATTGATATGGATGGCGACGGATGGACTGAGTTGCTGCTCGCCGCTGACTTTGGAACATCGCGCTATTTCAAGAACAATCGCAACAGCACATTCACCAACATCACAGCGGCGAGCGGTACCGGACTTGAAGGCAACGGCATGGGGCAGACCGTCGCTGATTTCGACAACGACGGCGCGCTCGACTGGTACGTGACGAGCATCTTCGGTCCACCGGGGCCGGGCATTCCGGGTACCGGCAACAAGTTTTACAAGAACGTTGGTCCGCACCAGTACGTTGAAGGCGGCGCTGCCGCAGGAGTCGTCGATGGAGGCTGGGGCTGGGGGACAACTGCGGTCGACCTGAATCATGATGGGCGTCTGGACTTGATCGAGACGAACGGTTGGCTTCCCGATTCGCCGTACGAGGATGAGCCCTCGCGCGTCTGGATGAATCAGGGCGATGGAACGTTCGTCGACATCGCGGCAACCTGCGGACTCTGGCACACGCTCAATGGTCGCGGTCTGCTCACGGCTGATTTCGACAACGACGGCGATCGCGACGTCTTGATCTTCGCGAACTACGACAAGATGACGCTCTACCGGAACGACCTCGGCGTTGCGCAAGCGGCGCGATGGCTGACAGTCACGCTTGATACGCAAGGCGCGCGCGGTGCCGCGCCCAATGGCATCGGCGCGCGGGTTCGTGCGACGACTCCAACGTCTTCGTGGCTCCGCGTGGTCGACGGTGGAACAAACTATCAAAGCCAAGACGACGGGCGCGTCCACTTCGGCGTTGCAAGTGCGCTGATCGTCGACGTTCGCGTCGACTGGCCGGATGGAACCGCCACGCTGCGGCGAGCTGTCGCAACCAACAGCTTCATCACCATCGCTTCAGGCGAGCGAAGCGATCTCACGCTCGATGGTTTCGTCGACGCCGCGGATGTCGCGGTGCTGCTTCAGCACTGGGGACCAATCGATGCGGCCGATCCGATCGACCTCACCGCCGACGGTGTCGTCAACGCAACAGACTTGGCGACGCTACTTGCGAATTGGTTTGCGCGGTCGAGGTGATCTCGTGCATGATCGGCCACTGCGATGTTGCCCCGCGTTAGCGGCGTTCGGTTTCTTCGCTCGGTATCGCGATCGCGCCGCCGCGACGCACACGTTGCACTGCTTGGGACCTTAGAACGGACACGTCGAGTAGAACTCGCGGCGGAGCTTTGTCACCGGATGCGTGAACGCCAGTTTTGTCGAATGCAGGCAGAGTCGTGACGCAAGTTCAAACACGTCGCGCGGCGCGTAGAGCTCGTCGCCGACGATGGGATGTCCAATCGCTTGGAGATGCACTCGGAGCTGATGGCTGCGTCCGGTGAGCGGGCGCAGCTCAACGCGAGTTCGCGGCGGCGATTCGATCCGATCGAGCGTGCGCCAGCGCGTGGTCGACGGCTTCCCGAGAACGCGGTCGATGATCTGAATCGCCGACCCCATGGCCTGCTTCCGAATGGGCAAGTCGATGATGCCGGCGATCTCGGTCGTGTGACCGAACACGATTGCTTCGTAAGTTTTCTCGATTTCGCGCTGTTCAAACTGCCGCGAAAGCTCGCGGTGCACGTCAGCGTCGCGGGCGAGCACCATGACACCAGAGGTGTCGCGATCGAGGCGATGGACGATGCGTGCGCCGGAGAAGTTCGCCTGAAGCCGGGCCACGAGACAGTCGGCCTTCTCCGGCCCGATGCCCGGAACAGAAAGGAGTCCGCACGGTTTTTCCGCGACCACGATCCAGCGGTCGCTGAAGAGGATCGTGGGGACCGACGAGGCCAGTCCCGAGGAACCCGGGCCCGAAGAATGGGGTCCCGCTGCATCAGATCCAGTTGATTTGGGTGCGGACATCTCGTTGCAAGCGTACTCGCGCAGTGCAGCTCCCGCGGCCGCGCCCGTGTCGGGGACGAGGCGACCGCGGGAGCGGCGGGGAGAGTTGAGACGTGGTGCACTGCGTGCTCAGTCAGCCGCGGCAGGTAGAGCGTCGGAAGAGTCGAGTCCGGTATCGCCACTCTTCAGGACACCGCTACCGGTGGCGTCGTCATTCGTGCCAGCCCATGGCACGTCAATGTCGACGAGGGCCAAGTAGTTCACCAGCGCCTCGTAATGCATGAGGAACAGGAGTGCCGCGTTGTACGCCGCGCGGTTGTAGCGGCCGCCCAGACCAGCGATGTACAGACGAGCCTGTTCGGCCTGCTGCTGGAGTCCTGAGAGCACCACGAAGTCGAATGGGAAGGGCAGTGCCGCCGCAGCTTCCGCGATGCCGCCCTCGCCATCGTTTGTGTCCGGAGGAGTCACGCTTGGTGCGTCGGGCTTGTCAATCGTCGTCACGACGATGACCTCGGTGTTCGTTGGTTCAAGCTTCGCCTTGGGCTTCTTCTGGAAGCCGATGCTCACGATTGAGCTCTGATTTCCGCCGCTGGCGGCGATCGCGGTTGGCAGGCTGATGGTGGCGGCGAGCGTGAGGGCAACGAGAGTAGTCTTGAAGTGCAGCATGGCTGGCCTTTCTTGTCGCAGTGACGGGTGGTGAAACGCTGAGGCCGTGTGTTCCACCAGCACCATGCGTGACGGAACGACCTCGCAACTACCCCGAGCGAGCAGCGAGCGCGGTAAGGACGATTGGCAGAAAAAACGGAAGATTAGGAGCTGCGAAGCTTGGTCAGCGCAGCGATCACCGCCGCACCGGGTCGGCCGTAGACGGCAATCAGCGCCGGAACGATGGTCTCATCGACACATTCACGTGCGCTGGCCTCGGTGAAGCCAAGCGTGGCGGCGGCGGTCGCCAACGGGAGACGACGGAGGAGAACAGCGTGGCCGAGCGCCGCGGCGTCTTTCGGTAGTGCGGAAAAGACCGGCGTGAGGAGCGCGACTAACAACTGCTTTTTCGCGGCGTGGTAGCGCATCTTCGCGGCGTCACGCGTGAGTCCGACCGCAGCCGCTGCTTCGCCAAGCGATCGCCCGCGAAGGAGGTGAAGCTCAAGCACTTCCCAAGTGCGTTTCGAATCAATAGTGCGTTTCGAATCAATAGTGCTCGATCCGATCGCTTGAAATCGGTCGATGCCCGCGGCATCTTCTTCGCGCAGTGCGGCTTCATCGGGTCGAACGTCGGTCGTGGCGGTTTCCGGAAGCTCTGGCGAGCCGAGATCCGCGCTACTTCGCTCCGGTCCGCCGCGTCCACCTCGGCGCAGGCGATCGATGATCTTGTGTTCGATTGCAGCGCTCAGGATTGCGAGCAGATGCTCGCGGTCATTCGCGGTCGGAGGCTTTTGAAGCGCTCCTGCGATCACGCTGTAGGCGACACTCTCAGGTTGGATGTCGGCCCGCGGAGGTATGCCACGTCGCCATATCACGGCCCGAGCCGTCTTCTCGAGATGTCGCGCGGTCTCATCGATCTGCGCTCCGTCGAGCGGTCCGTCGCCTCGCTTCGGTTCTGTAGACTCGGGTTGCATGCGGCGTGTCGCTGGAAAGGATACCGCTGGGGCGGCGGACTATCGGGACGCGATCGCGGACGGAAAGGCCAACGATCGCCGGGGACCGCCAACACGGACCCTCTACACTGCCAGAGCCTCCTTCGCCCCACGAGTCAATCAATGCCCATGACGATGTTCTGCCTCGCCGCCATTCTGATTCAGGCTCCCGGCACCCAAGAACCGGTGAAGGCTACTTCGGTCGCCCCTTTTCCTGCGCAGAGCGGTGACGCGAGCACCGACTGGCGGGTCGCCGAGCAGGGAGCGCTGACGAGCCACGTTCAACTCACCTTCCCCGAGCAATTCGCGAAGGCTGGTGAGGCGTATTTCTCGCCTAACGATTCGCGCATCGTCTTCCAAGCGGTCGAGAAGCCCGCCGATGGCGCGACGCCGGAAGAGTATTACGCGATGTATATCGCGGATGTCGTGCGCAAGGATGGCAAGATCGTCGGGCTCTCGGGGATCACGCGCCTCAGCCCGAAGGGAAGCGCAAACACCTGCGGCTGGTTCGATCCGACCGATGCCAACACGATCTATTTCGCGTCGACGGTCGGACCGCCAACAGCGAGCGAACCACCTGGCTACCAGCGCGGAACCGGTCGCTACCGCTGGATGTTCCCGCCGGAGATGCGCATCGTCATGGCCGATCTCAAGACCGCCGATGGCTCTGCGGCATCGCTGATTCCAGTGGTCGGTGACGGCAAGGCGTACGTTGCGGAGGGCTCGATCTCGCCCGACGGAAAGTACCTGCTGTACTGCGATCTCGCGCAGAATCAGGGCGACATTGTTGTGCTCAATCGCCAAAATGATGACAAGCTCGTGCTAGTGAGTGCGCCGGGTTATGACGGCGGTCCGTTCTTCTCGCCCGACGGAAAGCGCATTGTCTATCGCTCCGATCGGAACGGCGACAATATGCTCCAAGTCTTCGTCGCCGACCTCGTGTTTGACGCGCAAGGACACATCACCGGAATCGCCGAAGAGCACCAAGTGACGCGCGATGGCAACGTGAACTGGTGTCCGTACTTTCACCCGAGTGGCAAGTTCCTCGTGTTCGCGAGTTCGGCCGTCAGTCATCGAAACTATGAGATTTTTGCGGTCGATGCGACGTCGCTTCTGCGCGACGGTGTACGGCAGTCGCGCTACGGCACGAATTTGAGACGTGTGACGCAGGCCGATGGTGCCGACGTGTTGCCCGTGTTCACGCACGACGGCAAGTGGATGATGTGGACCGGTCAACGCAGCGACGACAAGAGCTCGCAGCTCTTCGTCGCCGAGTGGGGATTGCCGAACGATCCTCCGAAGCCGCCGGAGCAGACTAGAACTGGACGTCCTGCGTCGGGCTCCGATACCAAGAGATGACGCAGGTTGATGTTGCACATGACTGAACCTCTCGACACGCGTCGCTATCTCATTCCATTTCGCAGTCTCTTGCTGCCACACATCGTCACCGACACGCTTGTGATCGGAAGCGGTGTGGCGGGCCTGCGCACTGCGATCGCTGCGACTTCCACGGGTGGGGGGAGCGGCGGGAATGGCATGGGCGACGTCATCATTGTCGCCAAGGACGCGCTTGATTTTTCAAATACCGCGTGGGCGC
This sequence comes from Phycisphaerae bacterium, assembly GCA_034440475.1. Classification (GTDB taxonomy): domain Bacteria; phylum Planctomycetota; class Phycisphaerae; order Phycisphaerales; family SM1A02; genus JAEUIT01. The sequence goes on along the minus strand of JAWXCC010000007.1, from coordinate 11,035 downwards.
AGGGCGGCATCGCGGCGGTGCTTGCAGACGACGACTCGAACGTGCTGCACATCGAAGACACGCTGGTTGCGGGGGTTGGACTCTGCGTCGAGGAGACCGTGCGCACCGTGGTCGGCGAAGGCCCGGGTGAGATCGAACAGTTGCTCGAGTGGGGCATGCGCCTTGATCGCGACGCTCGCGGAGGGCTGAGTCTTGGGCGTGAAGGCGGTCATCATCGCAATCGCATCGTGCACGCGGACGGCGACGCTACTGGGCGAGAGTTAGTCCGTACGCTGATTGCGAAGACGCGTTCGATCGCCGAGTCGCGCGGGTCGATTCGACTCTTCGACCGCTGCTTCGCGCTCGACCTCATCACGGCGGGCGGCCCTGGCTCGCCAGTCCTCGGCGCGATCACACACCATCCACGCTATGGGCTGCAAATCATCTGGGCGAAGGCGACGGTGCTTGCGTCAGGCGGCGCTGGACAGGTCTATCGCGAAACGACGAATCCCAAGGTTGCGACTGGCGATGGGCTGGCGATGGCGTGGCGCGCTGGAGCAGCGATCGCCGACCTTGAGTTCATGCAGTTCCACCCGACGACGTTGTACATCGCGGGCGCGAGTCGCGCCCTACTCTCCGAAGCGATTCGCGGCGAAGGCGGTTACCTCGTCGATCGGCGCGGAAACCGCTTCATGGTCGGACAGCATGAACTTGCCGAGCTCGCGCCGCGCGACATTGTGAGTCGCGCGATCATGGATCATCTGGCAGAGTCGCACGACTCCAACGTGTTTCTCGACGTGCGGCATCTGGGCGGACCAGCGTTCATCGAACGGTTTCCCGGACTCGCGGCACTGCTCAAAACCTACGACCTCGATCCGGTGAGCGATCTCATTCCGGTGCATCCAGCGGCGCACTACACGATTGGCGGCGTGTGGGTCGACCAGCACGGGCGGACGTCGGTGCCGGGTCTCTATGCCGTCGGAGAGGTCGCGTGCAACGGTCTGCACGGCGCGAATCGCCTCGCGAGTAACAGCCTGCTCGAAGGTCTTGTGTTTGGGGGTCGCGTCGGACGCGCCGTCGCGGAACGGGCCGACGCCACCCGTGGACCGCTCCAAGTTGTTAGCGATATTCGGCCGAGTGAGCGAGGAGAGCTCGATCTCGTCGACGTGCGATCGAGCCTCCGCAGCGCGATGTGGCGAAATGTCGGAATCGAGCGGCAAGGTGGACGGTTAGGCGACGCGCTCGACATGATCGAGTTCTGGAGCCGGTATTCGCTGGACAAGATCTTTGACGACATCGCCGGTTGGGAGGTTCAAAATCTGTTGACGGTCGGAAGCCTCATGGCGACAGCAGCCCGCTGGCGCCGCGAGAGCCGAGGTACCCATTGCCGCGTCGACTACCCTGAGACCGATCCATCGCTCGCGGTGCACGCGTCGTGTCGCATCGGGCGCGACGAGCCCACAATGGTCGCGCTGCCAGCGGCGCAGCGGGTGTGAGGCGCTCGAACGGTTGCAGGAGTTTGGTCGAACACGGAGGTCACCGAGTGGCACACAGGAAGGTAAGAAGGGAGGCCGCTCGCGGGTATGAACGCGCACTGTTCTTCTGCGCAACGATCGCTCGCTGGCTGCCGCCTCGATTGCCACTGTCCCTGTTCACGCTTCTTTGTGCCGCGTTCGGACTCTCTGTCGTCTCGGCCTGCACGCCATATCGCATTGAATATCACCAGCGCCCGCAGTTTTACTATCAGGCGTCAGAGGAAGAACTCAAAGACGAGTGGATTGCGCCCGATGGGACGATCGTGAAGTTCTCAACAGACCCACTTCCGAGCGCTCAAGAGGCACTCGCGGCGCAGGCTGCCGAAGCCAAGCGCGAGATAGATCTCGACGGCGACGGCGTTGCGGACAAGGTAGAGCCGACGCCGACGTGGGAGGAACGCGATGACGGTAGCGTCAAGATGCGCGCGTTCATTCCCGAGCATGTGATCGGGAACTTCATGCAGGCGCTGCGCGAGGAGCGCTACGGCGAGTTCTACGATCAGATGCTCGCTCGCTCGACGCGCGAAGCGTTCGCGAGTTCGGGATTTTCGAGCGCTCAGGGGAGCGGGCAAGGGCAGGCGAGTGCAGCGATCCAAAGTAACGCTGGGACGAGCAGCGGAAAGAAGGCGTTTGCGAAGTGGTGCGCCAGGTATCGGCGCCCGATGATGGAGACGCTCAACCGAATGGGGTTTGGTTTCCTTGGACCGGATGTGCTCCTGCGAAAGACGGGGAACAACACGTTTCGCGTCGGCTTCACACCGCGGGTTGCTTCACAGTTCAAGTTCACGACGGTCGAAGTGATCTACGAGGACGGCGGTTGTCGACTCTTATGGGTCCGCTGAGCCAATCGCTTGTGCGACGTTGATAGACGAAAAAGCCCGCAGGCGGCTGCGGGCTTCGTGAGATGCATGATGGTGGCCGGTGATTACGCAGTCGTCGCTGGTTGCGGCGCCGGGGTGTCGCCTGGGCTCTCAGGTCGATTCACCGTGAAGGTGAGGAAGTCTTGGCCTTCCTTCCGCGTCGCCATGATTTCGTCGCCAGACTGGAAGTCGTCTGAGAGCAGGTGCTCGGCGAGCGGGTCTTCGACGAACTGGCCGAGCGAGCGGCGCAGCGGACGTGCGCCGAAGTCGGGGTTGTATCCACGGTCGATGAGGAAGTCCTTCGCGCCAGCGTCAAGCGTGAGCTTCATGCCCTTCTCCCCGAGCCGCTTCCGTAGCTTGCCGAGCTCGAACTCGATGATCACGTTGAGGTCATCCTTGACGAGCGGCCGGAACACGATGACCTCATCGAGACGGTTGATGAACTCGGGTCGGAAGAACTTCTCGACCTCGCCCATGAGCGACTTCTTCATCCGCTCATAGTCTTGGACCGCAGCTCGCTTCGTGAAGCCGAACTGCTCGCCGCCCTTGATGACGTCGGCACCGAGGTTGGAAGTCATGATCAGAATCACGTTCTTGAAGTCGACGTGACGTCCGAACGAGTCAGTGAGGCGGCCTTCCTCCATGATCTGGAGCAGCATGTTGAAGACATCTGGGTGGGCCTTCTCAACTTCGTCGAGAAGTAGCACGGCGTACGGGCGTCGCCGGATGCGTTCCGTGAGCTGCCCGCCTTCTTCGTAACCGACGTAGCCTGGAGGCGCGCCGATCAAGCGGCTCACGTTGTGCTTCTCCATGTACTCGCTCATGTCGAGATACATGAGTGCGTCGGCGTCGCCGAACATGAATTCGGCGAGGGCCTTCGCCAGGAGCGTCTTTCCAACGCCCGAGGGTCCGACGAAGATGAATGAGCCCATCGGGCGCTTCGGGTCCTTGAGGCCAGAACGCGCCTTGCGGATCGCCCGGGAGACTGCCTTGACGGCTTCATCCTGACTCACAACCGTCCTGTGCAACTCAGTTTCGAGTTGTAAGAGTCGCTGCGATTCGGCCTTCTCGAGACGGCGTAGCGGCACGCCCGTCATCTTGCTGACGACCTCGGCGATGACTTCTTCGTCGACGGTCGCGTGGATCTCATTCATGCGCTCGCGCCATGCAACTTGCACGCGCTCCTTCTCCTTGCGCATCTTCTCTGCCTGATCGCGAAGTTCCGCAGCGCGCTCGTAGTCGGCGTTCTTGACCGCGTCGTCTTTTTCGATCGCCAAGCGCTCGATCTTCTCCTCAAGGTCAGCGAGGTCTGGCGGCTTCGTCATGCTCTTGAGGCGCAGTCGGGCACCAGCTTCGTCGATCACGTCGATCGACTTGTCTGGCTGAACGCGCCCGGGGATGTACCGACCCGAGAGTTCGACCGCCATGCGCAGCGCGGCGTCGGTGATCTTGACGCGGTGGTGGGTTGCGTAGCGTTCGCGGAGACCCTTGAGAATTTCGTACGTCTGCTCGGCGTTCGGCGGTTCGACAGCGATCGACTGGAAGCGCCGTTCGAGGGCCGCGTCCTTCTCGATGTACTTGCGATACTCGTCGTACGTCGTCGCGCCGATGCACTGAATTTCGCCACGGGCGAGCGATGGCTTGAGCACGTTCGACGCGTCAATCGCGCCTTCCGCGCCACCCGCGCCGACGAGCGTGTGCAACTCGTCGATGAACAAGATGACGTTCTTCGCGCGGCGCACTTCATTCATCACCGCCTTGATGCGCTCTTCAAACTGTCCGCGGTACTTTGTGCCCGCGACCATCATCGCGAGGTCGAGGACGACGAGCCGCTTGTCGAACAAGAGGTCCGGCACTTCCTGCGAGATGATGCGCTGAGCCAAGCCCTCGACGATGGCGGTCTTGCCGACGCCCGCCTCGCCGAGCAGCACAGGGTTATTCTTCGTGCGGCGACAGAGCACCTGCACCAGCCGCTCGATCTCGTCTTGACGCCCGATGACCGGATCGAGTTCGTTCGCCTTCGCAAGCTCAGTGAGATCGCGGCCGAAGCTGTCGAGCGCCGGAGTCTTGCTCTTGCCAGCGCGCCGCGCTGCGCCGCTGCCCGGTTCCGGCGGCTGGGTTGGTTCCTGCGGCTCGGTTGGAGTTTCTTCCTGCTCGTTCTGCACGCCAGCGCCCAAGAGATTGAGCACTTCCTCGCGCACTTCTTCGAGTTTCAATCCGAGATTCATGAGCACCTGTGCAGCAACGCCATCGTGCTCGCGCAGAAGGCCGAGCAGTAGGTGCTCGGTGCCCACGTAATTGTGGTTCAGGTTGCGGGCCTCTTCGATCGCGTACTCGATGACCTTCTTCGCCCGCGGCGTTTGCGGGAGCTTGCCCATCGTCACCATCTCGGGGCCGCTCTTGACGAGCTTCTCGACCTCGAGCCGCACCTTGCGCAGATCGATGTCGAGATTTTTCAGCACGTTCGCGCCGACGCCCGAGCCCTCCTTGACGAGACCGAGCAGGATGTGCTCCGTCCCGATGTACTCATGGTTGAACCGCTGAGCCTCTTGGTTGGCTAGCGCCATCACCTTGCGAGCACGATCAGTCAGGCGTTCGAACATGGCTTTCTCCGTTCTGTTCCCGAGCTTTAACTTCTTCGAGGCCGACGCGTCCGACGTCGGCGCCGCGCAGGAGTCCGGTAATGGTACCTCATGCCGTGGCTGCTCTTCACACTGGACCGGCCGATGCGGGGCAACGCACGTACCACGGTCGGCACCGTCGTTTCTTGTCGGTCGCTTCTTGTTGCAAGGACACCAAAAGCGGACATCGCGGCTCGAGTTTCCACGTACTCTTCGCGCGTGGGGGCCTTGCTGTTCCGCGCGACGCGTGCGATCCATCCAGACGGACACCTCGACTTGTCCATGCAATCAGTCTTTCCGCGTTGCGAGGCGTGCTCCTCAGCTGGCCGCGCTGCCAAGCTGGCGGTCGTCGTCGCGGTGCTCTTCGCTGCGGCTGCGGCGGTCTTTGGCGCTGACACGGTCGTCCTCGAGAAGCCGCAGCCGACCCGGGCCATGCTGGCGGACGGGCGAGTCGTGGGGGGCGCGATCGCCCGCTGGGACGACGACGGATTCGACGGGCCGATCGGGCGGTTCGCGTGGGCGGACTTGAAGCCGCTCGAGGCGTATCGCATTCGGCGGCGGTTGATCGACGAGCGCGAAGCGACCCCGCCGCCCCGAGACCCGTCGGAATCGTCACAACCGTCACCGACGAGACGAACGAGGCTCTTGGAACTGGCGACGTGGGCTTGGAGTATCGACGAGCCGGAACTCGCCGCTCGGGCGCTGCGCGACGCGAAGGCGACCGGAGCTGGTGCGGACGAGTTGGAGCTCACGAAGGTAGCGGGCGCTGAGAAGAAGACGGCGCGGGTTGAGAAGGCCGCGAGTGCGGCGCGAGAGAAACTCCGTTCCACGTCACCCGAATCGGACGTGTTCTCACCTGATCTTTGGCCGCCACCCGATGCCGATCGCGCCGCTCACGTCGACGTCATGCGGAAGGACGCAACGGCAAAGCTCGCGGCGGCAGGCCGCGAGTGCACAGCGATCGAAGGAAAGCACGCGGTCGTCTACTCCGATCTCGGCGCTGAAGACGCTTCGAATCGGGCAGTGCTCATCGACGAGTTTGTCGCTTCGTGCCTCGGGAAGCTCGGAGTCGGCAAAGAAGAGCTTCCCTTCTGGGGAAAACTTGTCGTTATTGTGGCTGATGGCGACGATCGATTTCGGTTGATCGAAGCCTCGGGTTTTCGCCAGAAAACGAGCGAGACCGACGCTGGCTTCGCGCACTACGACGGGCCGAAAGCGTTCGTCGTCGCGAAGGGTCAAGCCGACGTCACATCCACAACCATCGCGATCTTCCGCGGTGTCGCGCTCGCGGTGCTGCACAGGCATGTGAGCGCAACGCGGCTGCCGCCGTGGGCGAACGAAGGTCTCGCCGACTGGTTGGTGGCGAGTTATCCGAAAGGGAAGCAACTCGACGAACTCCTTCGGAAACCCGGGCTCGCGTTCTTCCGCGAGGGTGGCTCGATAGAAAAGGTGTTCGATCTCACGTACGAGGCGGGTTCGTGGCCCGGACCGCGCAACGTCGGGCGACCGGTTGGGTTCTTGATGGTGGGCTACATGATCGAACGTGAACCGCAGCGGTTCCAGCGATTCTTAGGGGCAGTCAAACGCGGAAAGCCTTGGCGCGAAGCGCTCGAGTCCGACTTCGGCGCAAAGCCCAACCTGCTGCTCGACGCAGCGCGCCGGTATTACCGCACGAATGACTAACGCGGTGCTGTTAGCGCCGCGACTGCCCCGGCTGGTCTGCGATCGCGCCGTCGACGAGCGCGACGCGCCGGTCGGCTTGCGCCGCGATGGCAGGGTCGTGCGTCACCATCACGATCGTCAGGCCCTTCACGTGCAGGGCGCGCACGACGTCGAGGATCTCGCCGCCGGTTTTCGCGTCGAGGTTGCCGGTGGGTTCGTCGGCGAGTAGCACCTCGGGATCGTTCACGAGTGCGCGAGCGATCGCGACACGTTGGCGCTCACCGCCGGAGAGTTCGTTCGGCCGGTGCGTGAGTCTATGCGACAGACCGAACGCGTCAAGCAATTCGAGAGCGCGCTTTCGCTTTGATCCACGCGTGAAGAGCGAGAACGGTGACCGACCGATCATCGCGGGCAGCATCGCGTTGTCGAGGACCGCGAGCTCTGGGAGCAGGTGATAGAACTGGAAGACGAATCCGACTTTTCGGTTGCGATAGCGATTGAGAGCGCCAGCACCAAGACCGCTGACGAGTTCGCCGTCGAACATCAATGTGCCGCTGTCGGCGTCGGGACGGTCAAGGCCGCCTAGGAGATGTAGCAGCGTACTCTTGCCCGAGCCCGAAGAGCCCAAGACGGCGACCCACTCGCCTGCGTTCACCGAGATCGACGCATTCCGCAGGACCGGAACGTCGACGCGTCCCATGCGGTAGGTCTTGCAGAGATTGTTGCCTTCGAGGAGCGGCATGGCGGTGAAGTCGAGATCAGCGAAAGGTGTTATTCGTATCGAAGGCTGCGCACGGGGTCGGTGTCGGCAGCCTTGGCAGCCGGAACTGCGGCTCCGATCACGCTGAAGAGCGTCGCAAACGCCATCGTGAGCAGCGCGTTACCGAGGTCGATTTGATTCGGGATCGTGCTGAAGTAGTAGACGCGTGGATCCCAGATCGTGAATCCGCCCTGATCGCGCAGGAAGAGGAACAGCGCGCCGAGACCTGCGAGCAGAACCGTCGCGATCGTCCAGAGCAGGCTGTACAGCACCGAGCCGCGCGTCGCGCTCAAGATGGCCGCAGCGAGCGAACCGGTCGCCAGCCCGAACGCGGCAAACCACGTGATCGCAGGCGGTGGCTTGCCCATCGCGGTGTGAATTTCGTTGATGTGATCGACGACAAGCCATGCGAGTCCGAATCCAACGATCGATCCCACGACGCCGATGACGAGTCCGTAGGTGAGAAAGATCGAGAGGATGCCGACGCGGCTGGCGCCGACCGAACGCAAGATGCCGATGTCGCGCGTTTTCTCGCCGACGATCGCCCAGAAGATTGCGAGAACGAGTCCAGCGCAGACGAGGTAGATGAGTGAGAAGAGCGCGCGCATCAGCGACCGCTCTTTCTCCACGGGACCGATCAAGTTCTTCAAGCGCTCCTCCCACGTTTTCACATCGACGTAACGGGGGACGGAGACGCGGAGGGCCTGCACTTCGGGATCGGCACGCTTACGGTCGAGGAAGTCGGCACAAGCCGCCTGAACCGCCTCGCGCAACTCTCGCGGATCGACGCCTGGCTTCGCGCGCACCAAGATCGTTGTGGCGCGGCCGGGTGCGGTTCCGAGGACGCGCGGGTTCCCGTCGGCGTCGACGTGCCTGGGATCGGGATCGGTCTGCTCGGAGGGAGCAAGTCCGAGGAGTTCTTGCACGTCGGCAAGCGGTGCGAGCACACGATTGCTATCGAACTGGAAGACGCCGGTCTGGAACTCGTTCACGATCGCGAAGGTCCGCTTGCGTTCACCCTTCTGTATCGAACCGCCTTCCGTGACGGGTACGAGGGTGAGGGTCGCAGTGAGCGAAGGCATCCAGTGCTTCATGTCCCACGGCCCGTTCGATGCAGTTCCAACGCGGTACGAGCCGTCCGTCTGGCGGTGGTTGAACGGCGAAATCTCCATGCCCGTGACGATGCCCGATTGCCCGGACGGGGTTCGCATGTTCATCGCCGAATCAAGCGCGTCATAGGCGGGGTTGAGACGGGGGTCGTCATCCCTGAGTGTCTTGCCGAGCGCGTCGTCGGGTGCCTTCCAATACACGGTGTGCTTGAAGTCGACAACGCGTTGCAATCGCGCCGGATCGATGCCCCACACTTGCAGCATCTCGATTCGGCTGCCGCCGCCGACGCCGTACGGCATGCGCAAGAGTCCGAACGTCTCAACGACTGGCGCGGCGGCTGTGGTCCCAGGCAACTTCTCGATGTCGGCTATGAGCTCGTCGTAGTACGGGATGCCGATGATCTCAAGCGAGACGATGACGTCGCCGACGAGTGTGCGACCGGAGTTCCGCAGCATGTCGAGGAAGCCGGTCATCACGCTCACCACGACTATGACGAGCGTGACGCACAGCGCGACCGCAGCGACCGCGATGAGCGGAATGATGCGCGACGTGAGATAGCGAACGACGAGGAGCGTTTGGTACATGCGCGAAGGGGGGTGGATGGTAGAGGATCGTGCCGACGACGGGAGGCGTTACGTCGTCGTTGAAAATTCGCGCACGAGCGCTACGGGTGCACCGATATCGACGACCTTCCAGTCGCCGAGGTAGATTCGGGCCGCGTCGATGAAGCACGCCGGACGCGGCGCGACCGTGACGGCGGTGACGGTCGCTCGGACCGATTCGCCCAGCGGGAGGCCGAGGTCTCCGTCGAGCCCGGATGGCAAGTCGACCGCGAGGACCGGCACGCCGCTCGCGTTCATCGCGCTGATCGCTCCGAGAGCCAGCCCGACGACCGGCCGATCGAGCCCGCTGCCGAAGAGGGCGTCGATGATGAGATCGCTTCGGTCGGCGATCGGCGGACCTGCTACATGGTGACCGCGTGGCTGGAACTGCTGGATTTCGAGCCCCATCCGCTCTGCGATCGCGGCGTTGGTCGCGGCATCCGTACCCGGCTGCGGAGAGCCGACCGCGACGATCGTGATCGCTGATCCGGCGTTCGCCAAGTGTCGGGCGATCGCGTAACCGTCGCCGCCGTTGTTGCCCGGCCCGCAGACGATCGTCACGCGCGCGGCGTGGTTCCGGATGAGCATTTTGCGAGCAATCGCCGCCATGCCGATCGCCGCATTCTCCATGAGGACAATGCCAGGAATGCCGAAGCGCTCTTGGGCCGCGCGATCCAGTTCGCGCGAGGCAGCAGTCGTCAGAACGAGCATCGGTTCACCGTACCGTGGACTGCTAGACTCCGTTTGATGGAGTGGCTGGCATGGTTTCTGGTCGCCATCAGCGGTGCGGTCGCGGCGTACTGGACGCTTGTTGTCGTGCGCTTGGCGTTGCTACTGCCGCGCCTTCCTCGCGTGCGTGGCGGTCTGGCGTCGCCGGTGCCGCCGGGCGGCTGGCCAACGGTTTCGGTGATCGTGCCAGCGCACAACGAAGAGCGTGTCATAGAGAGCTGCGCGGCAAGTCTGCTCGCGAGCGACTACCCGGCGCTTGAGATCGTCGTCGTCCTCGATCGTTGCACGGATCGGACGCTGGAGTTGTTGCGACCGTTCGCAGAGCGTGACGCGCGGCTTCGGATCATCGAAAACCGCGCGTGTCCGCCAGACTGGGCGGGAAAGTGCAACGCTGCTCGCGTCGGCGCCGAACAGGCTAGTGGTCGATATCTCCTCTTCACCGACGCCGATGTCGAGTTTGCGCCAGCGCTCATTCGCGCGGCGATGGGGCTCGCGATCGCGGAAAGTCGTGGGCTGTTGTCGCTGTTGCCGTCGCTGGTGGCGGAAGCGTGGTACGAGCGAGTGGTGCAGCCGGTCGCGGCCATGACGCTGCTCCAGATGTATCCGATCGACAAGGTGAACCGCGCCGAGCGGCGACGTCCGTTCGCCAATGGGCAGTTCCTCCTGTTTGATCGACGCGTCTACGAAGCCATCGGTGGGCACGCCGCGACGAAGGATGACTTGCTGGAAGACATCGCGTTTGCCCGCTTGGTGGACGCGAGTGGCGCGCGAGTTGGTATTGCGCTCGCCGACGACATGCTCGTCGTGCACATGTACTCATCGCTCGACGCAATGCGCACCGGTTGGAAGCGCATCTTCATCGAAGCATGTCATCGCAAGGTTGGCCGGCTTCGCACCAATGCGGTGCGCACGTTCGCGCTGGGCGTCGTGTCACCCATCGCGCAGTTGGCGTCGGTCCTCGTCGCAGCGTTCGTCGGCGGACCGGTATGGATGACCGCGCTCGTTGCAATCCTTGTCGGGCTCGCGGCCCAAGCGGTCGCGCTCAACATTATTTTCGGCACCAGTCGACTGCCGCGGCGCGGTGCGATCTTCTTCCCGCTCGGCAGCGCGATCGTCGCGAAGGCGCTCTGGGACGGAGCGGGCGATCTCCGCGCTGGCCGGCCCGTACGCTGGGGCG
>JAWXCC010000006.1:0-18508 GCA_034440475.1 Phycisphaerae bacterium | reverse complement strand
GCGGGGGTGTTGTGCGGGGGTGTTGTGTGTTAGGCGTCGTCGTCGTGCACAAATCCGTCTGAAAGGTCGGCGTCCGCAGCAACTTGTTCGCGGAGCATCCTTCTGCCGCGGACGATTCGATTCTCCACCGTCGTCTCGGGCAGGTCGAGCACTCGCGCGATCTGCGCGTAGCTCATCTCTTGCACAAGCCGCAACATCAGCGGCTCCGCGTACCCGGCAGGAAGCGCGGCGAGACGCTCTCGCAGTAAATTCCCCGCCGACCGATCGATCCGCGGTACAGCGCCAAGTGGGCGATTCGCGACTTCTTCGCGGCCGAAGCGTTCCGTCGCGGCAATGCGCCGTCGCGTTCCCCGCGCCGCCATACGAGCGGCATTCAAGGCGACACTCCGCAACCAACCGGGAAAGGTCTCTGGGTCGCGGAGCGTGTCGATCTTCGAGACGAGCGTTGCTGCGACCTCTTGCAGCAGGTCATCAACGTCTGCGCTACGAGGCTTGTGAACCAAGAGGACCGCGGCGACCCAGCGGCGGTGGCGCTCCCACAGGCGCTCGAGCGCACGATGATCGCCGAGCTGCGATGCCGCGAGTAGTACCTGATCGTCGGGAGAAGTCATGCGTCTAGGCTGCGGACGTCAGCGGTTCAAGGGACGCCCAACGGATGCCGGGTCGAAGCAATTCCGTCCAAGGAACGTAAGCGGCTCGAGACGTTCTCGGCCTTCGCACGGGGCTCGCTACACTCCGCCGCGTGCTGCCGCCCCTGCAGTATTCGGCCTTGGGCTTCGAAACGTTCGCTGACGAGGTACTTCGGCCCGCCGTCACCGTCGCACGCGAGCCACTTCGAGCAGCGATGTGGCAGCCGGCGTCCGCCATCGATGCAAGAGCGGCTCGGAAGCCCGTTTTCCGGCGAAAGTACCGAGCGGTCGAAATCGGGACCCGGTGGGGGCCGGTGTGGTCGACAGCGTGGTTTCGGCTTGAGGGGCGAGTTCCAGCCGCCATGCGCGGCCAGCCCGTCTCGCTTCGCTTTTCGTCAGGGACGGAAGCGACGCTCTGGCGCGATGGGGCTCCTGTGCAAGGTTTCGACCCTTATCGGGATCAAGCCCTGATCATTCCGAAAGCCAAAGGTGGCGAGCGGATCGAGCTCTTCGTCGAGGCGGCGTGCAATCTCCCTCTGGGTATTTCGACCTTCTGGTGGGATCACCCCGAACTAGAGACCCGGTGGAAAGAAGCGAATCCCGGGCGGATTGAGGCCGCCGAACTCCTCGTGGTTGACGACCACGCGTGGCGATTCGTCCAGACGTGGGACACGCTCAAGAAGACGCTGCTCGCGCTGCCTCCCGACTCCGCCCGAGCGATCGCACTCAAGGACGGCCTGCGCCGAATTCAATCGTCGATCGACATGCGCGACGCACGCGGCAGCATGGAGCGAATGCGGCCCGCGCTCGACCGACTCGGCAATGGGTTCGGCAGCGCCACGCGAACGACCTGTGTTGCTGTCGGGCACGCGCACATCGATACGGCGTGGCTCTGGACGCTCGCTGAAACCCGGCGGAAGTGCATTCGCACGTTTGCGAATGTGCTCAGGCTCATGGAGCAGTTCCCGGCATTCCGCTTCGTGTGCAGCCAGGCGCAGCACTACGCCTGGGTCGAGGAAGACGCACCAAGCCTGTTCAAGGAAATCACGAAGCGCGTGAAGGAAGGCCGTTGGGAAACCGCAGGCGCGATGTGGATCGAGCCCGACTGCACGTGTCCATCGGGCGAGAGCTTCGTGCGGCAGATCTTGCACGGCACGCGCTACTGGTCTGAGCGATTCGGAGCTGCCGCGCCGCAGCGCTTCCTGTATCTCCCGGATACGTTCGGCTTTCCCGCATGCCTTCCGCAGATCGGTCGTCTGGCCGGGCTCGATACGTTCATCACGAACAAGATGTGTTGGTGCGAAACCAACCGATTTCCGCACGTCACGTTCCGTTGGCGTGGCCTCGACGGTACTGAGATTCTCTCGCACCTCACACCGGGCAACAACTACAACTCGGCGCTTGAGCCTGCTGATGTCATCGCGGGCGAGAAGAACTTGTTAGTCCAAGATGGGCACTCGTTCAACACCACGACGATCCCGCTCTGGCTCCAGCCCTTCGGCTACGGAGACGGTGGAGGCGGTCCGACCGCCGAGCAAGTGCTGCGAGCAGACTCCATGCGGACGATCGAGGGGCTGCCGCGCATCGTGTGGGATCGCGTCGATCGGTTCTGCGCCAACCTGCACGAGGTACGGGCGTCGCTGGCGCAGGGGGCGGGAACGCCGGATCTCGCGACGTGGGACGGCGAGCTCTATCTCGAATTGCACCGCGGCACGTACACCAGTCAAGCGTGGATCAAGCGGCAGAATCGCCTCGCTGAGAGTTTGCTTCGCGACGTCGAGGCGCTCGCCTGTTCGTTGCCTGCCACGAATGCGCGTTCGAGTGCTACCGCGCGCAGCGCCACGCGCGGCACACTCGATCCGCTGTGGAAACTCGTCCTCTTGAACCAGTTCCACGACATCCTTCCCGGCTCGTCGATTCGCGAGGTCTACGACGACGCACGGATCGATCACCTCGACGTTGCAGATACTGCTCACGAGTGCCGCGACGAGCTCGATCGCGGCTTTGCGGCAGCGTTCGACGGGGGTGACGCCAAGCAACCAGCACTGGTTCGCAACCCTGCGTCCACCGCTCGAAGTGGCGTGATCGAAGTCGTCAGTCGAACGGGAAACGACCTCGTCGCAATCGACGCAGTGCCAGCAATGGGTTTCGCGCTCGTCGATGGCGCGACGAGACACAACGGCGAACCTGCGGTGTCGGTGACGCGCGACGGTCGAGGCATTCGCCTCGCCAACGCGTGGCTGGAAGCGACGATCGACGCAGCGGGTCGCGTTGGCGAGATACGCGTCCATGGACTTGAGCGGTCGGCGAACGCTCGGGACGCGCGTGGCCAACTCAGTCCCATGAACCAACTCATGCTGTACGCCGATGCGCCGCGGCGGTGGGAAGCGTGGGATATCGACCGCGACTACGCCGATCGCGCGACGCTGGTCGACGGCCCGGCCGACGTCACGGTGCATCGCGAGCACGCGCTCCGCTGCGAGGTGCGCACGCGCCGATCGCTCGGCGTTGCAAGTGAGATCTTCCAAACGTATCGGCTCGATGCGGGCGCGCGGCATCTCACGATCCACACCGAGGTCGACTGGCGCGAGAATCGCACGTTGCTGCGCACGATGTTCCCCTGCGATGTTCGCGCGACGTACGCCACGTTCGGCACGCAGTTTGGGTTCGTCGAGCGCCCGACGCATCGGAATACGAGCTGGGAAGAAGCTCGCTTCGAGGTTCCAGGTCACGCGTGGATGGATCTGAGCGAGCCCGGGTTTGGCGTTGCGATTCTTGATGACGGCAAGTACGGCCGGTCGTCGCATCAGAACGTGCTCGGCCTCTCGTTGTTGAGATCGCCACAGTTCCCAGACGCGACGGCTGACCGCGGTGAGCACGCGTTCACCTACGCCATCATGCTGCACGATGGCGACTGGCGCGGCGCGGGCGTTGACACCGAAGCCGAAGCCATACGCGAACCGCTCCGCGCCATCGCAATGCCGCGCCAGCGCGGACGCGGAAAGCCGTCACTCAGCGCCGCGTTTACTCCCTTCAAGATCGACGCGACTCCACACTGCCTCATGCAAGTCGCCGCGTGGAAACCCGCCGAGCAAGGCCGCGGGCGGGTGCTCCGAATCGTCGAAACCCGCGGTGGGCGCGGCGAGGTCAGTGTGCGCTGGACCGACCGGCCAGCGGCCGTCACCGCGACCGACTTGTTCGAGCGACCACTCGCCGTTGGCAGCGAACTCGCGCCGACTGCGTTTCGCCACGATCGCCGCGCTGGTGTCACGACCTTCGCAGTACGACCGTTCCAGATCGTGACGCTGGCGGTGCGCGATGTCTAACCCTGGCCGAATGTCGCTCATCGACTGGGCGATTCCGCTTGGCCTTTTTCTAACGCTGCTTGGCTTCGCACTTCGAACGCGGGTCTACGGGAGAAGCGTCTCCGGGTTCCTCGCGGCGAATCGTTGCGCCGGTCGCTATCTCGTGTGCGTCGCCTACAACACGGCGCAGGTTGGAATCATCACACTCGTCTGGTTCTTTCAGCAGTACTACGACGCGGGATTCACGAGCATCTGGTGGGGACTCATCGAGAACCCGCTCATGATCGTCATCGCGCTCTCGGGTTGGGTCATCTACCGATTTCGCGAGACGCGCGCGCTCACCATGGCGCAGTTCCTTGAGGTGCGCTACAGCAAGAAATTTCGCATCTTCTGCGGCATCATCGCGTTCCTCGCTGGCGTCTTGAACTATGCAATTTTCCCGGCAGTATCCGCACGGTTTTTCATCTGGACCTGCGGTATTCCTGAGACGTTTGAGTTTGCCGGTGCGACCTATCGCTCGGTCGGTCCACTGATGGCGCTTCTGCTCTCGTCCGCACTGCTCTTCGTCTTTCTCGGCGGTCAGATTGCGGTCATGGTGACCGACTTCTTACAGGGCGTTTTCTGCAACGTCGTTTTCCTGATCCTGATCGCGTGGCTCATGGTGTGGGTTGGCTGGGGCCGCATCGAGACAGTGATGCTCGCCGCTCCCGCCGGGCACTCGATGGTGAATCCGCTCGGGATCGGCAGCGAGTCGCAATTCAACGCGTGGTATTGGCTCATCAGCGCGTTCACGCTCTTCTACACCATGAAGGCGTGGCAAGGTGATCAGGGGTACAACGCGGCCGCGATCACGCCCCACGAAGCGAAGATGGCACAGCTACTTTCCGGTTGGCGCTGGCGCGTGCTCATGCTCGTGGCGCTCGTGGTGCCGGTGTGCGTGAAGACCATCTTGTTGCACCCTGATTTTGCTGCCGACGCCGCGCCGCTCCACGCGTTGATTGCCCAGCAACCGACGGATGCGTTGCAGGCCGAGGCGCGCGTTCCACTCGCCCTCGGCGCGATTCTTCCGATGGGTCTGCTTGGGCTCTTCGTCGCGGCGATGTACGGCGCGTATCTCTCCACCGACGACACCTATCTGCATTCGTGGGGCTCGATATTCGTCCAAGATGTCGTGCTCCCGATTCGCAGCTATCTCACGGACCAACCGCTCGGTGGTCGAGTCCACATCTGGCTGCTTCGGAGCGCCATTTCCGCCGTTGCCCTGTTCGCGTTTGTGTTCGGGCTTCTCTACGAGCCGAACCAATACGTCGCGATGTGGGGAGCGCTCACCGCGAGCGTGTTCGTCGCCGCAGCGGGAAGCGTGATCATTGGTGGGTTGTACTGGTCGCGCGGGACAACGACAGCCGCGTGGCTGGCGATGATCGTTGGGTTGTTGACGTCGCTCTACTCGATTCTTGCAAAGGAACGGGTGGAGATGTTCGATTGGATGCAAGGCACTGTGCTTGAGCCGATTCTCGTGGCGACGAGGCAGCTTCATGAGAATCGTTGGCTGTCGGGTCAGGTGCTCGCGTTTGGCGCGATGAGCCTTTCGATCGCGACCTATGTGCTGGTATCGCTCGCAGGAGGGGTATCGCGTTTCAACCTCGACCGCATGTTGCATCGCGGGTCGTATCGCGAACTCTTGCCTGAAAGTGAACGCGACTTCCGCGCAGACGCGAGCGTGGGGCCCCCGCGCTGGATGCAATTGCTCGGATTCAATCGCGAGTATTCGACTGCCGACACCTGGGTCACTTGGATCACCGTCGCCTGGCCGCTGGCGTGGACGATCGTCTTCATCGTCGGGACCATCGCCGCGCTCACTATCGGTATCAGCGACCAGTCGTGGTCCACGTTCTGGCACTGGTGGACGTGGCTCATTTTCGGCGTCGGCTGCGCCATCGTTGTCTGGTTTTCGATCGGCGGAATTCGCGATCTCTTCCAGATGTACGCTCATCTCCGGCGGTACGCGGCCGATGCGCGCGACGACGGTACCGTTCGGCGCGAGGACTGAGCGAAATCATGCGATCCATCGCGATCGAACGCTGGTCGGTGCGCGCAATCTGCGGTAGCGCTGAGTGTCCCGTGCAAGTGCGCACGACAACGTATGAGTTAGGTGCATTCGGATATGTGCACGACGCGCTGGAAGCTGGCGGTGCGATCTCTCCCATTGATGCGCCGGGCGCCGAAGACGCCCAATCGTGGATCGGGCGGGTCGACTGGGCGTTCGCTGCGTGGGTGAAGTGCGACCGTGCGCTGCTCGCCGAGGCGCGCGTCGACCTCTCGTTCGCGTGGATCGACACCGTCGCCGAAATTCGCGTCAACGGTTGCCGGGTCGCCGTAACCGCGAATGAGTTCGTTCCGGTGCGCGTGCCCGTGAAAGCGTGGTTACGGGAGGGCTTGAACGAGATCGAAGTGCGCATTCGCGGTCCGGTTGCAGCGGTTGAGGCGCTCGAACGCCAGCTTGGACCACGACCAGTGAACGGTGATTGGACACCGT
Source organism: Phycisphaerae bacterium (assembly GCA_034440475.1). Classification (GTDB taxonomy): domain Bacteria; phylum Planctomycetota; class Phycisphaerae; order Phycisphaerales; family SM1A02; genus JAEUIT01. Next base: position 12,038 of record JAWXCC010000006.1, on the reverse strand, counting down.
TTTCCTTTCTTCGAAAGTGCGCTGCGAATTTCGGTTGGGATTGGGGGCCGCGAGCCGCGAGCGCCGGAGTTGGTCGGGCGACTATCGAGGCGTGGAGCGGCGTGCGGCTGTCGGCAATACGGCCGCTCGTCGTCGCGTGTGATGAAACGGAAGCGACGCTCGTTACGCACATCGAGTGCGAGCGGTCGGATGACCGGGAAGCGACGATCGACGTTGCGTTTGCGGGGGAGCGAGTGTCGTGCCCGGTCGATGACAGCGGCCACGCAGCAGTGACGATTCGTGTTGCTGCTCCCGATCGCTGGTGGCCGCGAGGCTTCGGCAAGCAGACGTTGCACCCACTTCGGGTTGCGCTCGCGACGACCGCTCAGGTCATAGAGCGACAGATCGGCTTGCGCGCGGTGCGACTCATCACCGACGCTGATGCGGCCGGATCGCGCTTTGTCATCGAGGTGAATGGGCGCGAGGTGTGGTGTCGCGGTGCCAACTGGGTTCCGCGCGGTCCGCTGCCTCGTCGCGTTCATCACGGCGACTTGCTCGAGTCGCTTGCTGCCGACGCGAATCTCAACATGCTCCGGGTGTGGGGCGGAGGAATCTACGAAGATGACGCGTTCTACGACCGCTGCGATGTGTTAGGCATTCTCGTCTGGCAAGATTTCATGTTCGCGTGTGCGACGTACCCTGAAACCGCGCCGTATCCAGAGCTTGTCGAGGCCGAGGCGCGGGCGCAGGTAACACGGCTCTCCTCGCATGCGAGCGTCGCGCTCTGGTGTGGCGGCAACGAGGACATCCTTGCGTGGTGGAGCTGGGGTTGGAAAGAGCGTCTCAAACCCGGGCAGACCTGGGGAAGCGGCTACTGGCTCGATCTGTTGCCGCGCGTTGTCGCCGAACTCGATCCGACGCGACCGTACTGGACCGAGAGTCCGTACTCGGGATCGATGGAGCTTCACCCGAACGACCCTGATCGCGGCGATCGGCACACCTGGGACGCGAAGCTTGAGGGCTACCGCACGATCGTGCCACGATTCTGTAGCGAGTTTGGGCATCAGAGCCCACCGACGTGGGAGTCGATCTGTGCGATTCTTCCGGAGCACGAGCGTATCGTCGGTAACGCGGAGTTAGCTCGGCGCCAGCGCGCGCGGGGCGGTGACGCATTCCAGTACGGCGCGATACTCGCAGAGCGATTCGCGCCGCTGACGAGCCTCGATGACTGGGTCTACGCCGCGCAGCTCTTGCAAGCTCGCGCGTACGAGATCGCGATCACGTGGATGCGAGCGAACGCGCCACGATGCATGGGCGGACTCTTCTGGCAATGGAACGACGTCTGGACTGGGCACTCGTGGTCGGTCATCGATGCGCACGGTCGGAAGAAGCCGTCGTACTTCGCGGTGCGACGAGCGTCGGCGCCACTCGCGCTTGGCATTATTCCCGAGGTTGCTGCCGCGCCTGCGCGCATTGTTCTCTGCCGCGCTGCGGGGGAGCAGGGCACCGACGAGCTGGCTGACCCGGTTCGGATTCGTCTCGTCGATGCAGATGGACGCTGCATCCTCGACGACACGCTCTCGCTCCGCGATGAGTCAGCGTGGGTCGCGTCGGTCGAAATCCCCGCCGCATTCCTTTCTCCGCGAGATCCGGTGCGAGCATTGCTCATCGCCGATTGGAAGGCGCTGCGGGCAGTGCACGCGTTCGTGGCGGACCGGGAGTTCGCCTTCGAGGCGCCGCAGTGCTCGATCGAGCGCAGTGCCGACGGCCGCAGCGTCGTGCTGCGCGCAGACACGTTGCTGCGGGATGTCACGCTTGCCGCGGGGCTCGGCCCGCGCGAGGGGCTGCTGACGTTGCTGCCTGGTGAACTGGCGTCGATTGGGCTTGATGATGCGGGTGCGGACGACCACGGAATCGTCATGCGCTCGGCCAACGCGCTTGGGCACCCTTGAGCGTGCCGTCGACGAATAGAAAAAAGTCATGACTTTCGAGGGCAGCGCGATTGTTGGGGTATAAGAATTGCCAGCGCGAGGGGGTCGCGCTGCGAGGGACTTCGGCATGACTTTTGAGGACGTGTTGGAGGACAAGCGTCGCACGCGCGACGCGGCGATCGAGCGGCTGCGCGACGAGGCGAAGTCGCGCGGCCAAATGGCAGATCGAGCGTTCTGGTCGATGATTTACGACTTCGAGATGGCACCGATGACAACCAATCGACGCCAGCTCGGCGAGATCGGCGTGGAGGTAACTGCATCCGAGGAACTGGCAGATGATGAGCTAGCGATCAAGCTTCGCGAGATTGTCGACGCGCTTGGACGTCTCTCGATTTACCTCTTGCATACCGATCATTTGAGTGATCGGGTGCTCTATCAGAGGCTCGAGCGTGACATCCTTGATGAAGAGGTTCGCGACCTTCCCGCCGACGGAGTCGCTCGCGAATTCATCGATCTCTGTATGCCCGAGACCGACGAGGACTGGGCGACGTATCGCGAGCTGTATGAGTTTCGACCAGAGGACGGCGTTCGCGCGGCGAGCGCCGCGGGCGAACTGCCCGGGGCGCCACGCCGGCCGCCATTTGATCGTGACCGCACACTTCCGAAACCTGATGGGTACGCGCCGCCGTGAGGGCAGCGCTATGGCACGATTGACGCTGCGCTTCGGTTCTTGCGTCCGAAAGTACGTAACCAGGCGACCTTCGAGCGAGGCGTCGCCCCGGAGCGGCTGCGCGACTGCACCCACCAGTGAATCGCGAGCATGACCGCGACGGTAATCGCAAGGAGGGCCACCAACCAGATCACCAACTCACCCGTCGACTTGCCACTGCCAATTCCCTTACCCGCGAGATACCCGATGCCGGTTTGGAGCGGCACGGTGACCGCAACCGTTGCACACTCGACCGCAATCAACTTCCACCACGGCATGTGAAGAAGACCGGCCATCGTGATGACTGGCGTGCGGGTGCCCGGGATGAAGCGGGCAAGTACCACGACGATGATGCCGCGCTCTTCCATCTGGTGCTTCGCCTGGAGCAGGCGTTTGGGATGCACCATGCGCTTGAACCATCGCGTTTGAATGAAGCGGGTTCCGAACCGCCGACACACGGCGATCCAAAGCAAGTCGCCGATGATCAGGCCGAAGTACGCGAGTACGAGTGTCTCCCAGAGCGGGAGTTTGTCGGTGGTGGCAGCGAAGAACCCAGCCGGAATGAGGATGAAATCTTCGGAGATATGGAGGCCTACGCCCGAGAGTACGAGAAGCGCGAAGATTGCCCACGGGCCGTAGGGGAGGAGCTCGAGAAACCACTCCGGCATCTCGTTTGGCATCTGGCCCGCCATTTGGCCCGCTATTTGGTCCGCCATTTGGGACCCTTCGCTGGGCGCGACGGGGGGCGGTGATGGATGCAGCGACGCGACAGCTGTGGCGGTGTCGACTGCGTTGTGGGCGAGGGACATCGAGGCCCCGACGAAGTCAGCTACTCCAGATGCGAGCCCAGCGTGCGCCCATGCGTGCGCCCATGCGTGCACATCGGGGGTGCCGCCGAGAGTGGCGAGCTGCTGAAAAACTGCGAGGACGTCAGACATCAGAGGCATTCGACGGGGACTGGCTGGCGTGAGCGCTAGCCGAAGGGGGACGCACTGGATGGACGTATTGGATGGCCGTATTGGATGGCCGTATTGGCTGGCCGGGTTGGGTGGTCGTAGACCGGAAGCTATAACGGGAAACCGGCAAGCCCGTCGCACTCGGCGATGCACTCGGCGGTCTGCGCGAAACTCACGGAGGAGTTCGGTTAGTGTAGCGACGCAGTTCATCGCTTCCGTCGTTTCGAGCGCCTGGAAGCGATTCAGTGAGTGTGTCTCGCAGTCCGTGTCGGGCTCGCACACCTTGCTCGAGCATTCACGCGAACCTTCATCCGCCTCAACCCGTGCGTTCCCTCCCACTCGCGTTTCTCGCCATTCTCATTGGACTCTTGGCGAGCGCGGCGCTGGCAGCGGCGGCGTTGGGTCTTCTGCCTAGAGGATTGCCGGGATGCTCAGCGGCCGCTGGATGCGGCGCGCTGACGTCGGGCCCGTGGGGACGAGTTCCGGGGACCCCGTGGCCATGGTCGTTCGTTGGTGTCGCTTGGTTTGCGGGACTCGGGACGGCGATTGCTTGGTCCGCTGTTTCGCGATCGCGGCCAACGACTCCGGCCGCAGCAGCGGCACGACAGGTGAGGGGATCGGCGAAGAATCCGGCCGGAATTTCGGCGAAGGCTTCGGCCACGACTTTAGCCAAGATCTCGGCGAAGGCTTCGCCGCCGGATGCCTCGGCGGTTCCGGCCCGCCAGACGTCGTTGCTCACGGCTGCGGCCCGCGCTGGGGCATTCGCGTCGATGGGCTTCCTCGGGTTGATGGTCGCGCTCGGATCGTTCTGTGTTTGGTGTGCGGTAGCGCACGTTGCGAGTCTCGTAGTGTGGTGGTTCGTAGAGCCGAGTCGGCAGGCGAAGAGCGCGGTGAATTCCGTGCGGGTCGGCGGCGCGTCGGTGGATTCAAGAACAGGGCTCGCTGCGCTGGGGGGCGTTACGCAAGGAGTGGTCGCTGGCGCAGCGGTCGCGGTCGCTGTCTCAATCATGCTTGGAGGCCTCGACGCGCGGCACCGAGCCAGTATCGTCCGTGAAGAAGCGAGGGCGATCGAAGCGATGGCGGCAGTCGCGCGCGAACCCACGCCAGCGCCGAGCGACTCGACGAAGCCTTCCCCGGCCGTGGTGCCGTCCGAGCCTGAGGCGTCGGCTCTGCCGGCTCTCTCGCGCGATCGATTAGCTGGTCGACACACCCTCGGCTCGCGCGACGCTCGTATTCGCGTCGTGCTCTTCACCGACTACCAGTGTCCCGATTGCGCTCGCGTCGAGCAGCAGGTTGAGCAGGCACTCGCGCGACCAAATGTCGCCGTCGTCGTCAAGCACTTTCCGCTGTGCAAAGACTGCAACAGTGGCATGCCGATGTCAATGCACCCCGACGCCTGTCGTCGCGCGCAGCTCGCCGAAGCGGCAGGGCAGCTCGGCGGCGACGACGCGTTCACGAAGGCGCACCGAGCACTGTTCGCGGTTCAACCGACTGCCACAGCCGACCCGATCGAAGCGGTCGTCAAGGCGACCGGAATCGATCGAGCGGCGCTGACGGAAGCAATGGCCCGACCGGAGGTGATCGACGCCGTGAAGGCGGATGTCGCCGATGCGATAGCGCTGGGTGTGACCTTTACGCCGATGGTTTTCGTGAACGGACACGAGTGGAAGTGGTACTTGGTCGGCGGCACGCTCGCCCAACTCGTGGAGCGGGTTGGGTCGCTTGCTGACGCGCCTGTCGCACCGCCCGAGGCAGTGGCGAAGTTGGTCGACGATTGGCGCGTTGCCCCACGGATCGAGGCGCTTGCGGCACCAACAACGTTGGGACGCGAGCTCGTGAGCTCCGACGGAATGCCCGCGAATGCGCCTGAAGTGCGTGTGTGGATAGACGCGCGGTTGCAGGGTGCGCGCGTCGTTGACACAGCACTACGGCAGTTGATCGCCGACGGCGTTCCGATGCGCGTGCGGGTGTTCCAGTTTCCAGCGACCGATCAATGCAATCCCGGCTCGGGCTTCAAAGGCGGAGACGGGCGCTCGTGCCTCTCATCGGCAGCCGCCGTAGCGGCTGGCATGATCGGCGGCGACGAAGCATTTCGCGCGATGCACGCGTGGCTCATCGCGCAAGGAACGAATGTCGACATGGCGGCGATTCTGAAGGAAGCCGCCGATCTCAAGCTCGACGCCGCGCGTTTCCAAGCTGCGTTCTCAACCGGCGAAGCGCTCGCCAGAGTGCGCGAAGAAGCGGACGTCTTGAATCACGCGACCAAGGCAACGATGGTGCCAACCGTCGTCGTCAACGGACGCATCATTCCGCGCTGGTCGCATCCAGGCGCGGAGACTGCCGCGATTGTGCGCGCAGTGATTGAACGCGCCGCGCGCGACTCAGATTGAGCCAGAGCGATACGTCCGGGCGCCGCGAGGACTCGGAGCTGAGCGCGTCGCTGCGGCGTTCCTCCTCATGATCAGGCCTTCGCTCCGTGAAGGGCTGCTAGGACAGAGGTCGAAGAAAATGCGAACGCAGGAGCGCCGGCGACAGCCAAGTTGCTCCGACGCACGAGCCGATTACCCGGTGACGGAATCTTTCGGAGCGACCTCAATGAGCACGAGCGTGGCAAGTTCGCACTGGCTGCGGGTGACGATCTTGCAATCATTCTTGACTGGCGCGAGTTGCATCTCATGGGCATGCGATTCAGCCGACTCGAAGTCACGTCGGGGGAGTGGCTCGAGTTCATCAATATCTTTGCCCCGCAATCCGACGCCCCCGCCTTCTGTCTGCGCCCGGCTTTTTCCGGAATCATCGACGCAGGCGCGGGTTGGGGACAGTACGTGCTCCGGTCGGACCTTAGGGACGCAGCGATGGTGCCGGTGATTGGTATCTCGTGGCGCGACGCGGCGATGTACTGCAACTGGCTGCACAAAGGAATACTCGTTTTCGCGCGGCTCAGCTCGGGCTCTCGCGCTCGTTGCGACTGTTGAGCGTTCCACCGGGCTGCTAGCGCGAATTCAATTCACGCGCAGCGTGTTTCCAGCGTGTGGTGAACAGCTGTCATGCATTGCCGCGAGCTTCCGTCCAACGCGGGTCGAAAGTACGAACGGTACGCATACACACGAAGCCGTGGTCAACCTGAACCTACCGGCGGAGAACTCTCCTGCGACGTGTTCCAAGACAGAGAGAGTCGTGCTTCAGCCGCTGTTCGTCTCCACCCTTGTAAGGGAATCTTCATGACGCTCACTTGCCGCGCCGCTGCCGCTCTCGTCTTCGCGGCCTTCTGGCAGGGACCCTCGACCGTCGCGTGGACGTGCATGAACGTTCCGATTGGTGAGAGTGCTGCTGAGCTAGGCCGCGCCGACGCTGGTTCGATCGATGCGCTGCGCACCGCGATCGGCAAGGTGATCGCCGATGATGTCGCGACGGGGAGCGATATCGCAGCGAGGCGTGCAGTGGTCGTGGCGCTCGGCGAGTCGTTCGCTTCGGTGCTGAGCGAGCGCGACGTCGAGCTCTTGGTGCAGGACGAGTCCATTGCCGCGACGCGCGCGCAGTTCGGCCGAGTCGCGTCAAAGGCGCTGAAAGAGCTGCTTGACGAGATGCTCGCTATCTACGAAGCCCAGGTGCGGGCGCAGGAGGACACGGATCTCGACAGTTTCATCGCCCAGCTTGGCATTCCCGACATCGCACAACGCGTGCGCGAACTAGTGAAGGCTGGAGATGATGCGGCGGTCGAACAGGCAATCGCGCAACGCAAACCCGAAAAGGCGGCTTCCTGGACCCGTCAACTTCGCGCCGTCAACGACTTCGCCTGCGAGCAAGTCGAAGTTGAACAGCGATTTGTCGACGGCGACAAGGCGACGCTGTCGGCCTTGTTGATTGCCGTCGCGATAGGCGACTCGTCGTCACTGGAGAGGCAGGTCGCGCGCGTTGGCGGTTTGCGCGATCTTCGCACCGCGGTAGCGTCCGGCCTAGCGATCGCAGGCACGCGGGAGTGCTGGAAGATCTTGCTGCAGCAGTGGCGCGCGTCCGCCGAGCGCTTTCACGGGCCTGACCGATTCAGAGGCATGGAAGGACTCGCGGCGATCGGTCTCGCGCTGCAGCGCGGACATCAGGACGCGCACGCGATGTTCACGGTGATCCGCGAGGAGATCGATGCGTTCCCGGTTCCGGCAGCGGATGAGCAAATTTATTCTGAATCGTCGACGTATCGCGCCATCTGCGGCGGCTATGCCCATGCACTCAACGTTCGATTCCGACGGTCGCCCGAAGAGGTAAAGCCGCTCGCCCGCTCGCTGGCCGGCAAGCTCGCCAAGTCTTCCGATCGCAGCAATGATGAATGGGAAGTGATGCGTCGCGCCCTCAAGGCACGATCGCTGATGTTCCTGACGCAGCCGGATCTCTGCCGCGAGGCGACGCCTTCGATCGTCGCGGCGATTCCGTCGGCTGGTGGCGCGCTGCAGACGGTGTCGGAGTTGATCGTGCTCTATCCGCCTTATGTCACGAAGGAGAACGGAGTCGAGCGCATGCATCCAGACCTTGTGAGCGCGATCGTCTCAGCGGCTGCGTTGCCGGAGTCCTGCAATTTCGCGATGCAGATGATGGCCGCGTACGGATCGCGGGCCAACGTTCCAGCACTGGTTGACATCGCGATGGCCAACGTGCGCGTTGCTCCACTTGCGATCGTCGCACTCGTCAATGCGCGGGGCGCAGATGCGCGACCCGTTCTTGACGAGATGGTTGCGGAGCGGCCGTTCCAGGCGAATCTTCCTCGTGTGCTCGCGGACCGCATCGAACCGGCGCGAAAGAATCTCGATAGCTTGACGACAAGGCTGCGCGAGAATCCCGACAGTGCGGTGTCCGGCGACGCGAAGAAGTCGCTTGCGCAGGTCGCCGAGATGCGGCGGGTCCTCGGACAGGAATACGACTTCGAGTTCACGCAGGCGATTGCGGCTCGCGATCTCGAAGTAGTCACGGGTCTGGCGTCTCAGAACAGTGAGGACATTCAACGTGCCGCCAAAATGGTCGGCGGCGGAGATCGCTCCGACGACTTTCCCGCGTGGAGATGGAATGATCGGCAGTTCGACGCAGCTGTGTTCGATGCGTTCTCAAGCGCGGCGTCGCGCCTTGAAGGACAAGCCCGATCGCAGGTCGAGGTCGCGCTCTGCGATGCAATGCTGCGGGTTCGATCACTCGCCTCGCGCGAGTTTCTCCAGCGTCTCCTGGATGAATCGGCACCGGAGAGCGAACTCGGCGCGCATCTTCGCGCCAGAGTGCGCCAGCTCTCGTACCCGCCCACGACTTTGAGCGAGGAGTGATCCCAAGGCCGACAGGGTCACACAATGTCGAAGTGCCATGTCACACGCTCATGCTGTTAGGCACGCGGTCGTCTTGGTGCGCCTCAGTCCGTTTCCTGATCCCCGCGGAGAGTGAGTTTTGGGTCTTCAGGCTTTCGTGTGGGTACGAAGATAAGAAAGATTCGTTTTTTTTGGGGGGTCCTTCCCGCTGCGCGGGGTTCATCTCGACTTCGCTCGGGGACGCGGCGGTGTGCGCAATTGCAGCGGACGCTTCACACCGTCGTCAAGCCGCCCCGAGCGGAGCAAGCCGGCCCCCGGTACTCGGCACGCGCGAACGAAGATCGCTGCGTCACTACCCACACGAGCGCCCGAGGCGCGTGAGTTAGGCGGACTCGTGAGAACCCTAGACTTTTGAGCGCGACGAGCTGCGGATTCGGTCTGAATCGGTGCACCCCCAGCCTGCCCAGCGCGAACTCGATCAGCGTACCGTCGGTGGCTCGATGAGGACGCTGCCGCAGCTCGGGCACGCGAAGGCCGGAGTTACGTTTGACGAGAACGTCGAGGACTCGATCACCCGTCAGCGTTCCCCGGAGGAGGGCTCAAACCAAAGGTGTTGAAGCGAGATGCCGACGCGAAAGAATCCCAGCGGAGTACCCGCCACATAGCTGCGACCGCGCTGCATATCGCACTTGCAGCGAGGGCAGATGCGAGCGTCCGTTGCATGCGGCATCTGCGCGGCTGTTGGCCTCGGAGAGGAAGAGGGAGAGTCTTGCATCGGCGACGCCTTCTGTGCGGGAAGCTGCACTTGGGTACGTTCCGGTCACATGGGTGACAGGCGCACGGGCCGCAGCTGATCCTTCGGCATGCCGTGGAACGAAACATGTGCCGTGTCCGAACGTCATCGTATGGTGGATCTGTTGGTCGATCACACTGTCTCTCAAGTCGATTCCCACAACGCTCGGATCGGCACGGCAAAAAAGCCTTCACCGAAGCTCGCGCTCGTCTCGCCGTCGTACAGCACGACGCCCGCAGTGAAGCGCTTGCCAGCTGCGTCGCGAAGCTTCCGCAAGCCGTGAAAGTCCGCAGCCGTCACCGTGGCCGACGCCTTGACCTCAACGCCCGCGAGTGCTCGCGCGCCGCGCTCGATGACAATGTCTACCTCCGAGTCGTCCCTGTCGCGGTAGTGAGAGAAGGTCAGCGGATCATCATGCCAGCTCGCCTGGCGGCGCAACTCCTGAAACACGAACGTTTCGAGTAGCTGGCCCAGCAGCGGTCGATCGATCGCGAGCGCGGCGGCATCGACGCCGAGCAACGCGCATGCGAGACCGGTATCGCCGACGTGAAGCTTCGGTGCCTTGACCAGCCGACTCAGGCGGTTGCTGTGCCACGGCGGCAACGTCTCGAGAAGAAACACACGCTCAAGCAACGTGACGTAATCGCGAATCGTCGGTCGGCTGAGTTGGAATGGCGAGGCGAGATCGGTCACGTTCAGCAGTCGCGCCGTCTGAGAAGCCACAAGTGCGAGCAGTCGCGGGAGCGCGTCGAGCGAGCTGATGCGAGCAAGATCGCGCACATCGCGCTGGACCATTGCATCGAGATAATCGCGGTACCACGTGGCGCGGCGACGGCCGGGCGGTCGCGCCAGCGCCGTCGGATACCCGCCTGCAGAGATCCGTTCGGCGAGTTCGCCGCTCAGCCGCTTGGTTTGCCTCGTCTTGAACCCGGCTTCGAACAAGACATTGAGGAAGCGCGGCGCGCGCTGCATCAACTCGCACTGCGCCAGCGGATGCAGCCGAAGGATCTGCATGCGACCAGCAAGCGAGTCGGCGAGCTTCGGCACCAGCAGGACATTCGCTGACCCGGTCAGCATGAAACGACCTGCGACGCGCTTGCGATCGACTACCGTATTGATCGCGGCAAAAATTCCGGGCACGCGCTGCACCTCGTCGAGAATTACTCGCTCCGGCAGATCGCTCACGAAGCCAGACGGATCCGCTTCTGCGGCACCCCGCGCGACGCCGTCGTCGAAGTTGACGTAGTCGTAGCCCAGTCGCTCGCCAATGACTTGAGCAAGCGTGGTCTTGCCGCTTTGACGCGGGCCGTGAATCAGCACCACCGGTGAGTCGGTCAGCGCCTCGATCAGGCGCGGCTGCGAGTAGCCCGGGTAAAGAGCACTTTCGGGCATCGGCCAATCGTAACCTTGCCCCTCGGCTAATCGCAAGGTTAGGGGTCGGCTAAACGAAAGGTTCCTTTGGAACAACGCGGCTTGTCCAGCAGGGGAACATCGAGCACGTGAGCTGCTGCTTGCTTGCAGTTGAGTGACTCCTTGGCGGGTGCGTCATCCCACCTCCGCGTGTCCACCATCTCGGCACCAGTCCACTTGCCCTATTGCTCGGAAGTTGGGGCGCGTGCGCGGGGTGAGGAAATCCCTAACAGCCTGTGCATCGGGTTCAACACGCGCACTCGCGCTCCACCAAGCGGATTCAGCTTGTCAGCGCCCCAAGGTCATGCAGTCCGATCGGCTCGCGCGAGAAGAATGGCTCGGCCGCCCTAGTCCCGATCCGACTTCCGAAATAGCGATCGGCTGACGCAATCCACTCGGGAACTTCGCGATTCTTCGGGTTCTCGACGAACTGGCTGCGGTACGCGAGTATCGCCTCGCGCTTCTTCTCGGTGAAGCCGCTGGTGTCGAACAAGAAACTCGGCTGCGGCACGATGCGCAGGTGCGTGCAGTAATAGTGAAAAAGCCACTTCGGGTAGCGTGGCTCGCCGGGAAGATCGATCTTCGTGAGCTTGGCGTCGAAACGAGCGTCTTCGGCGATCAGCGTGACGGCGCGATGGTCGGGGTGCGCGTCTTCGAAGTAAGGCACAAACATCACGTCGATGTTCTCGGTTCGGATGACGCCCGCGACGCGATGCCGCGCGTCGATCGTGTGCTCGACGCGGCGATTTGTGAGTCCGACCGCGATCCTGCGGACGCCCAGGATGCTCGCGGCCGCTGCTGATTCGCGAGCGCGGATCTCTGGCGAGCCAAACGGCGTCGGTTCACCGTTCGTCATGTCGAGCAAGATGACGTTGTGGCCAGACGCCGCGAGGCGCGCGATCGTTCCGCCCATTGCGAGCTCTTGATCATCTGGATGCGGCCCGACAACGAGAACGTTCATGCGCTGCTCCGCGACCG
>JAWXCC010000005.1:0-3457 GCA_034440475.1 Phycisphaerae bacterium | reverse complement strand
GGGATCGTTCTTCGGATGGCGAGGTCGAGGCGATAGCGACTCGTAGCCCAGCGAGTGCAACAGGTTATAGATACCGCTGAGCGAATACGTCTTTCCGAATTGCGATTTGATCCACTTTTGGAAGTCCCTGCCGCGCAGCACGGAGACGGTGAGCTGCATCTACGGCACCGGCACGACGCACGAATACGCCGACGAGGCGAGCAGGCTGGAGAAGATGGAAATTTCGTCGGTCTCGGTCGGGGAATATGCGTATCTCGGCGTTGGAAACGTGGTCGGAATTGAGTAACGTCAGCCGGACGTGTTTCAACGGAAGTACGGATCGACGGCTGGCACTTGGCCAGACTTGGATAGGTTCGGCCGCGTGATCAAGTCGCGCTGGACGAAGGATTTGGCCACGGACATGGACTTCTTTTCGATTGACATAAGTTACGACGAGAACTCGAACCCGCTTTCGACCGAAGACAACATTTACCCGGCTGGCTTCGATGTGAAGTACGCGATCGATGGGCTGGATCGGCTCACCGACGCCGACGAGGGCACGCTGTCGAGCGGGACGATCTCGTCCCGGACACGGCGACAGCAGTGGCCGGCCCTGAGCCAGACCGGCAACTGGGATGTATCAAAGCTCGAACTGAACGGCGACGGCGCGTGGGGAGCGACCAACGCATACAACGACACGCGAACCCACAACGTCGTCAACGAGATCAAGACGCGCGACACCGACACAAACGGCACCGCGAACTACACGCTGACCCACGACGCGGCGGGAAACTTGACGGATGACGGCAAAGATTACACGTACGTATACGACGCGTGGAATAGATTGCGACAGATCAAGAACAGGTCGACGAGCGCGGTGGTGTCCGAGCATCAATACTACGGAAACGGTTTCCGCGCGGGCGAGCATTACGACTCGGACGTGAGCGGGACGGTGGAATCCAGCGACAAGTGGTTCTGGTTTGGTTACGACGAGAGATGGCGAATTGTCGCGACGTACCGCGATACCGACGCGAACCCAAAGGAGCGGTTCGTGCACCACACGGCGGGTGCCAGCGGCTACGGCAGCGGCAGCTACATCGACGACCTGGGCCTGCGCGAGCGCGACGCGAACACAAGCTGGAACGGGACCGCGGGCGACGGGATGCTGGAGGAGCGCCTCTACTACTGCCAGAACTGGCGGCATGATGTGGTGGCGCTGGTGACCTCGGGTGGGGCGCTAACGGAACGAGCGCGGTACTTCAGCTACGGCATCCCCTTCGGCGTTCCGCTCGGCGATTGCGACGGACACGGCGACACGGACGCGGCGGACCAAGCGATCCTGCTCGGCGCTTGGGGCACGAGCACGCCGAAGTGCGACCTCAACCTCGACGGGACGATCGACGGAGCCGACAACACGATCGTCCTCGCCGAGGCGGGCGCCACCGCAGGTTGGGAGAAACTGAGCAGAAACCACAATCGGTTTGGATATGCGGCGTATGCAGTCGATGTCGCGGTGAATTCGGATTGGCACGTCAGGCACAGATCGCTGGCGTCGGGTGTTGGTCGGTGGCTCGTGCGCGACCGACTCGGAGAAGCGGCGGCGCCGAACGATTTCGCGTATTGTGGCGACCGCCCAGCGATCGCTCTCGATCCGACGGGATTGATGGGATCGCTCACTTGGATCAAGTCCGCGTTTGGAATGAATTCTTTTAATAAGTGTGCTGGAGTCCATTGTTATGCGGATCTTCAGCTGACGCTTACGGCTGCGGAAGCGGCGGCGTTAACGGCATCCCCCCAACTGTATCGCACCGTCGCCAAGATTAGTGTCGTCTTCGGCTCCGTTTGTTGCGACAATTCAGCCGGCGGACAACATGAAACCTTCTGCGAGCTATTCAGCCGAGTTCAACCGACCAGTGCTGGGACGACAATGGTTTTCCCTTTTAGGAGCCGCGCATACGCTGGGAATTCAACATAAGGGGGCGAGGAGCGGGGGGTACGTCGGCGAGGTCACGGAGGTGCGCGTTATTCCCTGGTTCTCCTTGTCTGGTTGGGGTACGCAGGGTCAAGTCTTTCTCGGCATTGGCTGCGGCGGCGAGAATGTTGCTTCACTGCGAAACGCTTGGAGTTATGATAAACCCTCGACGTGGGATCAGCCCGTCGCGCAATCAACGAACACGCATCGCGCCAGCATGGTCTGGTTGGACAGCTGCTGCTGTCCACCGTATGCCGAGTCGCCTATTTATTCGCCAGCGTGTAGTCCGGGCCCCGCGCCACGACTCAAATGATTCGAGCTGCTGTTCGTAGTGCGGCCCAACCAAGTGCCACCGGAGCGCACGCAGTGCGAGACCAGAAAGAGTACTGAACTTCGTTGGATAGTCAGCGACTCACGCGAGAAGTTTGCCTTCATTCGCGATAGTTGGCAAGTAGAAACCCGGCGAGGAGCGAGCGTGGGCGCATCCAATCGCGGGATTTTCTTTGAAGGCACGCGAGCTGGGTAAGTTGCCAGCAATTGCCAAGAATAAAATGTCACCTGAGTGGTTGGATGTGCACACTCGCGCGAGGTCGGTCGATCGGTCGGCACGAGACACCCATGAGCACCCGTAGCCGTCATTGCAGCTTTCGTCCATCAGTGGCGTTGGCCGCTGCTACTACACTTGGCGCGATGGGTGCATGGACGGTCTTTGCCATGACCGGGACCGTCCGCATTGCCAAGTGGACTCGTCCGAGTCCGGTCCTTGAATGGGGGGGACCAGTTTTTCAATCGACTGAGCGTATTGGATCTCACTCTGAACGCACTCTCTATTCGAGTTGGAAGCTGTCCCCGCTCGCCCTCGCCAGCGAGCAGAACGACGTTATGTTCTCAACGACCGATCGACTAGAGGAGGATTGGTTGCCGCGTTGGGCACCAACCGAGTTGTCGAACCCACGAGGGACCACGCAAGAGGACGCTGCGATCGCGGTAGGTTGGCCGATGGAGATGGCGTGGGCGTCCGAGTCCATGATTTTGTTGAGTCGGGGAGTGCCGGCGGCCAAGAGCTCAAAGAAATTTGGGTTCTTCCCTGCCGGCATCGCTGCGTTTTTTGTCGCGAATCTGGGCATCTGGTTCACGATCTTCCGCGTCCGGGCGTCATGGGCGGGCTCCCTTCATCGGCGCGGCCATTGCCTCCGATGCGGGTACCTCGTCGGTGCCACGGAGTCGATCGCTTGCCCCGAATGCGGACATCCGCGCCCCGTCACTCGAATCTGATGGGCCAGAGCGCGTCTACTCGGTATGCGCTCGAGCAGATAGCACGCCCTCCGCGCTCGCATCGATCCGTCTCTGCCGGACATTCCGTGCGGGGAAGCCATAGCGGACACACCTAATTGGCGGGCAGTCTCTCCGTAAGCGCTCGACCAGATTCGTCGACGCGTGTGCTGGCCCGTGCGGCGATAGTGATCACACTCACTGCGTGATCTCTTCCGACCGCCTCCGCATCTT
>JAWXCC010000004.1:0-13827 GCA_034440475.1 Phycisphaerae bacterium | reverse complement strand
TCCCCCGGTTTCTCAGCCGAAAATGAGCTTCTTTCCAGTGGTCTCGTCTTCAGCACCCACTTCGGCCTCCGGGGTGACAACCGCAAAAAGCTTGGCAGCCTTCTTGACAGCTTCGCTGGCCGAGGTAGATTAGCGTTCGAAGGGATGCCCTCCGCACCGTGCTGGCGGGCACATCGGGAAAAGTGAGATGCTCTTATAGAGCGTCTCGGGAAAAGGGAGCAGATCAAATGAATATGGGTGTCCTCGCTGGCGCTGCTGCGCTTGCTGTGTCGGGTTTCGCTTCTGCCGGCTTCGTCGGCATGGAAGTCGATTCTGCGGTCATCAGTGGCAAGACGGTCTTCACCGTGTATGCCAAGTTCAATAACGCCTCGGATGTCGTGCTCAACGCCTTCGGCTTGAACGCGATCTCGGGTGCCTTCTTCCAATCAGACTTCGCGGGTGGCACTTGGGGCCCCCAGCTGACCAACCCCGCTGACGTGGCGACCGACTCGTTCGTCACGATTGGTGGAACCCCTGGTTTCGCCAACAGCACGAGCGCTGATCCGGGTTGGGGCGGCCCTGCTTTCATTCAGGCTGGCATCCCGGCTGGCGCTGGCTGGTTCAACGCGAACCCGCCGAACCTTCAGGGTAAGGTCAACGCCGTGACCCTCCGCACACTCCTCGCGCAGTTCTCCTACGCTGGCGTGATCGCGGCCTTCACGACGCCGATCACCGTCGGTTTCAATCAGGGTTCCGGCACCCCGACCGCCTTCGGCACCGCCACGTTTACCGTCCCGGCACCGGGCGCGATCGCCCTCCTCGGCCTCGCGGGCCTCGCTGGCCGTCGTCGCCGCGCCGCCTAACGCAGCACATCTGCACGAGATCCCGCTAGATCCCGTGTGAGAGCTAGACCTTCAACGCCGGCACCCGAAAGGGTGCCGGTGTTCTTTTTTTGCGCGCCTGCGGTGCGCGGGCTCTCGGCGGATATTGAACCGCGCATGTTTCCTACGAAATCCCGCAGTTCGCTGTCACGACTTCGATCCACGGGGGTATGTTTGAAGCTCGTCGTCATTCACCCGGCGCCAGCACTTGCATGGCGTGGTGTTCTTGTTTCTTGTCTGTCCGCTTATCCCGGACTCCGCAGCTCGAACGAAGGAGATAGCGCGTGAAATTTGGAATGACCATTGGTGGATTCCTGCTCGGTGGCTCAGCCATCGCGGCCGGTCACTTTCTGAGCCAACCCTCTGCAACCGCGATGCCCAAGGGTGACGACGGAAGCGGAGGCGCTGCCGCGGCCGGACCCGACGTCATCGTTGGTGGAGTGCCTGACGTCAGCAAATGGGGCGCGAGCGGTGGCATCGCGGCCTATTCATTCGGCTCGACGAGCTGCAACATCGGATCGGTCCAACTCGACTGGGTCGCCAGCAGCAATCAGCACCCGGTCATTCCGCAGAACGCCTACCGCCTCAAGAACGGCCGATTCGAACAGATAGGTATGTCGTTCGTGAAGCACGGATTCTGCGCGCTGCAGCAGTCTCTCTGCGGCCCGTGCACCCCCGCTGGCCCCGGTTGCCCGCAATTGCTCGGAATCGGTTGCTCTGATCCGTACGACTCGAACCTCAATGGCTCGACGGGCGGGCTTGGGCCGCGCTCGCAAGTCAATGCTGCGACCGGCTTCTTCCCGTATCCGTTCGCCGCTCCCGCCGACCCGAGCACGCCTTCAGTCTTGAAGCGTCGCGTGCAAATCGCGAACACGGAGCTAGATCCGGCACTCAACGCTGGCGCGACTTACTACGCCGAGTGCCAGTACGTTCACCCCGATGACGCCGCTGCCGGTAACGACGACAACAACGCCTCGTACCGCAAGTTCACGGTCGGGTCGTTCTCGAGCGGCGCCTACAACATTGCTCTCACCGGCGCGACGACTCAGCAGCAAGCTGCAATCTTCGCGTGGAAGGCTGTCGATGCTGCCGTCACCATCGTCAATGTCGACGTTCCAAACGACGGCCGCTTCCACGTCGGCTACCGCGTCACCGACAACGGCAATGGCACTTGGCACTACGAGTACGCCGTGTTCAACCTGAACTCGGATCGTTCAGGTGGTTCGTTCTCCATCCCGATCCCGGACGGCGTGAACGTCACGAACATTGGCTTCCACGACATCTCCTATCACTCGGGTGAGCTTTACTCGACAACCGACTGGGCTGGCGCCGTCGCCTCAGGATCGCTCTCGTGGGCTACCGAAGCCTTCGCCGCGAACTCGAACGCCAATGCGCTGCGCTGGGCCACGCTCTACAACTACCGCTTCGATGCTGACGCAGCACCGACGAACGCGAGCGGTTCACTCGGTCTGTTCAAACCGCCAGCGGGCGCGGATCCAGTTGCTGTCTCGTTCGCTACGCTTGCGCCGACCGCACCACCACCGCCGCCCGTGTGCCCGGCTGACCTGAACGCCGACGGAAACGTTGACGCTGCCGACCTCGCCCTCCTCCTCGGCGGCTGGGGTGGAACGGATACCGGCAATCTCGATGGCACTGGCACCGTCGATGCTGCCGACTTGGCGATTCTCCTCGGCGCGTGGGGTCCCTGCCCGTGATCATGCCCGGTCTCGGCTTCGAGCTCGCCTCGCAGGAAGGCTCGGCTCGAAGCGAATGAGCCGCGGCGAATAGTCCGAAGGTGCATTTCGCTGGCCCGGTCTCCGACCGGGCCAGCTCTTTGGTTATTGCAGTCGGCGCGAACGTTGCAAATCAATCGAACGGGACTTCCTCTCGTCTACCTCCAGGAGTCTTTGGCCCAGTGTCGAAGCACGGGCTATATTTGCAGTGCATTCGGTGAGAGCGCTGATTGAGGCTCGCTGCCTCGACTGACCTCGATTGATCGCTCCGAACGAATACGTCTTCTTCATGTCTCATCCGGAGCGACCTGCGACGATCGCGGATCACTCCGTTCGGTTTGGCAATGTGTCCCTTCCAACCGGTTGGGCGCAGTCTGGTCCGAAGCTGCGGAACATCTTGTTGGCTGGTGGCAGCCCGCGGCGATTCCTTCGTCTTCAACTGTTGCCCTTCTCACGTTGGCTACCTCATGACCATGCACCGACGCCTCTTGCACGGCGCGGCACTCGTTCTCGTCGGCTCCCTGACGACCGCGGTGACCGCTGTTTCTGTCGCACCACCGACAGGCCCGCAATCGCCTAGTCGCGATGCTCAGGCGCCTAGTCGCGGTGATCGGGCCAGGAGTGCGCTTCCCGCGCTCCCGGAGCTGCGCCGGTACGACGCAGCCACGCTCGCGCTTCCTCCCGGGATCCCACAGAATTTCTCGGTCACGCTGACGCTCGGCGGCACGGTCCGAACAGTGGTCGCGGAGCTTCACACACTTCGTGGCCCAGAGTGCCAGGCGTTTGTTGATCGAGGCGACGGCGTGCTCGCACCGGCACCACTTCCGCCCGTTCATACCTACCGCGGTTCGATCGCGGGCGTAGACGGGGCGAGAGTTGCTGTGAGCCTGATTGACGGAAAGCTGCGTGGCTACATCGAAGTGCCAAATGAAGCGATGTACTACGTCCAACCCGCGAGTGACTTTGCCCAGGCGCAGGGATCACTCGCCTTGGCGTCGACGCACGTGATCTACGCCGCGAGCGACGCGATCGTGCCACCCGGCGTTCGTTGCGGCGTCGGCGAGATCCGGCTTGGCGTCCCCGACTGGATGAAGGGCGTCGCCCAACCCGGTAGCGCTGGCGGTGAAGGCGGCGTCTCGGGGTTGCAACCACAGGTGGTTGAGATTGGCTTTGACGCGGACTTCGAGTTCTATCAAAAGAATGGTTCATCCGTTGCCAACACAATCAACGACATCGAGACGGTGATGAACGGTGTCGACCTGATCTACGACACCGACGTGAACCTCGGCTACGAGTTCAGCACGTTCGTCATCCGCTCGTCCGCCGCCGACCCGTATACGACGTCGGACATGGGCGACCTGCTGTGCGAGTTCCGGACGACCTGGAACGCGGCCCCCGAGTCTGCTATTCAGCGCGACATCGCGCAGCTCTACACCGGCAAGTCAATCATCGGATCGGTGATTGGCCTCGCATGGCTCGGCGTTATGTGCAACCAAGGCGGCAACGACTGCGGCGCATTCGGCAGTCTCGGCTATTCGACGGTGGAGAGCCGCTACACCACCACGCTGTTCCTACGTCAGGGACTCTCCGCCCACGAACTTGGGCACAACTGGGGTGCCGGGCACTGCGACGGAAACGGTGACTGCCACATCATGTGTTCGTCGATCAACCAGTGCGACAACATCAACGGCGCGAACCTGAAGTTCGGCGCGGGCGAGAAGGGACAGATCAACACCTTCAAGAATCAGGTCTCGTGCGACGCAACCACGCCGCTGCCGCTCACCCCACCGTTCCTCGACCAGTTTCCAGTCTCGGCCATCGACTCGACGAAGTGGACGTACATCGACGGAGCTGCGACCTCGACCTCTGCAACGAACGAGGTCAGCGGCACGCGATCACTCAACCTCGACGCAGCGGGCAGCGGCATCTATGACAACGACGAGATCCGCACGAACGCGATCAAGCTGCTGACGTTCCCCAATCCGCAGGTCTCGCTGTGGACTGAGCACAAGGGTGTCGAAAGCGGCGAGAAACTGATCGTCGAGTATTGGTCCGTCGGCGGCGATTGGCTCCTCTTGGGTGAGATCACCTCTGATGGCGTTGATCAAACGACCTTCACCCAGTCGGTCTGGTCGGTCCCGACGAACGGAAAGCACGACGGGTTCCGCCTGCGACTGCGAGCGTCCGTCAACGAGACGAACGACGACTGGTACATCGACGACGTCAAAATTGATCAGAACGCAACTCCAGTTCCAGGCAACGACGAGTGCCCCGAAGCATCGCCGATCGGTGTTGGTGTCACCGCCTTCAACACAACGTTCGCAACCACGAGCACGGAGAACGTGCCTGCGCTCTGCGACGAGGGCAGCGGCACCGCCCTCGTGAAGGACGTCTGGTTTGTCGCGACATCGCCATGCTCAGGCGAGATGACGGTCACAACCTGCAGCGCAGCGGCCTTTGACACGCGCCTCGCGGTCTACAGCTATTCGGGCGGCTGCCCTGCCAGCGGCGACGCGCCGATCACCTGCTCCGACAACTTCCCCGGCTGCAGCGGAGGCACTTCGAAAGTGACATTCGCCGTCGTCAACGGTGGCGAGTATCTCATCCGGCTCGGCGGCGCTACGACGGGCGGAACCGGTTCCATGACCGTTTCGTGCACCAGCGTTCCAGTCCCGTCGAACGATGAGTGCTTCACTTCGGCGGTCATCGGTGCGGGCGCGACCGCATTCAACACGGCGACGGCGAACGACTCCCTCGGCGCGGCGCCCCCGGCCTGTGACGAAGGCGCTGGCGTCGTCTACAAGAAGGACATCTGGTTCATTCACCAAGCGACCTGCAACGGCAAGGTGCAAATCTCGACATGCGGTACCGCGTCTTTTGATACGCGCATCTCGGTCTACCAATACAACGGCACCTGCCCGATCGCGGGCAACGTGGTGCTTCTGGGCTGCTCCGACAATTTTGCCGGGTGCAGCGGTAACACCTCGTTTGTCGAGGTGAATCTGACGACCGGACAGCCGGTGCTCATCCGCGTCGGCGGTACCACGACCGGTGGCGTCGGCACGCTCAACCTCACGTGCGTTCCCGCAGCTCCGCCCTGCCCGTCGGACCTCAACGGCGACAATGTGACGAATGGCGCAGATCTCGCGATTGTCCTCGGCGCATGGGGCACAAGCGGCGGCGATTTGAACGGTAACGGCAACACTGACGGCGCCGACCTCGCGATCATCCTCGGCGCCTGGGGGAATTGCCCGTAAGCCCCCTTGGCAGAAAGCAAATTGACCCAATCACGGCGCCGGTCGATCGACCGGCGCCGTTTTCATACCCGCCCGATCCCCTAACTACTTCGACTTCTCGCTGCGGCGGCTGGGGAAGAGCGCAGGAATAGAGCTCACCGTCGGCGACGCCGAGCGCAGCAAGTCCTCGGCGTAGCTATCACGGGCTCGGCGCTCAGTGATCGGTCCGTTCGCGTCGCCGCGAAGGAACTGGCGCACGGTCCGATCGATCTCGGGTAGCGCCGCGGCCTCTTCGTCGGACAGGCGACGGAGACAGTCGAACTCCGTCAGTGGCCCGATGCGCAAGACCCGTCCTTTGTCGAGCATCACCATGCGGTCAGCGATGGTGAAGGCAGAGTCCATCTCGTGCGTGACCACGACGCTCGTCACGCCGAGTTGGCGTGTGAGTGCAACGATCAGTTGATCAATCTCCGCGCTCGTGACCGGATCAAGGCCCGCAGAAGGCTCGTCATAGAAAAGAATCTTCGGATCGAGCGCCAGCGCTCGCGCGAGGCCAGCACGCTTCTTCATTCCCCCCGAAATCTGCGATGGAAGTTTGTCGGCGTGCTCGCGCAGCCCGACAAGTTCGAGCTTGATCTTCACCTCGATATCGATGATCGCCTCGTCGAGCGCAGTGTGCTCGCGCAGCGGAAGCGCAACGTTGTCGGCAATCGTCATGGAGTTGAAGAGCGCTCCCGACTGGAAGAGGACGCCGAAATTCCGGCGCAGTGCGTTCAGTGCGGCGTCGTTAAGCGAAGTCATCGGGCGACCGAACACACGCACTTCCCCCGACGTCGGGGCGAGGGAACCAATCAAGTGCCGGAGCAGCGTCGACTTGCCGCAGCCGGAGCCGCCCATGACGACCAGCGTCTCGCCACGCAGCACATCGAGCGTGATTCCGTCAAGAACGACCTGCGATCCAAACGTGCGGCGAAGATCGCGCACCTCGATCACCGGCTCCCCCGGTTGTCCATCGTGTTCAATGTGCATCCGCTGCCTCGCGTATCGGCGCGGGGTCTGACAACCCGGGCGATGGCGTGCGCGGCTGCGGAGCCGGACCCAAGCGCAGCGTTCCCGCTGCTCGGTCGTCGACGGTGATTTCAGCCAGCCTCGGACTGGGATGAAATGGCGAGAGCGGATTGGGCTCAAGAACTGTGACCATCGCACCCATTCGTTCACCGCCTTCAAAGCGGAACGCCACTGCTGTGCTCACCGCTTGGCGCTCCAGCGAGAACTCTGGACTATCGCTCGCAACCACTGACATCGAGCGGAAGCCGCCATATCGCTCGCGGATCGCCGCAGCAAACGCCGCGACGTCGTCCGCGGTAATGAGGTCGCGTGCATGTGGACTCCAGCGCGATGCTACCGACTTCGCCTCGGTACTCTCGTCGACCGCGAAGACATCGCCAACCGCCGCGGCAACCTGTGCGTCGATCTGGGCGCTGACGGAACGGGCGAACGCGTCGTAGAGGTAACTCTCGATCAAGAGGAGCGCCGCGCCAGCACCGAGGCCGACGTACGCCAACCGGCGACCGCGGATCCGCGCGCCGCCTTCTCGCTCCTGTCGGCGCAAACGGACGAGCGCCACTGCCCCGAGGAACATCGCGACGATGGGACCAAGGAGTGGCACGAGGAGGGAGGCGTTGCTCAAGATCGCGAGAATCGACCAGCGCTCAGCGCGCGGCGCAGGCGAGGGAATCGGCGCGGGCGGTGGCGGTGGAGGTTGCAGCGGGCGCGACATCGGCGGCCATCGTAGCCCGAGCGGTATATTTGGCCTCGATGACACCACTGCACGGACGCAGAATCACTGTGATGGGACTCGGCCAGTTCGGCGGCGGGCTCGGCGTCACCCGCTGGCTTTGCCGCCACGGTGCCAGTGTCCTTCTGACGGATCGAGAATCCGAAGCGACGCTCGCAGGACCGCTCACTCAGCTCGCCGACCTCACTCAATCCGGGCAGGTGCAGCTGCGGCTGGGCGAGCATCGAAACGAAGACTTTTCGACGGCGGACTTCGTCGTCGCGAACCCCGCAGTACCAACACCGTGGCGCAACCCATACCTACTTGCCGCCAAGAGCGCCAACGTGCCGGTCACGACGGAGATCCGGCTCCTCGTCGACACGCTCCGTCACCGAAACGTCATTCGCACGATTGGCGTCACCGGGAGCGCCGGAAAAAGTACGACGACCGCGCTCATTCACCATCTGCTTCGGAGTCACTTCCCACAGGCGTCTCTTGGCGGCAACATCGGCGGGTCGCTCCTAGAGATCTCCGACACGCTCACCGCCGAGGACGTTGTCATTCTCGAACTTTCCAGCGCGATGCTGTACTGGCTCTCCGAGGCAGCAGCTGCCTCGTTTGGACTCGAAGGCGGCGGGTGGTCGCCATCGATCGGCGTGTTCACGAACCTCATGACCAATCACATCGATTGGCACGGTGACTTCGGGCACTACAGCACTTCGAAGTCGCAGATTCGCCGCGACCAGCGCAGCGACTCCACGTTCGTGACCCGGTTTCAAAGAGAAACACCCGAGGCATCCCAGCGTGCTGCCGAGCTTGCCACCGACTGGTGGTCCGCACCCGACGCCGTAACCTCGGCACCGTTGCCGTTCGACCCGACGACGATCGCGATGTCGCTGCCCGGCGAGCACAACCGGCGCAACGCAACGCTTGCAGTCCTCGTCGCAGCGACCGCGCTTCAGCGTTGGAGTGGCGATCGCTTCGACATGAGCGAGCTCTGCCGAGGCTGCGCGACGTTTGGCGGCTTGCCGCATCGCCTACAACTCGTCGCGGAATGCGGCGGAATTCGCTTCTTCAACGACTCGAAGTCGACGACACCCGACGCGACGCTCCTCGCCGTCGCCGCGTTTGATAGTCCGCGCCGGATCCACCTGATTGCTGGCGGATACGACAAAGGCAGTGACCTCGCTTCCGTCCGCGCGCTCGGACCGTCGGTCGCCGGGATCTATGCGATCGGCACCACGGCGCCGAAGTTAGCCGGAGCGAACGTCTCGCTGTGCGGAACGCTCGACGCTGCATTCGACCAAGCGATGGCACGCGCCCGAGAGGGCGACGTGGTGCTGCTCTCCCCCGCATGTGCGAGTTGGGACCAGTTCCGAAACTATGAATCTCGCGGCGAACGCTTCGTCGCGCTGGTCACGTCGTTGCAGGCCGCATCGAAGTCACTCGTATAGCTTCTTCGAGTTGGGCGCTGGTCCAGGACCGCCTGCGGGCGTGACGTACGCTGGTGTCGGGTTGGGCTCGACGCGCATCGCCGCGTGCGCTGCTTCCGGCGCATACTCGCCAACCGGGCGAACGTCGTAGTCGATGCGACGCGCAAACCTCGGCGGCGCGTTCAGCGAGTTTGAGGGGCTCGCGATCGCCGACGGTGATTCCAAGAGCTCCCACCTCATCTTGGCGGAGAGCTTGACCTTGTCGTCACCGCTTCCGTCGTCGAAGTGAATCGACAATTGCTGCCCCACCGGGATTTCCATCTTGAAGAACTCTGAATCGTCGCGCGTGTCGACGAGGGTGATCGTGACTGGCCGTGCCGGCGTCGAAGCCCACGTGTAGTTCTCAAGCGATGTCTCCCAGAGCTGCGGCGACGAGGTGTAGCAGCCTGGGGAAAAGAGGACGAGCGACGCGACGGCGATCAGGGCTGGTCGGGAGTACATCGGAACCGGTCTCCATTGGCCCAGTCGGCTGGAGCCGTTCGGTCTATCGGTTATCGGCGAGCTACTTCTTTGGCAACGGAGCCAAGCCGCAGCAGGTTTCTTTTGCGTCCCCGGCAGCGGTCAATCTTCGGCGGCGGTCGCGAGCACGACCCGAGCCGGCTCTGCCGCCTCTTACCCCTCCGCCCCCCCTCTGCCCCTTCGTTAGAGTGTCCGTCCGATGACACTCCCTCTCCTCCGCGTCGGGCACGGCTACGACCTCCACCGGCTTGAGCCGCCGCCTCCCCAGGGCAAGGGGCGGCCCTTCATCCTCGCTGGAGTCCAGTTCGACCATGCCACCGGCCCAGTCGGCCACTCTGATGGCGACGCGGTCTTGCACGCGGTCACCGACGCAATTCTCGGGGCGCTCGGGCTGCCCGACATTGGTCAGCTGTTTTCCGACACCGATCCCCGCTGGGAGGGCAAAGACTCCCGAGTATTCCTCGACGAAGCGACGAAGCGGATGGCGAGCGCTGGTTGGAGCATCGTCAACCTCGATATCACTGTGATCTGCGAGCGCCCCAAGCTGTCGCCGAAGAAGGACGCGATGATCGCCAACCTCGCGGCGATACTCGGGATCACGCGCGACCGCGTCAATCTCAAGGGTAAGACACACGAGAAAGTCGACGCCGTCGGCGAGGGACGCGCCATCGAGGTGCACGTCGTCACGCTGCTCGCCGCGAGCTAACACGCATCCAGTTTCGTTACGCTACGTTGTTCGCTTTTCCTTCAGCATTCCGAGGTGTCGATGCGAGTGGTCGTTACGGGGCAGATCGGCGTAGACAAGAAGCCATATCTCGACGCTGTTGCGAGGGCCGGCGGCGAGCGCGGCGAGCGCATCGAGACGTTCCATCTCGGGGACATGATGTATCGCGAGGCACCGGATGTGCGGCCCGGGCGCATCCTCGATCTGCCGCTCTCGCGACTAACGACGCTGCGGCGCGCGGCGTTCCGCGACCTCATCTCGACGACGTTGCCAGCGAAAGACCACAAGAACGTCGTCGTCAATACGCACGCCACATTTCGCTGGCGGCACGGGCTCTTCTCCGCGTTCGACTTCGACCTGATGAAGCGGCTTGAGCCGGACATGTTCGTGTGCCTCGTCGACAACGTCGAGACCGTTCACCATCGCCTCCACGCCGAACACGACATCGACGCGACGCTCAAGGACTGCATGGTGTGGCGCGAGGAAGAAATTCTTGCGACCGAGTTGCTCGCCGACGCGATGGGGCTCCGCAATAACTTCTACATCTTGTCGCGCGGCCGCCAGGCCGACACCATCGAGACAGCGCTTCGCCTCATCACGCGACCAGATATGAAGAAGGTGTATCCGTCGTTTCCGATGAGCCACGTCATGGACATGCCCGATGTCCTCGCCGAAATCGACGACTTCCGCGCGCAGCTTGCCCGCCACTTCATCGCGTTCGATCCGGGCGATGTCGACGAAAAGCTTCTCCTCGACCGTGCCCTCGCTGCCGCTGGGCGCGGCGAGGACCGCATTGAGGTCACGGCCCACAGCTTCGGTGGTCGCTCGACGGCACCGTCGCTGCGCGTGAACGTGCGTGAAGTGTTAGATATCGCGGGCGACATCGATGGCCAGATCTACATGCGCGACTTTAAGCTCGTCGACCAGAGCGACATGATCGTGTCGCTCATCCCCGAGCTTCCCGGCGGCGTGCCCGGTCTCTCGAGCGGCGTCGAGCGCGAGCTCCATCATGCGTTCGAGCACACGAAAGAGGTGTTTGTGGTGTGGAAGCCGAAGAAGAACCCGAGCCCGTTCATCACCGAGACAGCAACGAAGATCTTCCGCTCGGTGCCCGAGGCGATGGCGCACTTCGAGTCGAAGGGCTGGTTCGCGCAGCAATCGCTCTTCGGACAGTAGTTTGAGCGCTCCGTAGCGGGCTTCGCCCGCACACTCGCTCTGCGCGAACGACGTGTGTCGGCGCGCTTCGCAAGCGGGCTTCGCCCGCACACTCGCTCTGCGCGAACGACGTGTGTCGGCGCGCTTCGCAAGCCGGCTTCGCCCGCACACTCGCTCTGCGCGAGCGACACGTGCCGGGGTGCCCCGAACTGAATCCACGTGCCGCGCTACAAGCTAACGATCGCGTACGACGGCACCGACTTCCACGGATGGCAGCGGCAGGAACCAGCTGGCAAGGCACCCCTTCGCACCGTGCAAGGCGTCCTCAATCATGCGGTGCAGATCGCGGTTGGAATGCCGCTCTCGGTCGTTGGAGCGAGTCGCACCGATTCAGGCGTTCACGCGATAGGGCAGGTCGCCGCGTTCACCGCCGAAACGCGTATCCCAATCGATCGCCTCGGGTACGCGATTTCCGCACGACTACCGGAAGACGTGCAGGTCACCGACGCGAGTTTGGCACCCGACTCCTTTGATCCGATCAGAGACGCGGTGAGCAAATGCTACCGCTACACCATCGCCTTCCCGCTGACTCGTCCCCGACATCCCCCCCTCTTTGAGCGCCGCTACGTGTGTTGGCACATCCAACCACTCGACGTCGCGTTGATGCAGGCCGCAGCACAGAAGCTCGTCGGTGAACACGATTTCGCAGCGTTCGCGCACGCGCTCCACGGCCGCGAATCGACCGTGCGGCGCATCCATCAGTGCGTCGTCACCAGCCCGTCGCCCGGGCGCGTGCACATCGACGTGGCGGGCAACGGATTTCTCTACAACATGGTCCGCATCATTGCGGGCACCTTGGCTGAAGTTGGCCGCGGGCGCCTGACACCGAACGATGTCGCGAACGCCTTGGCGGCGCGCGACCGCTCACTTTCTGGCCAGACGTTTCCGGCCCAAGGGTTGTGCCTGCTCTGGATCCACTACGCAGGAAAGGACGTACTGTCGGTGTGATCTCGATGTCACGCCGAACCACTGCGGCCTTGATCGCTACGCTCGCGCTGTCCCTGTGCACGCCCGAGCGAGCGAGTGCTCAGACGCTGCGTCTCGATGCCGTGCCGCAGTCACCAGCGCTCGGCGAAGTCACCGCCGTCACGATGATGCTTGAGACGCTGAATGAAGAGCTTCGCGCGCTCGAAGCGAAGCAGCCAGAAAGCGCTGACGATCGCACGGCGATCGACGCGCGGGTTGAGTTGCGTCGCATCGCCCGAGATTTCCTCATACGCGGCGCCGAGCCTGGCCCGCCGCACGACGCGCTGGCGATGCAAGGCTTTCGCCTCGCCGATGTACGTCGACGCGTCGACGTGCTGGCGAATGGACTTGTCGACGGCACGATCACCGTCGGTGAACCGCCGCGACCACTCGGGGTCCGCGAGCGCGACGTCGCGATGCGCCGGCTGCGCCGCTTCGTCGACATCGCTCCGAAGGCGCTCGCTGCGGCGCGGCTCGACGATCCAGTGCAAGCCGAAGCCGCGCTCGCCGCCGCGATCACACCGCTGTGCGACGCGGTCGCGACCCTTGAGGGAAAACTCTCAGGTGACGCGCTCGGCTCGGGGTGGCCGACGCAAGCTGATCTTGCAAGCGCGGCGCTTCGCTCGACACCGATATCCCAACCAACCGACACCGATCCCTGTGAACCAGCGTCGCGCGCGAGTGCCATGCCGCGGACTGCTGCGGCCATCGCGGAGCGCTGTGCCCAGCCAGAAATCGCTGACAACGCGACGATCGCCATCGCGCTCGACCTTGATACGTCGGCTCGCGCTGCCGATTGGCTTACCAAGGGCGAGCGCGAAACGATCGACACGAACGCTGCGGCGCTCGTGCGCGGCGACGTGCGTGTCAGGTCGCTGCGAGCGGCGCAGTCGGAGCTTCTCAGCACCGAGCGTCGCTTCGCCGCTACGAAGGCGGGCAAAGACATCGACCGCTTGCAGCTTGACGCCACAGTTCGGCGAGCACTCTTCCCCGAGGCGTTCACCGATGTCGCGTTCGCCGACGATCCCGAGCGACTCGCGCGCGCGATTCGCCGCGTGACGGAAGCGATCGACATCGCCACGCGATTCCGTCTGCGTGAGTCGTCGGACGACGGGCTCTCGCGCGATATCAAGACACTGAAACGCGACTTCGAAAAAGCATATCGCCGCTCGGAAGCGACGACATTCGCTCGCTTGCAAGCGCTGTTGACCGACACCGATGCACTCACGAGTCCCGAACTTGTCACGTTAGTCACGGCGACTCGCGACGCACTCGGCGATCTCGACCGCGTCGACGGGAGTCGTCGCCTCATTGACGCGGTCGGCGGCGCTCGGCCGCAAGCGGGAAAAATTGTGGCCGGCCAC
>JAWXCC010000003.1:0-35571 GCA_034440475.1 Phycisphaerae bacterium | reverse complement strand
GCTCCGTGATCACGGAGCCCGCTCGAGAGCAGATGCGCCCAGCCATGTCGCAACGTCGATTCACGAGCTGCGTCGTCACTGGCCGCAGTAATCAGGCGCTCGATCCGTGGCGCCGCCTCGCGCACCTGCAGCGCCTCGGCCGGGGCCAAGGTGCCGCGGCCCTCGGGATCGAGTTCAGGATTCATCGTTCCGAGCATCTGCACCATGACATCGAACGACAATTGGTAACGCGAACGATCTTCAGCACCGCGCCAGAGCGCGGCAAACGTGGTTGTCGATAGGACGAGCGTGAGCGCGCTCGCGACAATGCTGGCTGCTGCCCAGCGATGCCGGCGAAGCGTGCGGCGCACGAGGTACGAGAGATCCTCAGGACGTGCATGCACTGGGTCACCATCACGTAGCGCCGCGAGATCGTCGCGCAGCTCGACTGCCGACCGATAGCGCCGTTCAGGCTCGTACGCCAGCGCCTTCCGCAGCACCGCGTCCAAATCGCGGGCCACCGCGCGCGAGCCGGTCTCGCACAGATGACTGGGAAGCTCGGGCAGCGCCTCGTCGCGCACGGCGCTCGCGAGTTCAGTGACCCGCCCACGTCCGGGAAATGGAAGGGCGCCGCACAGCACTTGATACGCGATCGCGCCGAGCGCGAAGAGATCAGCGCGGAGATCAACGTCCGCTGGCGACCCGAGGATCTGCTCCGGCGCCGCGTAGCCAGCCGAACCAACGAATCCCGTCGTCAGAGTCGAATCACCGGTGCCGTCGTCTAGCTTGGCGATGCCAAAGTCGAGCACGCGCGGGCGCCCGTCGGCGTCGACGAGAATGTTTGACGGCTTGAGGTCCCGATGAATCACGCCGCGCAGATGGGCATGGTGCACCGCGTCGCACACCGCAATCAAGACGCCCAAAACCTCGGTTGAGAGGCGCTCGCCCTTCTCGCCGCGCTTGCCTTCGCACCAGCGATCGAGCGGCTTCCCATCGATGAATTCCATCGCGATGCCACGCCCACCGCCAGCGATATCAAACGCTTCGTAAAGCGTCACAATCCCCGGGTGCCGAAGGCCTGCGACGATCTCTATCTCTCGGTCGAATCGCCGCCGGTGGTGAAAGCTCGCGAGCGCACCTTCGCGGAGCATCTTGAGCGCCACCGTTCGACAGGTGCGTTCATCGATCGCTCGATACACCACTCCCTGCCCGCCGCGTCCGATTTCTGCAACGAGTCGATAGTCGCCCAGCGACCCACCAACCGTCGGCAGTAGATGAGGCTCGGGTGAAACAACAGCCGAGCGAAACTCAGCGATCAGCGCGTTGTCCGATTCGAGCTGCGCGACGCGAGCGCGGCACGTGTCGCAGCGCGCGACGTGCGTCATGATCGCTAGACCCACCGACGTGCCGGCAGCAAATGCGTCAAGTGCTTCGTCATCCGGGCAAACCATTCCGATCGCACTCACCGCCATGAACCGCCTCCGCGCGCGAGCGCCGAAGTCATCCCCCACATGGTCCCCACGCACCGAGCAGAATGCCCAGGTCGGACCCACTGATAACACCATCTTCATCGAGATCACCGGTACCGCTTCCGCCCCAATTCCCGAGCAGGATTGCGAGATCGGCCGCATCAACCTGACCGTCGTGCGTGAAGTCCGGCGGACACCCACTCACCTGCTGCTCGATGAGTTCAATCAGCGCGATCGCCGACTTGAAGAGCGTCGTGAGCTGCACTTTCGCCGCATCAAGCTCGTTGCTGGTGACGTCCTGATCGGCGATCAGCGTCGCGGTTGTCGACGCCGCCGCATCGAGTATTGGCAGCGAGTTCGTGAGTTTGTTGACGACGCGCTTGACATCGAACTGCACGCATTCATCACCTTCACTGTCGCCGGTTTCAAGGAGTTGCTTCTTGGTCTCTTCCAGTAGGCCGCGAGCGGCACTGTTCTGCACGAAGATCTGCTGCGCGAGCATCTGAATTGCACTCTGCGGACTCGCTGGCAACGACGCAGTTTTCGACTTGGCGCGGCGAAGTTCGGCCGCCGCAGCGTCGAGCTTGAAGCTTGCTCGCTGGCAACTGCTGAAGCCGCTGGGACCGCCGAGCAACGCGAAACCCTGCGAGTAGAGTTTGTCCGGATCGAGACCTGCGGCCTGCGCGAGCTGGCTCGACGCGTCCAGCGCGTACGGCGCGAAGCCTGGCTGCGGGAATCCGTTTGAGCGATAGACGAAGGGATGACCATCACTGTCGAGGAACGGCAGCGCCTCGCCGGTCGCATTCGTGAGCCAGACAATCGCCGATGGCACATTCGGATTCGCGTTCGTTGCGTACGCGGTGACGTAGTAATCGCCCGTTGGAAGGACGAGTGGCGGATCGAATCGAGCGACGAGATCCTCGTTGCGCGGCACCGAATCGACGAGTTCGTTCGGTTGCGGGAACGGTAACGCGATCGAAGCGATTTGATCACCCGATTCCGGTCGCTCACTTCCGCTGCGCGTCCAGAGAATGATGTTCAGCGTCTCGTTGGCAACGAAGGGCGGCGCACAGTCGTCGCCGCCAGGCGCGCAGGCAGCGACACAATCGGCGACTCCGACAGAGCCTCCAAGGGCGCAGCCGCTGATGTGCAACTCACTCACGCTCCACGTGGTGCCAAGTCCACTGTCGCCGGGAAGCGAGAACGGTTGCGCAAACCACGCGAGTGGAGCGCCGGGTGCTAGGCGTCCCGTCGCAAAACCCATATCGGACAGCGAGAACGCGCCAGCTCCGGCAGCGTCGTACAGCGCCGGCGCTGTCGGTCCCGTACTAAAGAGTGGTACATCAAATCGCACACGCAACGTGCCTGTTCCCGAGCCAGGCATTTGCCCGGGCAGACTCGAAGCGGCTCCCGCAACTTGGATGAGATAGACGGCCCCCGCCTTCGTCGTCCGCAGCGTGATCGTCTCGTCGCCATCGGTGCGGGCGTTGCCGCACTGAAGCAGGAACTCCGCGAGTTGGTCAGGATCGAACGCGGTGTTTGCGCCAACGTCGTAGAGCGCGACGATCGGATCGAATGCTGCGTCACTCACCGAGGCCGTGAGTTGCCCGATTCCCGGTGCCATGACGCAGTACCAGATGTCCTTCCCGTAGTCGCAGTCGGTCGGCGGTCCGTCGGTTGTGGCATTCGAAGTATCGAAGGCGACCGACGAAAATGGCGCGAGTTCAAGGCAGTACGGTGCACAGTCATTCGCAACACCGCTCTCGACGCCAGCGCACGAGTAGCTGGCACCGGTACACGCAGGACTCACGCTCGCCTCGTCGACGCACATCACGTCCCATTCGACCGCGCAGCAAAACGGATCGAACGCGCAGATTGTTAGGCAGCAATCAGTGTCTGTACATCCCGGCGATCCAACCGTCAGGCAATCGTGTCGGCTCGGCGGACAAGTGGCGCACGTGTTCTGAGAGACGACGAGCGAGCCGCAACCGCGCGACGAATAGCCGCCCAACCGAATGCGGTAGGCCACGCCAGGCATCGCGCTGAACGTGAGTTCTGAACCGAGGTCACAGCCCGGGGCGTCATCATTGCAAGCGACGAGCGTGAGCTGACCGCAGGCCCCGGTGTACACCGCGAGCCGCGTGTCGAAGTCGACGACTCCGCACGTCGACACGCAGACGGTGCCCGGCACAGTTGCGACGTACGAGAACCAGATGTCCGCGATGAACGGCGAATCCGGCGTTCCGTCGCACGTCGGCGGCAGCTCCGGTCCATCCGTGGTGGCACCGATCGTGCAGAAGGGCGTCACTGCCCCCGCGATCGCGGTGGCTTGTCCGCAGTCATCGTTCGGTGGCACGGCCCAGAGCCCGCCAGCGACAGCGAGAGAACCGGCTACAGCAAGACCAACGCGCACGAACTTGCCGTGCGTCTCGGACTTCGTCATGACGTCGATCTCCCGTTCCGGATCGCGTCGAAGCCGGAAACGCCTCCCGGGAAACCACGCGCGCATTCCGAAGCTTGTCGCAGTATCGGGGACGCCGAGAACGACAGCAAGAGAATTGCGCGATCGGGATAAAACCGCACGGGGCATCGCAGAACGATGCGTCCAGAGGCCGCCGATCTAGCACCTCATTCGCAGAAATCGAACGTCCGCCGCAACTGGGCGGACACCTGACCGATTACTCCGCCTTGCGTGGCTTGAAGATCCGGAAAAGCCTCGTCAGCGGGTCGTAGAACTCGTCGACGACACGCTCCTTCAGCGGAATGATCGCGTTATCGGTGATCGTGATGTGCTCGGGGCAGACCTTGGTACAGCACTTCGTGATGTTGCAGTAACCGAGGCCGCCTTCATCTTTGAGCTGCCCAAGACGATTCTCGGTGTCGAGCGGGTGCATCTCCAGCGCCGCCGTGTAGACGAAGTGCCGCGGACCGGCGAATTCTGGATGTTTGTGGTGCTCGCGCAGGACGTGGCAGACGTCTTGGCAGAGGAAACACTCAATGCACTTTCGGAACTCCTGCACACGATCGACGTCCGATTGCTGCATGCGCCACGAGCCGTCCGGCGCGTCGGGCTTCCGCGGCTTGAACGGCTTGATCGCCTTCTTCACGCGGTAGTTCCAAGAGACGTCGGTCACCAAGTCGCGCACCAGCGGAAACGAGCGCATCGGCTCGACCGTCACCTTTTGGGTGAGATCGAGCTGATCGAGACGCGTCATGCACATGAGCCGCGGCTTGCCGTTGATTTCGGCTGAGCACGATCCGCACTTGCCCGCTTTGCAATTCCAGCGGCACGCGAGATCCGGAGCTTGTTCGGCTTGGATCTGATGGACGACGTCGAGCACGACCATGCCTTCGGAGGCTTCGGACACGTAGTCGGTGAAGCTTCCCTGTTCGCCCGCACCGCGCCAGATTCGGAATGTCGCTTTTTCCATGGGTCAGCCCATCTCCTTCACGACGGCCTGAAGGTCGTCACGCATCGCCTGCATCGGCTCGCGCCGTAACTGCATCGACCCGTCAGCACCGCGCCACGTGACGATGTTGAACGTTCCGCACTCAGCCTTCTTCTCGGGGAAGTCGTCGCGGAACTGCGCCCCGCGGCTTTCCTTACGGTCAAGCGCCGAGCGCGTGATGGCCTCGGACACGAGGAGCAAGTTCGGCAGGTCGATGCAGGTGTGCCAGCCCGGGTTGTACTCGCGGTGGCTGTCGATGCCCGCCTTCGCCGCCCGCGCGTTGAGCGTCTTGAGAACTTCAAGCGCCTTCGCCATCTCTGACTCGACTCGGACGATGCCAACGAGGTCTTGCATCATGTCTTGGAGGTCGCGCTGAATGGCGTACGGATTCTCGCCTGAGGCACCTCGATCGAACGGCGCCAATGCCCGCTGCTGCGCGTCCTCGATCTGCTGCGGGTTCGGCTTCACGGCGCCGTTCGACTTCGCGAACTTCGCGGCGTATTCACCAGCGATTTTGCCGAACACGACGAGATCGGAGAGTGAGTTACCGCCAAGTCGATTCGCGCCGTGCAACCCGGCGGCCGCTTCGCCTGCGGCGAACAAGCCGGGCACCGAAGACATCTGCGTGTCGCCATCGACGCGAATGCCGCCCATGACATAGTGCGTCGTCGGGCCGACTTCCATCGGCTCCTTCGTGATGTCGACGTTCGCCAGTTGCTTGAACTGGTGATACATGCTCGGAAGCTTCTTCTGAATGTGCGCTTCGGCGTTCGGCATCTTCTCTTTGATCCAAGCGATGTCGAGATAGACGCCACCATGCGGCGAGCCGCGCCCTGCCTTCACCTCGCGGTTGATGCAGCGCGCGACGTGATCGCGCGTGAGCAGCTCCGGCGGACGATTCGCATTCTTGTCGCCGGTGACATAGCGCCAGCCTTCTTCGATGTCCTTCGCCGTCTGCTTCTTGTAGAGTTCGGGCACGTCGTTAAACATGAACCGCTCACCGTTCTTGTTCAAGAGTCGGCCACCTTCGCCGCGCACACCTTCGGTTACGAGGATGCCGCGGACGCTCGGCGGCCACACCATTCCAGTCGGATGGAACTGCACGAATTCCATGTCCATGAGTTCAGCACCGGCGCGATACGCGAGTGCTTGCCCGTCGCCGGTGTACTCCCACGAATTGCTTGAGATGCGGAAGGCGCGACCAATGCCACCGGTCGCCATGATGATCGACTTCGCCTTCCAAATGCGGAATCGACCGCGTTCGCGGTCGTATCCGATCGCGCCAGCGACGCGACCGCCCTCCATGAGGAGCTCGACGATCGTCATCTCCATGAACACTTCGATGCCCTGATGGATCCCGTGATCCTGAAGCGTTCGAATCATTTCGAGGCCGGTGCGATCACCGACATGCGCGAGGCGCGGGTAGCGGTGCCCACCGAAGTTCCGCTGCAGAATGCGCCCGTCCTTCGTGCGATCAAAGACAGCGCCCCACGACTCCAATTCGCGCACGCGATCGGGCGCCTGTTTCGCGTGGAGCTCGACCATGCGCCAGTTGTTGAGGTACTGGCCGCCGCGCATAGTGTCGGCGTAGTGCACCTTCCAGTTGTCGCGGTCGTCCACGTTGCCCATCGCCGCAGCCATTCCACCCTCGGCCATGACGGTGTGCGCCTTGCCGAGCAGCGACTTGCAAACCATTCCGACGGACACGCCAGCAGCCGACGCTTCGATCGCCGCGCGAAGTCCTGCTCCGCCAGCGCCGATCACGAGGACGTCGTGTTCATGTTCAATGCAGTTCGTCATATACCGCTTCTCGTCTCGCTCTCAGAAAATCCGGAAATCCGACCACGTTCCAGTGGCGCAGAGCCGCACGTAGACATCGGTGAACCCGACCCAAACGAGGCTCATCCACGCGTACACCATGTGTTTCTTGTTGATGCAAGTCACACAGTCGTAGGCGACTTTGCGTATCGGGTGACCCGAAAGTCGATCGAACATCCCTCCGACGAGATGACGCATCGAGTGGCAACTAAACGTGTATCCGCCCAGCAGAATCACGTTGAGCGTCATCACCAACGACCCGACGCCGATTCCGAAATGGGAGGTGCCGTCCGGACTCAGGAAGAAGTACGACTTCACCGCGTCATAGGCGAGGAAGAAGATGAAGAAGACCGCGACGTACAGGAAGTAGCGGTGAATGTTCTGGAGGAGCAGCGGCCACTTCGCCTCACCGCGGTACTTCGTCCCGCGAAACGACGGTTCGCCAACGGCACAGCTCAACGGATCGGCCCAGAACGCCTTGTAGTACGCCCCGCGGTAGTAATAGCAGGTGAAGCGGAATCCGCCCGGCGCCCAGAGGATGAGAAAGGCCGGTGAGAACGCGAGGAAACTCGGCCACGGAAACCAGTCGGGCTTCGGGCCGAAGATCGAGTGCGGCGAGGTTCCGAAGATCTCGGGTGAATAGAACGGCGAGAGGTACTGGGCTCCGCCACCCTCGAAGAAGTAGTTCTTGCCTTGGAATGCAGCCCACGTCGAGTAGACGACGAAGGCGCTAAGCATCAGAAAAACGACGAGCGGCTGGATCCACCATGCGTCCGTCCGCGAGGTCCCACCAAGAGACCGGAACTGCGGGAGAGGGATGTTGACGCTGGCTTGGGCCTTGGCGTCGGCACTAGAGACTGAACGAGACATCGAGATCCTCCGCCCCGCATAACGCGCAACCGAGGGCGCGCCTCGCGCCGTTCGCGTCTGTGCGGGAGGGCCGCACGCGGGATCGAAATTGTAGTGCGAGCCCGCTGACGTTGCCCTGCTCTCGACTGTTTCCTCCGCTGATCACACGTCCTTTCCGCTGATGCGGACCGAGTAGCTTGTGCGATCGAGCCTCCTGCGAGCGCGTCTCGTGCATGAGCATTACACTCCACGACGTGATCCGGAACCCCGCCCGCGCGATGCTCATGGTCCTCCTTGTTGCGGTGTCCGCATCCGGGCTTGGTGGCTGCGCCGCCGTTCGCTCGGATCCCGAGAAAGCGACCCGTCAGTATCCGTTCTGGCTGGTTCAAGGCGAGACAATTGACGCGCAGGTGATCACCGACGGAGCGTCGATCGTCATCGTGAATGCAACGACGCGCGAGTTCACGAACGCCGACGTCTGGCTGAACCAGCGCTATCTGCAACACGTCGAGTCGCTCGCGCCGGGCGAAAATCTGCGGCTTTCGATGGAGGACTTCTGGGACGTGCGCGGCGAGGGGCCGAATCCCGGAGGCATCTTCCGTTACTACAAGCCGACACCAGTCCGACTCGTTCAGTTGCAGATTGACGAGACGATGCCGCTCGTCGGGCTCAAGGCCGTGCTGACGACCCAAGAGATCCAGTAGCGACACGTACGTACACGAGTGTTAGTGAGCGCGGGTGTAGCCCTGGTCTCGTCGAACCGTGACACGCCGCCCCATGAGCGTCGCGCCGCGAAGCGCCATGATCACGCGCTCGACATCTTCTTCGGGCAACTCGACGAGCGAGAATCCGTCGGCGATCTCGATTGCGCCGATGCCACGCGGATTGATGCCAGCCTCGTTCGCGATTGCTCCGACGATGTCCGCTGGACGCACGTTCGCTTTCCGCCCTGCAGCGATGTAGATGCGCGCCATGCCACGGTCGTCACGACCCTGACCACCACTCGCGCCAGCTCTGGTTCCGCCGCCCGAACCGCTTGAACCCGGACCTTTCCAGGGACCGCGCGCTGCTGGTCCACTGCCGCGCTTGTCACCCGCCCACGGCGCCTTCGATTCCGGGCGCGCGAAGCTCGCGATCACGGGAATGTGGGTCTCGTCCTCGTTCCCAACAGCACCAGCCGTCGCTTCGTGCGCCAACCGCACGGCCGCCGCCGCAATCTGCATGGGATCGAACTCGGCAGCGAGGGTTTCCACGACCACAGTGAAACCGTCGAGCCCGCCGGCGAGCAGCGCTTCACGCACTGCAGCGCGCGTCATGTCGAGACGTCGAGCCTTCACGTCAAGCGGCGTGGGAACGGTCGAAACCTCGACCTTCTGTTTCGTCGCGTACTCGATGTTTCGGAGCAAACGGTGTTCGCGCGGCTCGGCGAGGGTGATCGCCACACCTTCGCGACCGGCGCGTCCAGTGCGCCCGATGCGGTGTATATACGCTTCGGGCGACGCCGGAACATCGAAGTTGACGACGTGGGAAATGTGCTCGATATCAAGGCCGCGGGCAGCGACATCGGTCGCGACCAGCAGATCGACGAGGCTGCCTCGCGCCTTCTTCATCACGCGATCGCGTTCGCTCTGCGACATACCGCCGTGCAGTGCTTCCACGCGGTAGCCGCGTCCAACCAAGCGCTCGGCTAATTCGTCGACCTCGATGCGCGTGCGGCAGAAGATCAGCGCCAGTGTGGGTGATTCGAGATCGAGGACGCGACCGAGCGCTGCGACCTTATGAGCACGCGGCACGATGTACGCCGTTTGGCGCACATTCGGCATGCTGCCCTTGGTCCCCTTGTCGCGCGGAATGAGCACGCGCGTCGGATCGCGAAGATGGCGCTCCGCGATCGCCGCGATGCGCGGCGGGAGCGTGGCGGAAAACAGTGCGGTCTGACGCTCGGGCGGTGTCGACTCGAGAATCAGTTCAATGTCCTCTGCGAAGCCCATGTCGAGCATCTCGTCCGCTTCGTCAAGCGCGACGACCGTGAGCCCGCTGAGATCGAGCGTCTCTCGACGAAGATGGTCGAGCGCGCGCCCCGGCGTGGCGATGACAACGTGAACACCGCGCCGTAGCGCGCTAATCTGTCGATTGAACTCCTGTCCACCGTAGATCGGCACCACGGAGATGCCCAGAGCGCGACCATATCGGTGGAACGCGTCAGCAACTTGCACCGCGAGTTCGCGCGTTGGCACGAGTACTAACACGGACGGTTTCGACGGAACCGCCTTCGTGCGTCCGATGCGCTGGAGGAACGGCAAGGCGAAGGCAGCTGTCTTTCCGGTACCGGTCGCTGCCTGTCCGAGAAGGTCGCGACCTGCCAAGAGCGGAGGAATCGCTGCCCGTTGGATCGGCGTGGGCTCCTCGTAACCAAGCGTGGTCAGCTCCGCGAGCAGCTCCGGTCCGATCCCTAACTGGGCAAATCCCAGGTCCGCGACCTTTTCGGCGACTTTCTTCTCCAAGCGTTTTTCCTCGGCCCTTCTCGTGAGATGCACTCAGCGAACCGCGACCGGGTCGCAGGCTTGTCGCCGAAGGGTGCCGAGTGTACGCGAGCGGCGCGTAACGGCGTTATGTCGGTGCCGCGAGAAGCGGGCAAACGACTATCAGCGTTTCGCCTTCGAGATACGATCCACCTGCTCCAGATAGCGAGCGATATCCTCGCGCGGCTTCAGCTCCTGGGCACGGCGCAACAGTGGGAGAGCATCCGCGTAACGCCCCATACCAACCAAGATCTGGGCGTGGCGGATCTTGGCATTGACCTCGAAGGCTTCGACACTCGCGGCGCGTTCGTAATAGAAAATCGCACGATCCGGCTCGCTCTGCCGAGCATAGTGCTGAGCGAGGAGCATCAGCGCCTCACCGTCGAGTGGATCCAGCGTGACGATCTCTTCGAGCACACCCGCCGTTTCCTTACTGCTTGAACCGTCGGCCATGCTGAGTCGCGCTTCCAGCTTCAGGAGCTTTCGGCGGTCGCTCTCTTCCATCTCCGCTGCCCATGTCTCTCGGATGTGCGACGCAAGCTGGCGCGCCTGCCCGGTCGCGCCACGCGCCGCGAGCGCCTCGGCCGATCGGAGTGGGCGTGCGAGCGGCTGCTTCGTATTCACATCGATCGCCCGGCGATACGCTCGCTGAGCCAGATCCAACAGATTCTCACTGAGATAGATATCGCCCAGCGTGTGCAGAGAGTCGACCGTCGACTTCTCGAGTAGGTCGATGGTTTCGAGGTTCTGCGCTGCTCGGAGCGGCTGCTTCATTCCGAGATAGGTATTGGCCTGCAACAGCCACAGATCTGCCTTCTCGGGATAACGCTCGATCAGCCCATCGAGAAGAGTTGCTGCGTCTTCATACTTCTGCTGCTTGAACGCACATCGCGTTAGACCGAAGCGCCACTCGGTGTTGTCGGGTTGGAGCAAGAGTGCATTGCGGTAGGCGGCCTCCGCGGCCTGGTAGTCCTGCTTCGACGCATACGAAAACGCTAGGAGGCCGTATGAATAGCCGTCACCGCCGCCAAGTTCGATCATCTTCGTAAATGCGCTGATCGCGTCGTCGTACTTCCCATCCCGCGCGTAGATCAGCCCGAGGTTACGGTACGCCCGCCGGAAGCTGGGAAACTTCGCAACGGCTTTCTTGTAATTGTCGAGCGCCTCGGCAAACTTCTCTTGCTGAAATTGAATGCTCGCGAGCGTGAAGTCGAGGATCGCTGAGCTCTCGGGTTTCAACTGAGCCTGGAGCGCGGTTTCGGCTTCGGGCAGGTCTTTCGTTTCCGCCATCAGCGGTCGTATCTTCTCCAGCAGCTTGACCTCTTCTGGTGTGACGCGCGGCTCGACCTCGGCGTTGACGCCGTAGCCCGCGATGAACTCGCGCTGGAAGACTGGATCGTTCCACACTGCGCTTGGCTCGCCGCCATCAGCGCGGCAGACGTCAACTACGCTCGTGCACGTCGTGATGGCAACCAGCATCGCCGTGAATCCTGCGCCGCGACGTGCGCGAAAGCGGGAGGACGTTCGAAGGTCAAAGTTCATGCTCGTCTTCATGTGCTTGCTCTCAGCTCGGTTGGAATCGGATTGGGATACGCATCTTGCACGGCACGCGCTGCCCGCCTCGAACTCCGGCCTCAAACTTCCACTTCTTCACAGCGTCGAGCGCCGGCTTCTCGAACGCCGGGTGTGTCGACTTCTCAACTCGTAGGTTTACAACCTTGCCGCTCGGGTCCACGATGAACGCCACCGAGACGACCCCCTCTACCTTCTTGCCGCGCATCTCACTCGGATACTGCGCCGCCGCTTGAAAAATCACGCGCGGCTTCTGGTCGATCTCGGCAAGGCTGAACGCTTTGTCGAGCGACTCATCCATGCCGCCAGCTTTCCCGGTGCCGCCGATCCGCCCGCCGCTCGCCAAGGTAGTCATCGCCTGGCCAAATTCACCGCCGTCACCAGTTTGTCCCCGAAGCGCCGCTTCAATGTCGGTCAGGCTGACGGCTTCGAGCGCGGGTGCACCGATGGCATCAGGCGTCTCGAGATTTCGAATGATCTCGGAGGCGTCTGGCGGCGCCTCTTCTTCTGTCTTGATCTCCTCAGGCTTCTCCGGAGTGAGTTCCTTCGGCTTCTCCGGTTCCTTGAGATCGTCCGCGCTCAGGAGCTCCACCTGTTGAATCGTGGGTTGGTCCTTCTTCAGACTGCTGAAGATCAGCCCCCCGAAGAGGAGGAAGCCAGCGTGGAACAAGAACGCGAGCAAGACACCTAAGACGAGTCCGAGTTTCATTTCTTCTCCGTGTTGATGCCAACTTTAGCGATGCCAATCTTGCGAACCTCGTCGAGCACGGCGATGACATTCTTGAAGTTGGCGCCAGCGTCGCTATTGATGATGACCTTCGGATCTTTTGACGATGCCTTCAGCGTCTGTAGTTTCATGGGAAGCTGTGCCAGCGTGATCTTCTCCTTGTTGTAGAAGACATCACCCTTGGTCGTGACGCTGAGCGTGACCGCCTTCTCCATCTCCTGCTGGTCGCCGAGCGACGCCGCGCTGTTGGCAGTTGGCAACGCTACTTGCACACCTTGGTTCTTCGTCATGGAGAGAGACACCATGATGAAGGTCGCGAGCAAGAAAAAGATAATGTCGATCAGCGGGATGATCTCGATCCGTGCTTTTCTACGACTTCCGCTGCTGGATCCACGGTGCATGCTCGCTCCTTAGGATGTCATCTCGGCAAAGAGGCGCGTATCGTGGCGCCCTGGCGCGACTGGCGCGACCGTCGTCTCCGAAGGTCGCACGAGCAACTCCAATTGGGTGCTGGCGGATTCAATCTCGTGCCGTGCGTCGTCCATACGGGCATTCAAGAAGTTGAACGGAAGTAACGCAGTAATAGCAATACCAAGGCCGAACGCGGTAGCGATCAGGGCCTCGGCGATGCCGCCAGTAATGGCACCCGGTGAATTGAGATCGCCGCCGATCAATGAGAACGAGGCCATCATGCCGGTGACCGTGCCTAAGAGCCCAAGCAGTGGCGCGAGCGTGATCACTGTGTCGAGAATTGCGACGCCGCGGGAGAACCGCTTCAGCTCCTGAGCCTGGGCATACAGAATCGCACTCTCAAGCGACTGTTCACGATGACCCATGGCGTATCCGAGGGCTCGCACGACAAAGAACTTCGATGTCTTGCCGATCCGAATCGCCTCTTGGTTGTCGCCCGCGCGCACTGCTATGAAGAAGCGGTCGAGCGCCTTCGGGTCACGCCGCAATCGCTCACGGGCAAGAAAGAGGAGCCGCTCCAAGACCGTGCCTAGCGCCAGGATCGACGAGAGCAGCAGCGGCCACATGATCGGACCACCCTTCTCAAAGATATGGATAAGGTTCGTCTTCTGAACCAGCGCCTTCAGCGCACCTCCGCGCGATGGATCGAGTGGCAAGAGCCCCTCGCCGGTAGACATCAATGACGCG
This sequence comes from Phycisphaerae bacterium, assembly GCA_034440475.1. Lineage (GTDB taxonomy): Bacteria > Planctomycetota > Phycisphaerae > Phycisphaerales > SM1A02 > JAEUIT01. Next base: position 22,028 of record JAWXCC010000003.1, on the reverse strand, counting down.
ATGCCTGCTTGCATCGCCCCCTCAAGCGGGCGAATCAGCGGCTTCGTCGATCCAGACTGAGGAATCACAAGACCTGTCGCTCCGCCGTTCTTTCCTTGGAACAGCGCAACCGGACCGAGGAGAGCGAACTGCCCTTCTGTGACCATGCCCTGTAGGTCGACGCCGACACCCGGGAACTGCATCCCGCCGATCGCATCGAACAACCGCTTGACGGAAATGTCTGCAAACGCCAGTTGCCGGGTGAACTTTTCCGACATAGGCAAGGTTGTGTTTTCCGTTGCCTGCTTCGCGGTCTCGATCGCCGCGCCGAGATACTGCATCTCACTTACATTGATCTTGGAATCAAATGTCCGCGCGTACTCATCGAGCAGGTTGCCGATGTAGGCGAGCTCATCTTGGCGCGCCTTCATCTCCGCCTTGATCGTCGGCAGTTCGAGGTTGCCGACATCCACCAGGCGCGTAACTTTTTCATGGTCACGCCGAAGCTGGACCAGCTTCTCCTCGAGCGCCGTGAGCTCCGTGGCGAGCGGCAACTTCTCGCTGGCGATCTGCTCGCGCAGTGAGCTGAGCTCCTTCATGCTCTTCGCAAGCTCCTGCCCTGCTGAATTTGAAAGCTGGCGCTTCGTTTCACTCGCCGCGCGCGGCGCAGGCGCGGGCACAGTCACTGGCGCCGCGACGGGAACAACCGGTTCCTGCACGGCCGGAGGCGGGGATTCGGGCGGGGACGAATTCTGTGCCGTCGCATGAGACGTCACGATGAGAGCGCTCGCAACACAAACGACGAGCGATGCGAGCGTGCAAGTTCGAGAGATCAATGTTGTCATTGGAGTTTGACCGGAAGCGCCACGAAGGCTGGGGTATGTTTTCCTTGCAGAATGTCCAGCGCCATGAGCAGGTCACCAGCAACGGCCTTGGATGGTTCCCACTTCCATCCATCTGCGGTGGGGCGTCCGATGCCCGCCTCACCGCCCGAGCTCACGTAGTAGCCCTGCGCGAGGCCGACATAGATCGCTTGCACCTCCGCAGGTTTTCCGCCAGCGAGTTCGTGAACTTCATAACTCACGGTGATCTCATTGTTGGCCTTGTTGACCTCGTTCAGAATGCCCAAGACGTTTTGATATCGCTCTGCGGCGGAGACAGAAGTCTTTGTGGGGTCCTCGGGAATCCGCTGCGCAAGAGGCTGAAGCTTGAGCTGAATGGGTTCGGGAAGCGTCTTGAACAGGCGGCGTACCTCGCCTTCCAAGCCAAGGACGCTCGTCGTGAGTTGTGCTCCCATCGCCTTGAGTTGGTCGTTGTCCGCGAGGAGTAGATCGCGCTTCTTGCTCGCGTCTCCGACAATTTTCTCAGCATCTTTGATCTTGTCTGCCAGCGAGGAGCTTTCGCTCTTCAACAGCTCAAGACGTCCGAGCAGGATTTCTTGACCCTGCTGCCAGTCTTTTCTCTCCTTCGCGATGATCTGCTCGGTCTCGATCCACTTCCCTAAAGTGAGTCGAGTCTCTTCCAATGAGGGCGGGGCCGCAGCCTCGCTCAGCGAAGTGCTGTCTGGTGTCGTCCAGGCAATGGCACCGAGTACGAGAAGGCAGGCGCCCGTACGGCCCGCCAGTCGCAGCGCCCTTGGCGCGGAAGTGCTATTCGTAGTGTTCATGGTGTTTGGCTCCTCGCGCGACTTGGCCGGCGACTTGGGTGGTGAGCACTGTTGACTCAGAACGTGAACTGCGCGCTGATGCCAACAGAAAAATCAATGCCTGCGGTGTAGGAGGTATTTAAGACGTCGCCTGAAATGTAGTCCGAGCGATACACCGTCTGAATCGCCGGGTTCGAAAGATTCTTCGCTTGAAACTGCAGTTTGCAATATTGCCCGAGCTTCTGCGAAATTGTGAGATTGAGTGTGCCATACGAAGTGGAGAAAATGTTCGGCACAAAGTTCCCGTCCGAGGCACCAGCACCAGCAACAAGCGTGTCACCTACAATGGTATAAAACAGACCTACCTGTGTTCCGGTGAGTTCGGATTCATAGGTGATGTAAAGGTTATAGAGATTCTCTGGCGTTCCGGTCAACGGCCTGGTCGACATCGGTGCCTGGATACTGAGCTGATTGAAGAGTGCAATCTCATCGTCCGGGAGCGTCACTTGCGATTTGATCCACGTCGCATTCGCTCCGACGGATAGCCCCTTGAGATCCTCCCAGAAGCGACCGAGATCTTGTCGCAACTCGAGCTCAAGTCCGGTCAGCATGCCCGTCGGATAATTCACCGGCGTCGTGAACGTAAAGCCTGCGACGCGTTGGACGTATTCGATCGGTCCACTGATGTTCTTGTGAAAACCTGATACCGAAATGAGTGCGCCGTCGTACGGCGCGTAGTCAAGGCGCAGGTCGAAGTTGCGAAGCGCGCTCATCTGGAGCCCTGGGTTACCAATGAAGATTGGGCCCCCGAGGAACTCTTGCTGAATGATCGGCGTGAGCTCTTTGAACGTCTGACGAGCAATGGTCTCGCTGAACGCAGCCCTGACCGTGACCTTCTCAATCGGTGTCAGCACGAGTCCGATCGACGGGAGAACGTCGTTCTGGCTGTAACTGACGTCTGCGTCACCAGGATTCAGCTTCACCGGCGAGATGGCGCCTGGCGGAAACCATGTCGCATCTTGCTCCGCAAAGTTCTCGATACTAATGCTGGTCGACTCCACTCGAGCCCCGCCGATGATCTTCAGATAAGAAGTCAGCGGCAGATCCAGCATGGCGTACCACGCGGAGATCTTCTGGTCGCCGTTGTAGTCAACGTCGACGAACGGCGGTCCATCGGTGATCGGGTGGTTCTCACCGGGGAAGACTTCGCTCCACGACTGGTCGAAGCCACCCTGAAACGAACTGTTGTCACTGAAGTTGCTGTACGTATCTTGATTGAACGTACGGGTCAGGCGATCATCGAAGTAGCCGAACTTGAGGTATCCTTTGTCGCCGGTCCACTGCTCAAATGGGAACTTAAGATTCAGCGCGAATTGCTGATTGTCCTCTTCGATTGCCTTGTAGATGCGCTGGAAGTTACCAAGCGTGAAATTGGCGGCAGGCTTGAATGGCAGCCAGAGCGGCGGCGCAGTGAACGGAGGAATGAATGGCGGCGCGCCGGGGCTGAACGACTCGGGCAGCCAGATCGCTCCGAATTGGCGCTTGTCTGGTTGATCCAGACTCGCTGAATTCAGCGAGGCCACCCAGTCAAACTGCGGCGCGGCGAAAGAAAACAGGCCATCGACTCCGCCGCCATCGATGGGAAGAGTGTGCTTGCCGTTGAAAATGACCGACGAGACGGTGCGCTCTTCGTACTCAAGCGTTTCCGTACGGATGTACGGAGCTGCGGTGAGATTCGCTGGCGTATTACCAACTCCCGCCGGATCGTTGGGATCGTAGCCGGGGAAGTAGTATTCTTTGCCACGCGTATCTTGCGCGAGTGTCGCAGTGTCGTCGGCGCTGCGCGTGAACAGATAGGTTAAACCGACTTTATTATTTTCGGTTTCAAGGGCGAGCGTTCCGAGTCCGCCCCACTGAACCGACTCTGTCCCCTGAGTGACGTCGAAGAGTCTGGTCTTAAAGTCGCCGTCGGTAGGAGTGCCTTGAATCGTCTCTGGAGTGAGTCCGGCGCCGGGCTCTGTGACCCAGAGGGAGTTATTGATACCGTTGTTGAAGTACGAGCTGTCGCGCTCATAGAAGAAGCTGGCGAAACCACCGAGCGTGATCCCGTCAGCAAGTTCGCCTTTGGTCCCTCCGGCGAGCGACCACTTCGAGTCAATGGGTGCGCTGTCCGTCGAGACGCCAGCCGCACCGTCCCAGTTTGTTCCGACCGTCTGCGGGTTGCGTTCGCTGTTTGGCTTTCCCCAGAAGTTCAATCCGCCGCCCGCGTAAGTCAGGAAGTCATTGCGGCCGACCACTTGGGAGTTCGAGCCGACCTGGCTCTTGAACTGAAACGTTGTCTCGTCCGGGAGTCCCTTGAGGACGACGTTCACCGCGCCACCCGAGGCGTCGCCCTGCTGGTCGGGCGTGAAGGTCTTACTCACCTGCACGCTGTCGATCACCGCGGCCGGAAACTGGTCGAGTTGGACGGCTCGCTTGTCCTCGTCCGCCGTCGGCAAGCGCACACCGTTCAACTGAGACGTGACGTAGCGATCGGGGAGTCCGCGAATCACCGCGTACTTGCCGTCTTGGACCGATGCGCCCGCGATCAGGTTCAGCGCTGCTCCCGCGTCGCTCGCGCCAGCGAGGCGCATGAGATCAGCGCCAATCGAGTCCATCAAGGCGGGACTCTCAAGACGCAGTTGAAGCAGTTCAGATTCACCACCCGCGATCTGAACGTCCTGGACGACGAACTCCTCCATCTCGGTGAACTCGCCCGACAGCGAAATGTCCGCGTCAGTGAGTTGACCAGCGACCACGGTGATGTCGGCTTTCACTTGACGTGCGTAACCGTCCTTCGAGAAGATGAGTGTGTACTTCCCGGCCGGAACCCGACTGAAGACGAAGTTGCCTTCCGGGGTTGCGACAGCGCGGGCGCCGGTTTCAACAATTGCCACTTGCGCTGCGGCAAGCGGCACGTCGAAGTCCTTGTCGTAAACCACTCCGCGAATCGAGCCGCCTTGTTCGGTGCCCGCGGTACCCGACTGTCCAACTGGTGCCAGCGCTAACCAAGAGTAAGACACTAAACCTCGGTCCGACACCGTCGCGCCAACACTCCCGCTCTGAAACGCGAAAGCACTCGCGCTCCACAACAGCGCGATCCCATGCACGCTCCAGATTCCGGCTGCGTACGACGGGCACGGAGACCGATTCACCATGGGGAACCGAGTCCTCCGCTCAACTCGTGAAGTCGCGACCGCATGGTCGAGTCCAATTGGACATCGCCCAGCGCCATCGAGATGCACGTCGCACTCAGATCCTCGGCGCGGGGCCGTGAATTCGGGTTGACGATCGCCTCCTCAATGGCCCGCCTGTAGGTCGCGAGTGAGGCGACCGAGTCCCCTGCGTCTTGGTACGCCTCTGCGATCGCGCGGAGGCACCCAGCCCGATAGATGTCGACGATCTTCGATCGGTCAGCGTCATAGGAAGCAAGCAGAGCGTTTAGAGCGGCACGAGCGTCAACGCGCTCTCCCGCCCGTGCTCGAAGCCCAGCGAGGCGAGCCTTCAGAACGATGCCATCTTCCTTGATCCACTCCGTGGTCCCGACGATCGCCGACGCGTCATTCACGAGGCGGAGCGCGCTCGCTTGGTCTTGATGTCGCAGCGCGGCTTGCGCGAGCGACTGCAATAACTCGACGCGCACCAAGAGTGGCAGTTTGTCCCACGAGCTTTTGATCGTCGTCTCGACCAGCGTGCGGCGTGCTGTCGAGTCGTAGAAGCGATCGTGGAGCTCCGTGCACGCTTCCAACTTATCTCGAATGAGGTCGAAGTTTCCCGATGCAACCACCGCCGTAACTTCACCGAGCTGCGCGTCGAACTCGCGCTCGTTGCCGACCATGGCTCGCGCTCGATCAACCTTGCCCCTCTCAGAGGCGGCCACGCGGGACTCGACCTCTGCGGCTTCGCGCGTGTCGCCTAACACCGCGTGAGTCTTCGCGATACCAATGAGAATGCGGGCTCGTCGCCATTCCGTCGCGCCGTCTGCGACACCACCGGCCATGCCTGCAAAGCGTCGTGCTGACTCGGGCTGCTCGAGCCTCGCAAAGTACAGTGCGAGATCCGCGTAGGCGGTTCCGCGCCGCCAATCCTCGATTGCGTCGGCGTAGCGAGCTGCTCGCGCTGGCTGGTCAAGCTGAACGCAGGCCCGGACGACCGCCTCTTGGGCCCGCGACCGATCTTTGACGTGAGGCTTGGTCGGTATCGCGGACGCCGTCTGAAAGGCAAGCTCCAGTAGTTCCTCGCGGACCTCTGAGAGCGACGGTTTGACTGCCGAATTCTGCGCGACGCTTCTCGCGTCGACCGCCGGTACCGCGGCTGGTACTGCCCCACCGTCAGCGCTCAACGCAGACGCGATGAACCCGAAACAGAACCAGGTGATCGCTACGGTGCAGAGTTGTCGCGAGCGAGTCTTCATTCTGATGACCTAAGCGATTGCGAGAAAAAAAAGAACGTCTGGTGGCAGACTCGATCCTCTGCCACCAGACGTCTCCTGACTCACAGCGAACAAGCAAAATCAAGACAGGTCAGCGCTAGTCAGCACGAGTCAGCACGGGCCCCAAGCACCGAGGAGCACCGCGAGGTCTTGACCGCCAACTCCGCCGTTCATGTTGAAGTCAGCCGAGCAGCCCACGCATGGGGTGCCCCACTGGCCAAGCAGAATTGCGAGGTCAGCCGCGTCAACGGTGCCGTCGTCGTTGAGATCAGCGATGCACGGAGTCTCGACCACGCAGCCACCTGGCGGCGCGACGTTGTACCCAAACGCATCTGCTGCGGTCCAGCCACAGAGCCAGTTCTCGTTCGCGGCGAATGCACCGCGGTACGACGCGGGAGTGAAGAAGCCATCATTGGGCGCGGATCCGATGCTCACGAGCGCGGCGTTCGCCGGTCGTGGGTCAATCGAGATCACAGGAAGCATGGTCAGTCCGCCCTTCACCACTGCGGGTCCGCGGGTGATGGCCACAACAGGCGAGTCCACGTCGGCGAAACCGGGGGTGAGCACGTTGTTGTTCATCGGCGCGAACACCATGCGAAGATTCGCTTCGGTGTAGGCCGCGGGAGCCAGATTGCGGAACATCACGCTATCTGTGATCTGTGCGAGATTGCCCGAGGACTGCGCGGTGTAGAAGAGACTCGGATTTCTCGGCGGGTTTACGGTCGATGTCGCCGAGAACGCGGTCGTCCAAGTCGCAGCCCATGAGAGCGTGCCATTGAATCCGTATCCCTGCGACAGCTCACCGTCAGAGTTATCGAAACTCACCAAGCGGTCGCCGAGATCCATGAAGATGCAGTTGTTGTACTGCATGCGAGCGCAGTCGCGCCACGCGGTACCGTGGTCGCCTGCGCCAGGCGCGGGCTGTCCAATCACCGAAAAGTTGTAGACCGCGGACGTCGTCACCGGCTGCGCGTCCGAGTTCTGTGCGCCGTCTGTCTCGAACATATTGTCGCCAACGCCTGAGCCCTGAGCGGCGTTGACGCTGTATCCCTGCACCAACAAGCCAAACTGGGCTTTTCCACGCCATCCTTGATCGACGTCAAAGCTGTCGTCACCGATGTTCCAGATATTGACGTACTTCAGATTGACAGTACCGCCCCAGATCTCGATCCCGTCGTCGACGTTGTTCATGATGTCGATGTGATCGATCTCCGTCGCGCGACCGATGCCGCCGAGCGAGAGGCCGTTGAGCTCGTTGCCGAGCCCGAGGACCTTGCCGCCGTAGCGGAGCGAGAGGAACGTGACGCTGCCACTGTCATCGTCGTCGTCGCCGCCACCAAAGAGCGTGTTTGGGTCGCCAACGAAGTCGGGGACGAGTCCTTCCATCGGCGACACGTTGGCCGCGTTGAAGGTCGCAGTGTTGCCTGCCACGAACGAGTTCGACTGATACGCCTTGCCCATGATCGTGAGGTTGCCCCACTCGTTGGCTGCTTCGCGCCAGACGCCGGTCTTCGGATCACCTGCGGTCCACGTCGCAACGTCTGCCTTGGAAGTCATGATGACTGGCGACGCTTGGGTGCCGTTCACGAAGATCTTGGCGCCGCGGGTCACCGCAAGGCTGCCGCCGAGATTCGTGGTGCTGGCAATGATGGTTCCTGGCTCGATCGTGAGCGTCGCACCAGGAAGGACATAGATCTGCTTCTGAAGGTTGTACGTATTGTTTGCAGTCCAAGTCGTGGAGACGGCGATATTGGTCGTCACCAAGATCTCGGCGGCATTCGCCGAGTTCACCGATCCAACCGCGATGAGGGAGGCGCTGGCGAGTGCCAGAACGCTTGATGCTCGCAATCCAGTCTTAGGCTTTCCAGTCATTAGGACCTTTCTTTCTCTAGTCTCGAGGGAACAGGACAACTCCGACGCACACGACATGGGGATACCGGACTCGTCCGAGTGAACGGAAGCGAGGCTCGGCCAACGATGCCGTCTGCATTCAGAACGCGGAATGCAGGCGATATCGTTGACCCGCGGAAACACTACTGCTCGACTGTGCGCGTCTCGTGAAGCCCGTCTTATGTCTCTAGCTTGGATTCTGTGAAGACTGTGCCTAGACGGAGAGTTCACCGTCTTGCGAGTGGGACAGTAAGGGCCGTTTGTTGGCGTTTGGTGAACGAATGAGTCAAACCTCGTTTGTTCTGCGCGTACAATTGAATGTTCGCTGCGGTCGACGGAGTGGCTGGTCGATGATCGCGTTCCAGCCCGTGGCGACCCGTGCCAACCCCCGGGTGGGGGGGATCTGGAGTCCACATGAACGGAATGATCGTCGGACTCTTCGCAGGTGCAGTTGGCGTCGGGTACTTCATGTACGGCAAGCGCGAGCAGAAGATCTCAGCGCTCGTCTCGGGCGCACTCCTCTGCATCTACCCGTACTTCTTGTCCAACATCTTTGCGCTTATCGCGATCGGCGTCGGCCTCGTCATCTTGCCATTCGTCGTCGAGTTCTAGTGTCGTGGCTCAGTGCGCAGCCCCAACGACAAACGACGCGAGCAGCAGTACTAGCACAGCGCCGGTCATCGCGACGTAGATCCAATCGCGATCAGCGGCGAACGCGATGATGGAGAGAACGACGCGCACGACGGGTGTGAGGACGAGCACAATGATGCCGAGCGTGATGATCGCTCGACCGCGGAGCGAAAGTAGTTCCGCAACGAGGTCGCTGATCGTGTGCGGGAAGAACGACCCGGGCGCGGTGAGTCGACGAAACGCCTCTGGATCCGTCAGGTATCCGGGGTTGTGGATGCTGCTCACCACAAAGCCGATGGCGATCAGGGTCACACTCGCGAAGACGCCAAGTCGTAGCCATCCCGCGATGACCCGCTCGACGCGCGAGCCACGCTCCCTGAGTTTGTCGGTCGTCGCCTCCTTGATCATTGCGAGATCCCCTTTCGCATCATCTCTAGCGCGACGATCCAGAGAACCACGGTGAACGCGAGTTTGAGGTGTTTCGCCGCCACGCGGCGCATGAGCACCGCTCCGAGCGCAGCACCCGCGAGCGCACCGAGCGTGACGGGGGCGGCGATGAACGGATCAATATCGCCACGTGAGAAGTAAACGCCAGCGCTGGCCGCCGCGGTGACGCCGATCATCAGGTTGCTCGTTGCCGTCGCCGCCTTGATTGGAATGCCCATCGCGAGGTTCATTGCCGGGACCTTCAACACTCCACCACCGATACCGAGCAGTCCGCTCAATACGCCTGCGACGATGCTGATGACGAATCCGAAACGACTGCGTCCGACGCGATACGGCATAGCTGGCGCGCCGTACCCGCTCGGTAGCGCGCCGTGAAGCCGGAGGGCATCGGCGAGTCGATCGGACGGTGCCACGACGTTCGCATCACTCTTCCGCCACATGGTTGCCGCAGAGAACAGCAGCAAGAGCCCAAACAGCACGTAGAGCCACTGAGGTGCGATCAGCCCCGCTAGGAACGCGCCGCCGAGCGCGCCGACCGTCGTGCCCAACTCAAGGAACATCGCGACGCGAAGATTCGGAACGCTCTCGCGCACATATCGAGCTGCCGCGCCGCTGGAAGTCGCTATCACCGAAACGATCGATGCGCCAATCGCATAGCGGATATCGATACCTAACAGCAGCGTGAGCGCTGGTACGACGATGATGCCGCCGCCAAGCCCGAGCATCGAGCCGAGCAAGCCAGCGAACGTCGAGAGTGCTAGAGCTGCAAAGAAGAAGAGCGCAAGCGTCACGGCGTCGCGAAAGGTACCGGATCACGCGACGCGCGGTTCGGTCGTCTTCACCGCCCGAGCCGAGCTCGCTTCGCATCCCATTCCGCGATCTCGCGCTTGTTCGTCGTATTCAAGGGCTGTCCGGTACGCAATGCTTCAATTTCGAGCGACGTCAAGTGCATCGCGTTCAACCGGTAGTCCTCGAACGCTTCGCAGGCGATGGGGCAAATCGGCTGGATGAGCCGGTACATCGCCCTCGCGTAGTCTTGAATCTCGAGCTGCGCGTGCGGATCCATCCGCAGCGACAGGAAGTGGAGAATATTGTGCAGGTCGCACTTCCAATACCACTCGGTGTAGACGCTCACAGGCAGCGCGGCGCGAGCGAGTTCGCGGGCGACGCCTTCCTCGGTGAAGCTGAGGTACTTCGCATACATCGACTCCGCCTCGTCGAGCAACTTCAAAAAGTCCTCTGCCGTTCCGACGTCGACCGGCGCGTCGCCGCCTTGGCGATTCGACTTGCTCTGAGCGCGAATGTTGTCGACGCTCGGGCGGTAGAAACGATCGGGCACGATGGAATAGCGGGCGGAATATTCGTTGACGTTCGCGGTGCGATGTCGGATCCACTGTCGCGCGACGAAGATCGGCATTGCAACGTGGAACTTGAACTCAACCATCTCGAAGGGCGTCGAGTGACGATGCCGCATGAGATAGCGCACAAGTCCGCGGTCCTCGCTCACTTGCTTGGTGCCAGCGCCATAGCTCACGCGCGCCGACTGCACGATCGCAAAATCGGCAGTCTTGCCTTCGGGTACGAGGCGGGGCATCGCGTCGAGGAGCGCGAGGAAGCCGTGCTCGTGCACTTTGATTTCACAGCGAGCGGCACCTTGCATGACGTCGACGAGCGGCGAGTCTGGCGCGATATGGCGGATTGGTTGCGCGTCGGAGGAGAGGGCTGACGGCGAGGCGAGTTCGTTCGGCGACATGGCGGGGGCATTGTCTGCGCCCGCGAACCGGCTGCACGGGTACAACCGCGGTTTATTCTTGATCGGCTTCTCCCACGCACAGCCGCAACCAACCGCGTCAGCCTTCGGTGCGCTCGAACCGCCGAAGTCGAGCAACACACCGCTCCATCGCGTCCGATTCTTCGTTCAGTCGTTGCCCCTCGCGTCGCTTCTGTGCCGAAATGCATCGAGCCAGCGGTTCACTTCGCCTTCAGTGCCCCTGAGCGTCGGCAGTTCGTTCGGCGTCAGGAGCGGCGGCATCGATCCGTCATCACCCCAGACGACAAGTACCGCGCGAAAGCAATCGGCCAGTGGCGCCGGGTCACCGCTTCCGAGCGCATCAGCTCGCTTCGTCGGCCAGACGCCAGCACCAGCAGATCTCGGCATCGTTGCGATCGAGTCCGGCCCGCTTCCGAACGCGAATAGCTCGTCGTCAGAGAGTGGGAAGCGGCCGTTCTCCGATGCGTAGGCGAGCGTAGCCCACGCGACGGTGCGGATGCAGCGATCGGTGTCGGTTGCGGTGCGGCGCACGCTATCGATGATCGTCCAACCCCACACAAACGTCGCGATCGACGCGACGGCGAACACGATGACGAAGACGCGCGCAAAAACACGGCTCTTCAGTTCGCGCGGGCCGGGCTCGCGGGTTCGAGTTTCAGAACTCGGTTCTGTTCGCTCATTCACGGTCGTGTTCCTCCCTGTCGCTGCGCCGAGGCGTTGAGTTGGAGACGCCGTTTCGTGCGCCGCGGATCTGCCTCGGGCACTGCCGACAGAAGCGCTCGCGTGTACTCGTGCTGCGGCCGTTCAATCACATCATCGCGCGTTCCTTCTTCAACGATCTTGCCGTTGAACATCACGGCGATGCGATCACAGACGTGATGGATCACCGCCATGTCGTGCGAGATGAATAGGTATGCAAGCCCGAATTCATCTTGAAGATCGGAGAGCAAGTTCAGAATCTGCGATTGGATTGACACATCTAGCGCCGACGTTGGTTCGTCGCAGACGATCATGCGCGGCTCAAGTGCGAGTGCGCGAGCGATGCCGATACGTTGGCGCTGGCCACCCGAAAACTCATGGGGATACCGATCAGCCGCAGCGCGCCAGAGTCCGCACCGTTCAAGGAGTGCCCCGACGCGCTCGCGCAGTTCGTCACCCGACGACATGCCGTGCACCTCAAGCGGTTCACCCACGATTCGACCGACGCGCATGCGCGGGTTGAGCGAACCACCTGGGTCCTGAAAGATGATCTGCATCTGCCGACGCAGCTGACGCATACTCGCGGCGCCTTGCGCGAACACGTCCTTGCCGTCGAAGAACACGTCGCCCGCAGTGGCTGGTAGCAAGCGAAGGATCGTGCGACCAACCGTCGTCTTGCCACAGCCCGACTCGCCTACCAATCCGAGCGTCTCGCCTTTCTTGAGGTGAAACGACACTCCATCCACCGCTTTGACGTAGCCCGTGACGCGCTGGAGCACACCTCTCCGGATCGGGAAGTGTGTCTCCAGCGCGACCACGTCAAGCAGCGGGCGCTCGAGGAGTTCGTTCTGTGCGGCACGAGCGGCTGAAACCATCGAGAGGATGCTACAGGAATGAGATCAGCGAAGTGGCAGGAAGACTCGCTGCGGCTCGCCCTTCGGCGGCACGACAGTGATTGGGATCTGTAGGAACTGCTTCTCCACCGGACCACCGCCGCGCGAGCCTCGCAGTTTCTGACCGTAACTCACAACGCGAGCGTACAACTCGTCTTCACTTCCAATGGGCTGCTCAAGAACGTCGACGATAATTGAGCCGACCGGCACTATCTTCGCAAGTTCGGAGCCGTCGCGAACGCTCTCAACAAGCACTCCGCGACGATAAGGCACATCGAGCTCACGACAACGCTGTTCCGTTGCGGTCGCGAGATTCTGAAATCCAAGTTGCTTGAGCGCAGCGGTGAGCAGCGGCGCTCGATCGCTCGTCTCAAACTCACCGAGCGTCACCTTGATGGACTCATTCTTCGCGATGCCCGACGCGAGATCCGGACGCCAGACGTCGAGCGCGATTTCGGTACCCGGTCGCCTCGAGGACACGATTGCACGCACTTGCGAATCGCTCGTCACCTTGCGTCCGTCGATCGCGAGGAGCACATCGCCAACGCGGAGACCTGCGGTCGCCGCTGGCGATTTAGGTTCGACGCGGACGACGACTGCGCCTTCGCCTTTGAAGTGATTCGAGACAAAGTTGAGCGTGGGATCGGCGAGCGTGGCGAGATCTCGCTCGTCCGGCGGAACCACTAGGACGCCGAGCAAGCCCTTTTTCACGTCCCCAGTCTCAATGAGTTGGTTCACAACGTTTTCGATCATCGACATGGGAATCGCAAGACCGATGCCAGCGAACTGGCCCTGTCCGACGCTGTTACCGCGGCCAGTCGCGATCGCGGTGTTCATGCCAACAACCTTGCCATAGACATCCGTGAGCGGACCGCCAGAGTTACCCGGGTTGATCGCCGCGTCCACTTGGATGAAATTCTGATAATCGAGGTCGTCGAGCCCAGCGGTACGTCCGAGTCCAGACACGATGCCCGCGGACATCGAGAAGCGGAAGTCGAACGGTGAGCCGAACGCGAACACCATGTCGCCCTGCTGCAAGGTGTCGCTATCACCGCGCTGCGCCATATGAAGATCACCCGGGGCGATCTTGACGACGGCGATGTCAGTGCGAATGTCACGCCCGATGATCTCCGCCTCACGCAGCTCGCCGTTATAGAGCTGCACTTCCATGCGGTCGGCGCCGTCGACAACGTGCGCGTTGGTGACGATGTGACCTTGGTCGTCCCAAATCCAGCCGGAACCGCTCGACACGAAGGCCTGACTCATCGCGCGGCGACGCACCGTGCCCGAGGTAGAGACGTGCACCACGCTCGGCTCGACCGCCTTCGCGATATCGCGCTGAACCGCGTTGATCTCCGCGAGCAGGTTGCCTGGCGCGATCAGTCGGTTCGACGCTTGAACAACGTCGACCGTTGTCTGAGCGTTGACGAATTGCCGTACAGCGAGCGGCGCCGCGAAGAGCGCTGCCGCTGCTGCTGTGAGGACGACGAGACCGGGACCGTAGCTCATGGCTCCGCGCATAGATGTCCTACTTCCTCTGATTTGGCTGGCGGGGGGGTTTCCGCGCCAAACCGCAACTCCGTACGAGTTTGAACTGGGGCTTCCCAAACAATGCGAACGTCGGTTCGCAATCGCTGATTTCCTATTGTCGAACGAACGAACTTCGCGACAGAGGCACCGTCCGTTCGCCGCATTTTTCTGTTGGATGCCGACTCTTGATCGTTCCGTCTGAGTCGCGATCCCTCCGTCACCCTTCGTGTTGATTCCCGTGGCGTGACGCCTGCCGGAGAGAACGACGAATCTCCGCCAGGGCTGCGAGTTCCAAGTCGCTCATGACATAGGGATGTTCCCCGAGCTGTCCAGTGCGAACGCGGTCTTTCCAAGCACCCGCGACCGACAGGAGGTGACGCCCCATATTCAGGAGCGGTCGCGCGAAGCCGGGCTGCCAGTCCGTCAGTCCCAAGAGGTCTTGGGTCACGACGACCTGCCCGTGGCACGCTGGCCCCGCCCCGCATCCGATCACAGGCAGGCGGGAGCGCTCGACGATCATCTCGGTGACCTCCTGCGGCGCTGCCTCGATGAGCAACATGACCGCGCCAGCGTCTTCCATCGCAGTTGCGTCATCGAGCAGGAGTCGCGCGGTCTCGGCGGTTTTGCCAGCCGCGTAGTAGCCGCCGTGGAGCCGCGCGTGCTGAGGTCGCGAACCAATGTGAGCCACCACGGGGATCCCAGCCCGCGCCATGCGCGTGACCAGCGGCGCGAACGAACGATCGACTTCCAGCTTGACGCAGTCGGCTGTGCCCTCAGTCAGGAACCGACCGGCATTGCGAACGCCTTCGGCATCATCAGCCTGATAGCTGAGGAACGGCATGTCGCCCATCACGAGGCACTTCGGTGCACCGCGCTTCACGCCCGCGGTGATCGCGATCATGAAATCGAGCGGCGCGTGCAGGGTCGCGGGAAACCCCAAGATCATTTCCGCAGCGGTGTCGCCAACGAGGAGTACCGGCAGGCCTGCCTTTTCAAACCATCGCGCGGTTGTCGCGTCGTAACAGGTGAGGCACGCAAACTTCGAGCCGTCGCGAGCCCAGCGCTGAATCGTGCGAATCGTCACCGGCGCGGTGAGCCCTTCCGATACAACGTCGTCGGTCGCGTGTTCACTCATATCGTGCTCAGGTCAATCCTCGTGGTGAGACGACTAGAACGGCCGCCTCATGGGATTCATCAGGATATTGTCGCGCCCGGCGACGATGAGATCGGCGATCTCGATTGCTTCTGCAAAAGAAGCCCGCGCCGCCTGGACGTCTTGACTCGTTGAGAGCACCTGCCCCTGCTCCAAGTGCTCCTGCGTGGGGACGGCGTCCCCCGCGACCAGCACGGTCGCGTGGTTCAGCGGAAGCAGCAGGCCCGCCATTCCCGCGGTCACACCGCTCAGCGGGAAGAGGTCAACCCCCTTCTCAATCTGGTCGGACGCAGCCTTGCACCGCTCGACGATCTCTATCTCTTGCACGAGCAGCTGGGCGAGGTCGGCGTCGCCAGCGTCCCGGGCTTCTTCGAACTTACCTAGGAGTGGAACCCCTACTGCTTCGCGTTCGGCACTCGACACCAACCACTCCGCCTTCGGAAACGCGGCGATCCCACGTCGATGCAGCGGATGCAAACACGTCAAAAACACGTGCGTGATTTGTTCGGGTTTCACGTTCGCCCGCTCTGCGAGCCGAGGCAGAAGAATCTGCGCTGGCAACGACGGATCGACCAAGATGCGCGCCTTCCCCGCGACGATCAGCGTTGTGGTCGCGTGAGCGGGGCGCACTTCACCGCGCTCACCCCAGAGTGGATGCGCTGCGAGCGCGCCGATCGAGATGACTCGGAAACTACTCAACGAGTTGGTCCAGGGCCAGTCGCCCAAGTTGGTTGTGCGGATCGTCGCGCTTACGACGGAGGGCGTCGATCACAATCGGGGGCACAAGCGTGTTGAGCTTGTCGAGCGAGCCGCCCAGCGCCGCGATCTGCTGAATCAAGCTTGATGATGCGTATGCGAACGCCTCGCCGGTCACGATGAAGACCGTCTCGATGCCAGCGACCTGCCGGTTCGTGATCGCGAGCTGGCATTCGGACGCGAGATCGCTGACGTTTCGAATGCCACGGATGATGACAGACGCGTTCACTTCCTGAGCAAAGTCGACAGTGAGGCCCGCGTAGGTTTCAACTCGGACGCCAGCTCCTTCCGGCGCGTGGCGGACGAGCTCCTCGACCAAGTGGCGAGCGAGATCCGTGCGCTCCTCGAAGGAAAAGAGCGCCGTCTTGTTGGGGTTGCGACCGATCGCCAAGATCACCTCGTCGAAGAGCCTGCGACTTCGCGCGAGGACGTCGAGATGTCCGTAGGTGATCGGGTCGAACGATCCGGTGTAGATCGCGAGATGATGATGGTCCGGAGCCGTGAGGGCCGGGCGCGGGGGAGTCGGTTGCGACACGGCGCGATTGTAAGCGGCGCAGGCCGCACAGACGGACCCGCCGAGCGGTGCAGGCCGCGCACTCGGATCTATAGCAGCGCTCGATCACGACCAATCGCTTGCTTCCGAGCGGATGGATCGGATCTTTCACGAGTACCAAGTCACGATCCGCGTCCGATCTGCGGGCGACTCGCCCGCGGTTCCCACCTCGCGGTTCCCCAGAAGTGCGGAGGCAGACCGAACGCGACGGATTGCGTTTGGCCGCACAGGCGACGGCACACTCCGTCGCTTACATCCCGACGGGCTCTCGCTCAGCTCCGTCATGCAGCTTGATAGACCCCACCTCAGGGGACGACGACCCTGGATCGGCCCCGCATCGGATTGCCTCCCCGATCGGGGCCTCTTTATGCGCTGTCGCGAAGCAGCTCTGTCGCTCTTTCGACACACTCACCTGAACCGGTCAAACCCAGCCGCACGCAGGATCGTCCGGAAGTTTTCTCCGAAGACGAAGTTCTCCTTCGGCAAATCCATGCCCTGCATGTTCTGGTCGAGGTGACTGAACATCAACTCGATGCGGCCGATGTCGACC
The DNA here is from genome assembly GCA_034440475.1 of Phycisphaerae bacterium. GTDB lineage: Bacteria > Planctomycetota > Phycisphaerae > Phycisphaerales > SM1A02 > JAEUIT01. Next base: position 5,061 of record JAWXCC010000003.1, on the reverse strand, counting down.
CAGGTTGCTGTTTGATGATCGAAGCGACTCACGACTCCGACAGTCGACGCGCCCAGAGCGTCCATCCGCTCAATTCGTGCGTCGTACCGAATCGTCTCTCCTGGACCGACATCGGCTTCGATCGTCGCGTTTTGCACCTTCGCAAGCACGACCTTCTCGCGAAAGTCATTCACGCTTCCGACAAGAATCCCGGCTGTTTGCGCCATCCCTTCGAGAATGAGTGAATTCGGCATCAACGCCTGTGCCGGAAGGTCTCCCTCCACGGGGAAGTGGTCGTGGAGATGCTCCTCGGCAAGCGAAACATTCTTGACCGCGACCATTCGCGCCTTCGGCTCGAAGGCGATGATCGCATCAATCCACATCCATCGCATTGTTAGCTTGCCTATGCCTTGAGCTTGCGCTCGACGAAGTCGACGAGGCTCTTCACCGTGAAGATCTCGGAAAGCTTGGACACGTCCGGATTGCCCTCAAAAGTGCTGAGGTCGACATGCGGCATGCGCTCTTTCAGCATCGCGAGGGCTTTTGCTGTCACTCGGCCGTTGTTCACCAAGCTCGGATCCGTCATCAGGTTCTCTGGGAAGAGTTCACCTTGCTGGATCTTGAACGGCCGGTCGGGCGTCGAAAACTTCTTCTCGAGCCGAAAGACGATGTCAAGGAAGTCGATTGACTCGGCCCCGAGGTCGCCGGTGAGCGTCGCATCAAGCGTCACCTTGCCTGCATCGACGCCGAGGGCGTCCTCAAGTACCACTTGGACGTCGCTGATGATCTCGTCTCTCGACTTCATGGTTCCGGCAGGCATCCGCAGGTATCTCCAGTGAAACGGCTCGCAGTTTCCGAGCGCGGGAGTTTCCCCGGGCAGGTCCTGCGGAGCAAGAAGGGCGACCGAGGTCGCAGAGTAAGCGCTAAACGCGGGCTCCGCCGCGTGCCCCCGCCCCCCGTTTCCCGATAGAGGGCCCAATGGAGGTCCCATATAGACGGGCTCGATCACTGGCATCATGAGGCAGAAGACGAGACCGGAGGCGGGTCGCGACGAATCGGTCGCATGGTAAAGCGGCCCGCGACAGCGGAGTCTGGGACGTTCGATGGCAACCGCCGCACGACCGTACCCGTTCCCCTGAAGCTCACCGAGCCGTCCGGAAGTTCCTTCTCTACCGTCACTTCGACCCGAAGCGCTTCGCCGGGCCGGACGAAAGATCCGTACCGCAGGGCACGAACGCTTCCAAGGACGTAGCGCCGTTTTCCCTGCGCCTCGAGCACTTCACGCGCCGCTTGCGCCATGGCTTCGACCATGAAGACGCCGGGGAGGACTGGGAAACCGGGAAAGTGATCTTGGAGGTACTCCTCGGCACTGCTCACGTTTTTCAGCGCAACCACCCGGTTGGGTTCGCGCTCCAAGACGGTGTCGATGAGTCGAAAGTGCACGCGGGAAGAGTAACAGGGGCGACGTCAGGAGTATCCCGCCCGAGCCGCCCGCACTTTTCCAAGTCGCGTCATGACCGGCGTCATGATGTCTCTTCTTGAAGCGCCTCCCGCGCCATTCGACTCAGGTACACGCTCGCTGCAATCGTCGCGAAGAGTCCAAGTCCAGCGCCAAACCACTCCAACGCGCTCAACCCGCCACCGCCAGTTGTGATCGCTCGTCCGCCAATCACCCCGAGGTAGGTGTAGAGACAAATCCCGGGCAACATCGTCAGCCAACTCGCGAGCAAGTGGGGCAAGAACGGCAGATCTGTGAGTCCATACACGTAGCTTCCGAGCGAGAACGGAATCGCCGGCGAGAGCCGCAGCAGCACGACAATCCTCCAGCCGCCGCGCGTCACCGCGCGTTGAAAGACGCGGACCGCTGGGTTTCGTGACGCCCAAGCCCGCACGCGCTTACGAGCAAGATGTTTTGCGATGCCATACGCCAGAACCGCCGTAACGGTGGATGCGATCGACACCGTGCCAGCACCGATCCAGAATCCGAAGACTGCACCCGCTGCGATCGTGAGCGCTGTACCGGGAACGAACAGCAGCCCTGCTATCACGTACGCGACACCGAGCGCGACTGGACCCCACGCGCCGAGCATCGCTGTCTTTTCCCGCGCGAACTCCACGAGCTGCGCCGTGGGCCGCGCTTCAAGAACCACGACGACCCCAACCAGAAGGATGACCCACGCGCTCCATCTCCATGCGCGTCGGCGCCACCACGCGATGGCGAGTGACGAGTGACCTTCGCGCAGCAGCGGCGGCTGGGTTCCAGCCTGCCCCATCACTGCGAGACTCCCGCAGCGCGGCGGACTCCGTCGACATACTCGCGATGGTTCGCGCAGCGCGGGCATTTGTGTTGACCACCAAGCTTCCCACACGCAGCCATCCAACGGTGCACCGAACCAGTCGGCACGAAGGTGACCGTCGGTTCGGACATGCCACAGTCGCCGCTTCGCTTCACCGAGTAGTCCACGCTTAAAGCGCACAACGCAGAATCGAAGACACCACGGAACGATCGAAGGAGCGCGGCGTCGTGCTCACGTTCCGACCGATCAAGCTCGACAATGAGTTCGAGCCCAGCGCGCTGGTCGCGCGTCGGGTACACCGGTGCAGCAGTGAACTCACCAATCACCGCACCGGTTGCCGATGCAGCCGCCGTGACCGCCATCTCAATGTTCTCGACGATGAGGTTTTCGCCAAATGCGTTGATGAAGTGCTTCTGACGCCCAACAATTCGCAAGCGACACGGGCCCGTGCCACTGCGTCCATCCGGGCGCGCTGGCACCGAGTCGAACTCGACAACGTCACCGATGCGGTAGCGCCAGAGCCCGGCGTTCGTGCTCATCACCACGAGATAGCGCTGGCCAAGTTCGACTTCGGCGCACGTGAACGCCTCCGCGTCGTCGCAGTCCCCCTGCTCCAGCGGAACGAACTCGTAGTGAATGCCATTGTCCGCGAGCAGGCGCAGACCCGGGTCGCCGGGGGAATCCTGCATCGCGATAAATCCCTCGCTCGCTGGATAGACCTCAAGACGATGAGGAAAGTCCTCACCGCTCCGCGAGCCGGACCATACATCGCGCATGCTCGCCGCGAACGGCGCGTAGTTCACGCCGCCGTGCACCAGCATGGCCAGATTCGGCCAGATGTCGCGAAGTTGACCGACCGCTTGCCCGCGCTCGCGCGCAAGTTCGACGACGCGCTTGAAGAGGACCAGCTCCCATGAAGCCATGCCACTCACGAATGTGACATCTTGTTCGAGCGTCAACCTCGCTAGGGCTTCGATTTTGCGCGGCCAGTCCCTCATCAAGGCAATGTCCGGTCCCGGCGAATACACCGCCGACGCTGGCCACCGGATGAGCGGTGTCACGAGGCCCGAAAGATCGCCCGTAGCGATGCCATGTTCGTTCATCGCAAGCGCCGTTGAACCGCCCAGAAAAACACAGCGACCTGCGGTCATTGCTGCGAGCGATGTACCGAAGCGAGCTGAAGTGGCGAACAGGTCCATTGCGGCGCGGAGGTTCCCACGCATCATCTCCTGTGACACCGGAATGTACTTGTCGCCAGCAGTCGTACCGCTCGTCTGAGCAAAGGCGCGTACGAGACCAGGCCAGAGCACATTCGGCTCCCCACCTTCGCGCATCCTCGCGATCAGCGGTCGGAATGCTGCAATGTCTGCAATCGGCACTTCGCACCGATACGCCGACACGAGATCAACGTCGGTCGCGCGCAGCAGTGTCTTGAATCGATGCCCGCGGCCGAACTCGGTCGACGCGGCGCGTTGAAGCAGCTGCCGAAGTTGATCGACCTGGAGGCGCGACGTATTCCGACGCCAGAACTCGACGTCCGCGAGCAAGCGAGCGCGGCGCGAGAGCCAAGCCGAAAGTGCTACTCCAATCAGGCGCGTTGCACGCCAGCGACTCATCAACGTGCGCCTGCTGTGAGCGCACCGGTCACGGCCACGGGAAACGCCCGCGACTCAAGAAAACGTCTGATCGCGCGGCTGACCGCCACTGGCTGCTCGACCATCGGCGCGTGGCCGCACTCGTCAATCCAGTCTAACTCGGCGCCGCGGATTCCTCGGACGAACCCTTCCGCCGCAGAGCGCGGCGTCACCACGTCGTCGCGTCCCCACAAGACGAGCGTCGGCACCCGGACGCGATCGAGCGAACTTCCCAGATGATCGCCGCGCGTCGATCGCGCCAGCCGAATGAATGATCGCGTCGCATCGCGCTTGGTGAACATGTCGCAGAGCAGATCCAAGTCGACCGCGTTTGCGTGCTGCGCCGGGCGATGGAACATGAGGCCGAATCGGTCGGCGAGCCACTCGCGCGAGGGCGCGAGTCGGAACTCCGACATCACTCGTTCCTCACGCAATCCCGACGAACCCAAGAGTACGAGCGCCGACACGAGGTCTGGTTGCTCAATCGCGAGGCGCGCGGAAACATGCCCGCCGATCGAATTGCCGACAAGGACGACTGGGCCACCGACGTGCGCTCGCGCGAACGTCTCGACGAGTGCGGCAACACCTTGAACGCTGCACCGCTCGCCACGTAACTCGGTGTACGGCACGCCGAGACACACGCAGCGAGCCACACACCCTAAGCCGCTGGCGACGGCATCCCAGTGCGAGTTTCGCCCGAGGAGCCCCGGCACGAACACAATCGTCGGGACGTGCGGCGAAGCGTTCGTCCGCCAGTCGACGACTGGGCAGACGACGCCGTCGTCGGTAACGAACTCATAACTGAGCCGCCGCGAGTCCGGCGTCGGACGAAGCGGAGGCTCTGCCCAGCGCCGCTCTGGTTCGGAGGGGTCCTTCTCGCTCGCGTTCACGTTGTCGACCGGGCTCACAATTCGCATCGAAGACTCCACCCGACGATTCGGCTCTGCGGATGACCGCACGCCAGCCGTGCGATGCTGCGTGCTGTCACCCGTTACTCGCAGAATTGGCAATTTCAAACTCCGACGAAACCACTCGCCGTCTGCAGCATCGCAGGCTTCATAGATCCGCGGCGCTGCGGCTCTTCCCCCCTCTGGCATCCGAGCGGTCCAATCGAGGTAATCCGAGGTAATCCGAGGTAATCCGAGGTAATC
>JAWXCC010000002.1:0-83452 GCA_034440475.1 Phycisphaerae bacterium | reverse complement strand
TAGCGACGGCGACGGAACGGCGAACTGCAACGACCTCTGTCCGACTGATCCGAACAAGATCGCGCCCGGCACCTGCGGCTGCGGTGTCGCTGACACCGACAGCGATGGCGACGGAACGGCGGATTGCAACGACGGCTGCCCGAACGACCCGAACAAGGTGAGCCCTGGTCCCTGCGGCTGCGGCAGCGAGGAAGTCGACACCGATGGCGACGGTACGCCGGACTGCAATGACCTCTGCGCCACCGATCCTCTGAAGACCGATCCTGGCCTGTGCGGCTGCGGCGTCGCCGACACCGACACTGATGGTGACGGCACTCCCGACTGCAACGAGCGACCGTGCGACATCGTCATCGCCGACCAGCCCGATGATCTCGCGGTGGTCGCGTGCGATGACGCGGCATTCGCCGTGGGCGTGGTTGACGCAGGTCCGTTCACCTATCAATGGCGACGCAACGGACGTGCACTCACGGACGGCGATCGCATCACCGGCTCGGCGACGGCGAATCTCGTGATCGCGCCAGCGTTGCGCGCCGATGCAGGGCTCTACGACGTACTTGTCTCAGACGGCTGCACGTCAACGCTGTCGAACACAGCCTCGCTGACGGTCGAACCTGTCGGCGAATGCACGTGTCTACGACTCGCGACTGATAGCGACGGCGACGGCGTGGACGACTGCAACGACGGGTGTCCGACTGATCCGGCGAAGATCGATCCGGGAGTGTGCGGCTGCGGCGTGTCCGACGTCGACAGCGACGGTGACGGTGTGGCCGACTGCATCGACGTGTGCCCAGGTTTCGACGACGGTGTCGACACCGACGGCGACGGAATTCCCGACGGCTGCGACGCTCCGAAATGCCCTGCTGATTTCGATGGCGACGGCAACGTTGGAGGCAGCGATCTCGCTGTGCTCTTGGGCTCGTGGGGCGCGTGCGTCGGGTGTGCCGCCGACTTCAACGGTGATGGAGTCGTCGACGGTGCAGAACTCGGCGTGCTGCTTGGCTCGTGGGGGCCGTGTTGACCGGCAGCGCCGCCACGGAACGTCGATGCGTCGTTTGTTAGCTGGCGGGAGCGAGCATTCGCGCCCGAACACCTCTGAGCGCACTTCGAAAGCGCCAGAGGAGGCGTAGGACGAGGATAAGTGCGACGAGTGGACCGAGAGCGAACGCGAGAAGTCCGACTGTGCACAGAAGCGGGACGAGCCAGAGCTGCCGGTTCGTGGCACGTCGAAGTTCGACACTCGGAATGCGCTCGGCAAGCGAGCGGAGGTAGATCAGTCCAACGAAGTATCGAGCAAGTTTCGCCACAACCATCACGACGCGCAAGAAGAGTCCGACGATGAGGAGCGCTGTCCACTGCGTTGACGGACCGAGTTGAACGTTGCCGAGAATCGTCGACAGGCCCGAGTTCTTCAGACCGGGCGTCAAGATCGCGAAGAGCCCGACGAGCGTGGTGACGGCGATAAAGATGATCAGTCCGCGCAGCCAATGGCGACTCCGAACGTCACTCGCCGAATCTCGCAGCGCAGGGTCTGGCGACGTCAGAAACCAGTAGCCCGCCAACAGCAGCACCGCACCGAGGAAATCAGCCCCGACGACGAGCTTCATCCCGCCATCAAATGTGAGCCGTCCTTGTCCAACGAAGACCGACATGATGATCGGTGTTGCGACCCACCACATTGCTGCGACCACTGTGCCGACCATGACGAGTTCAACGCCACGTTGCAGGCTGCGCACGTAGTCAGGGTTCGCGTACTCGAGCATGTTTCCGCGGAGCGACCGAGCAACCGGAGTGGCGCACTCAGGGCACCGCCCGTCCGTCGGCAGACCCGCAAGCGAGTAGCCGCAGGCGAGGCAGACCGTCGATGTGCGCGGGTCATCGTTCCGGATGATCTCGTCGGCGCTGGCCATGTGACCGCCGAGACGGTAATCGAACTATGGCCGTGACGCCCGAGACGATGCGCGCCCTCATCGTGGCGGATGTACCGACGTGAGGGCGTTACCATCCCGTCGGACAATGATCGATGCCTGACGAGTTTCAGTACGCCACCGCATGGAAGCAAGCCGCTCAGCGCCCGCGCAGTCTGTATGCGTCGACGAAACGCATGCTGCGCCACGCAGCGATTAGCCTGCGAGCACGAACCAACCGTGCGTGCGACGATCGATTTCTCCGCTGTCTTTTCTGCCATTACGTCTTCGATGACCAAGTCGATGCCTTCGAGAGGATTCTGGTTGCGCTGAAGCGCCTCGGCACCTTCGTCCCCACCGATACCTGCATCAGCATGCTGAGCGGCGACACTCCGATCGACCGCTGCACGTTCCATCTCTCGCTCGACGACGGCTTTCGAAACAACGTCACCAACGCGCTACCGCTACTGAGGAAACACGGGATTCCTGCGATCTTCTTTGTGCCATCCGCCATGATTGAGGCGAATCGCAGCGTCGCACGTGAGTACTGCAAGGCGATCTCGTACCCGGCGACAATCGAGGTCATGACCTGGGAGGACGTCGCGTCGATCCACGCCCAAGGCTACGACGTCGGTTCCCATACGCGGACACACGCTCGATTCGCCGACATCTCGTCTGATCCGCGCCGGCTTGAGGACGAGATCGCGGGCTCGAAACGCGAACTCGAGCGGCGTCTCGACGTTGAGTGCAAGTACATCTCGTGGCCATTCGGTCGCCGCGCTGATGCGGACCAGACATCGTTAGCGATGGCGCAAACCGCTGGATACCGCGCCTGCTTCGGCGCGTTCCGCGGCACGATCCGCCCAGCGATCACCGACCGCTACTCTATTCCACGACATCACTTCGAGGCCGAGTGGCCGATTGCGCACGTCGAGTACTTCGCGCGCGGCAACATGGAGGAAACTGCGGGCGTGAAGACGTGGCTGGGGCCCGGACCATGAATAGAGTTCAGCGCCCGCGTATCGTCGTCCTCACCTGTCTCCCGCGCGACATCGCTTCGCGCTGCCTCCCCGAACTCTGCGCCAATCGAAACATCGAGGTCGTCGGAGTCGTCCGAGCACACGGCGGCTCTCCGGGTCAGTCGCGCGTACTTCGGAGGAAACTCAAGAAGCTCTGGCGCATCGGACCGCTCGGCGCACTGAATGGCGTCCGCATGCGCGCGTGGTACGTCGATCTCGATGCCCCCGAGATCCGAACGGTGTGCGCGGCCCACGGCGTTCCGCTCTTCGACACGGAGTTCCTGAACTCTGAGCCCACGCGCGAGATCTTCCGAACGCTGCGCGCCGACCTCGGGCTCTCGCTCGGCAACGGATACATCGCCGAGACCGTCTACTCGATCCCGCGCTGTGGCATGGTCAACATCCACACCGAGATCTTGCCGCAGTTCCAAGGCGCTCAGAGCATCATCTGGCCGATCTACGAAAACGTTCCCGACACTGGGTTCACCATTCATCAAGTCGCGCGAAAGATTGACGCCGGAGACATTCTGCTCCAGCAGCGATACCCGATCGAATTTCGACCGACGTTGCGCGAGACCGTCGAGCACAACATGCGGCGAGCACGAGAGCGCATACCGAGCGCGTTCAGCGAGGTGTGCGAGCACTATGACGAACTTCGCGCTCGCGCGGTTCCACAGACGTCTACGACGTCGTACACGACACCTTCGTACTGGCAATTCCGTCGCATGGTGCGGAACAACGCAGCGATGTACCGACAGTCGCGCGGGCTCTAGAGTCGCGCTACGTCGACTCGTCGCGAACGTCATTTGCTGCTGCTCGGCCATGGCAATGAACTGTAGCGGCGATGTCGCTCTGAAAAGTCCCGCAATGTTCATCGCCATCAGAGAGACGGGATGCCGGCGTTCGCATACCGAGTGGTTACTCAAGGAGCACATCATGCGCACCATCTCGACAATCCGCCGCTCATCGCTCACCGCAGTCGTCGCCGGAGCCCTGCCGATACTCATCGCGTCGACGAGCGACGCCGCAACACTCTTCGTCGGAAACTCCGGTACCAGCACGTATCCCTCGATCGCCGCGGCGCTGAGCGCCGCCTCTCCGAACGACATCATTCAACTTTCCGTTGGGTTTACGGATACCGCGCCGTTCTCGATCGGCGCGCTTCCCGTCACAATTCGCGGAAACCCGGCGAACCCGGGCAGTTGCGTGGTCGCTCCGACCAGCACTGGCTTCGCTTCCAAGTCGACGTCAGTACTCGCGCCGAGCCAGCTCATTTCCTTCAACGGTGTCACGCTCCGCGGCGCGAACCAATACGCCTTCAGCGGCGGCCAACTGCTCATCGTCGATTGCCTCATCGATGTCGACGCGGGCGGCAACGCGCCGGAGTTCTCGGCAGTCGGAACAGCGCTCACCGTTCGGAACACCACGATCCCTGACATCGGAGTGTGGTGGAATGATCTGACGGCGTTCACCGTACAAGGTGGCAGCGTGGTGTTCGATTCCGTCGACGTGCAGTACGGATCGCGAGCCGTCCTCGTTGCGAACGGATCGCTTGCAACAATCTCGCGCTCGACGTTTCAGAACTTCTGGTTCGACTTCCCGGATGCGGTGCTTCGCTTCGGCGGCGGATCCGTCACGATGACAGATTCGCGACTCGACGCGATTGTTGGCCCGGTGGGTTTCAAGGCGATCAACGCGACGACCGTACTCACCCGCAACACGTTTACGAACCACGGCGGCCGCAACTGGGGATACCCGATCGAGATCAGCGGCCCAGCGTGCACCATCACCAATTCCTCGTTTTCGCAGAACGGAAGCTACAACAGCGCTCCGACCGTCGGTGTCGTCAACTCTCCGAACTTCCTCGTCAGGAATTGCCAGTTCACAGACAATGGCCCTACCGATACCGGCACCGGTGCGCTCAACCTGCACGGCGCTGGCACAGTGCGAGACTCGTCGTTTCTGCGGAACGAAACTTGGGGAAACGGTGGGGCGGTGCGCGTGCTCGGATCGAACATCGTGTTTGAGCGGTGTCAGTTCTACGACAACTTCGGAGGCGACGCCGACGGCGCCGTGCGCGTCGAAGGCAAGGCGAGGTTCAAGAACTGTGACTTCGTGGGTAACGTCTCTACCGACGGTTTCTACATCGACGCTGGCGGCGGAGCGGTCGGCATTTGGGGAGCGGGACAGGCCAAGTTCGTTCGCTGTAACTTCGACAGCAACGAGACCGGCGGAGTCCTCAGTGGCCCCGACGGGGGCTCGGGCGGCGCGATTGCTCTCAACAGCGGCACGCTGATCGTCGATCGCTGCACCTTCGTGAACAACGTAACGCACTTTGACCCGTTCAGCACTCCTGCGCTCGGCTCGTCTGGCGGCGCGATCGCGATTCTTGCGGGCGCCGCACAAATCTCGCAGTCGACCTTCATTGCCAACGACGCAGAGCACCACGGCGGCGCTATCGCAGTCTTCGGCGGAATCTGTGCTCTCGACCGTGGTTGCTTCGTGTCGGGAAACTCTGCAGCTCCGACGCTCGGCTCGGGAGGCGGGCTCTACCTCAATGGCGCAATCGGCACGATCCAGCGATCGTATACCTGCGGCAATTCACCCGACAATCGCGTTGGACCGTGGCTGATCGACGCGTTGTCCCTCGCGTGGTGCCCGTGAGTCCGGTCAACGTATCACAGAAGTGCGCAACATTCCGACCGCCCGTCGCACCGCGCGACGGGCGGCTTTCGTCGCGCCAGATGTGTTAGTTAGTGCCACTCAAGTCGCCTCGCCCTGCCGCGCGATTGATTGCGGCCTGCTCCTGTTCGCGTGCTGACGTCGCCTCGTCCGTGCGCTCCAGTCGATCGAGCACCCGCGCGAGCTTTGCCCACGCTTCATAGTGGTCGGGATACCGCGTCACCGAGTCCCGCAGCACTTGTTCAGCCTCAACGATCCGATCGCGACGAACATAGACGTCGCTGAGTCGCGCCTCCGCTTTCGCGATCTCGCGCGCCGCACGCGCGTCGCCCAGTTGCATCTCTATCGCGCGTTTGAAGTGTGCTTCCGCCTCGTCAATGCGGTCGTCGTCGAACGCGACAACTCCGAGTCCGAACTGCGTATCTGCCTCGGTCGGAACGCGGCGAAGATGCTCCTCAAACGCGATCTGCGCCCCGGGCAGATCGCCGAGGTAATACAGGCACCATCCGAGAAAGTGAAAGACATAGTCGATCTCGGGGAACGCGGACCCGAGCGCGATGACGCGTTCGAAATGTGGCTTCGCGTCGGCGTAGCGCTTCTGTTTCTGAATCGCCACACCGAGGAAAAACTCGGCTTGGGCGATGTCCGGGCGCCGCGCGAGCACCGTCTTCAGAGCGAGTTCAGCATCGTCGAAACGGTTGGCCCGGAGCATTGCCTTCGCGATCTGGATGCGGTCGTCCGCCAGTACAAACGGAGGGTCTTTTCCCGGGGGCCGGGGCACCGCGTCAAACGCGGTGCGATGTCCGTCGCTCGTAACGGCAGTGGCGGCGGCCGGAGCAGGCGCTGGTCCAGAGGACGGGCCGCCGCGCTCACACCCTGCGCTTATGAAACAACCAAGCCCGCCGAGTAACAACGTGGCGACTCGCATCGGGGGACACCAGCCGGGGGATGCCAGTCGCAACTCTTCGAGAGAGCGCGACAGGACCAGCGACTGCACAAACGAACGAACTCGAATGCAAGATTTGGCTGGCATCACGGCTGTCGTCGATTACGCTCACCTCAAGGCGGTGCGGCGGACTCCGCCGAGCACCCCGTGGCGAAGCAAGCGTACAGACTGAACCGAACCATCTTCTATAGGAGCCTCGACGGCCGTATGACTCACGACACACAACGCGTCCGCATGATGTTCGCGAACGGGTTTGCCGTCGCTACATGCCTTGTCGCCACTCCTCCCGGCGCTTTCGCCAGCGGACCCGACTACGAGAAGGCCGGCTCTCCGCTCCCCGGACTGACCGCCGAGCAACTCGCACGATTTGAACTCGGCAAACAGCGTTACCAAACGCCGCTTCAGGAAGCCGAGGGTCTGGGCCCGATCTTCAACAAGTCGAGTTGCGCAACGTGTCATACGAATCCCGTTGGTGGCTGGGGTTCGATCACGGTCAAAAACTTCGGACTTGCTGATAAGGGCAGCTTCGATCCGCTCACGCAATTTGGCGGACCGCTGTTGCAAGTGAGTTCGCTGAGTGAGGGGTGCGCCGAAGAGGTGTACGTCGGGGCGAACACGATCATCCTTCGCCTCACGAATTCGTCCATGGCGTTCGGCATGATCGAAGCGATCCCCGACGCGGCCATTGCGGCCAATGCCGATCCGCTCGATCTCGACGGCGACCTCGTGAGCGGCCGTGCTCGCACGGTTCAATCGGTCGAAGCGCCGGGCGTACCACGCATCGGTCGCTTTGGCTGGAAAGCCCAAGTCGCCACTGTGCTCTCGTTCTCTGCTGACGCCGCCGTCAACGAGATGGGCCTCACGAATCGGTTCTTCCAAGAAGAAAATGCCCCGAACGGCGACGCCGCGGTGCTCGCGCAATGCGACTCTGTCGCCGATCCCGAGGACGGTCCCGATGCTGAAGGCTTGGACTTCCTCGATCGCGTCACCGACTTCCAGCGGTTTCTGAGTCCCCCGCCGCAAACGCCGAAATCCGGGATGTCAGGCGAGGCCATCTTCAACGCGATCGGATGCGCCAAGTGCCACGTTGCGCAATGGACGACCGCCGATGCTCGGGGCCTAGAGGACGCGCTCCGCAACAAGACGATCCGCCCCTACTCCGACTTCCTGCTGCACGACATGGGACTCCTCGGCGACGGCTTCGTCGACGGCGACGCGGAAGCGCTTGAGATGCGCACGCCTACGCTCTGGAACCTCAGATCTCGCGACCCCATGCTGCACGACGGTCGCGCCGCTGGTGGCTCGTTCTTTGACCGCGTCGCTGGGAACGGTGGCGCGATTTGGTGGCATAACGTCGTCGCGAGCGAGGCCCGCGACATCGGCGCGGCGTTCTTCGCGCTCCCCCCGTCCGAGCAAGCGAAGCTCGTTGCGTTCCTCGATTCACTCGGCCGGCTCGCGTTCGATGCTGATGGAAGTAACGCCATCGATCTCTTCGACTTCGACGCGTTCATGGGGTGCTTCGGTGATGTGGGAGTGAACGCCGACGCTCCCTGCGCCATTCACGACGCGGACCAAGACGGCGATGTCGACCTCAACGACTTCGCCGTTTTCCTTTCTCGGTACCAGCCGTCGAATCGGGACTGTGACGACGACGGAACGAGCGACCTTCTAGAGGTGCTCCTCGGCGCGACGGACAAGAACCATGACGGCATCCCCGACTCCTGCACCGCGTGCGCCGCTGACCTGAATGCCAGTGGCGGAGTCGATGCCGCCGACCTCGGCATTGCGCTCGGTGCGTGGGGAACCGCTGGTGCCGACATCAACGGCGACGGCACGACGAACGCGGTTGATCTCGGCATCGTGCTGGGGTCATGGGGCCCGTGTCCCACAACCTGACTCACTCGCTCACTACGAACGCCGCTACGAACGCCGTGGCACGTTCTCTCAAAGCTCCCTAATGCGGGTGGTACGGCATCCGCAACGCGCGTCGCACACGACCAATCCGGTGCTTGCGTGTTCATCTCGCCCCGCCTCCGTTCGGGCCTGCAAGGAGACCTGCATGAGAATGACGACACGAACGATCGCGACTGGCGCGATCACCACGATGGCACTCGTCTCTGGAGTGGTGGCAACGAGCGCCATGGCCGACGGATGGGCGACCTTCGTCAACCAGACCGCAACGCGCCTCGTCGCGCCAGCAAATCTCGGATCGGCCGATACCGAAGAGAAGGACTACGGCTACGCGGACTTCGATAACGATGGTGACATCGATCTCGTCGTGATGCGAAAGCAACCCGTGACGACGCCAAACGGCAAACGGAACCTGCTCCTCATGAATGAAAGTGGCGTGCTCGTCGATCGCACGACCGAGTATGCGACGGCCGCGACGGACGGGGGACAAGGCTTCCTCGACGTTACAAATGATCGCGATGTCGTCATCGCTGATGTGAATAACGATGGCTGGCGCGACTTCATCACATGCCCCGCGCTCAACCAGTCGTTCCCCAAGACGATTTCGCATCCGCGCGTCTACATGAATCAGGGACTCGATGGCGGCGGCTTGTGGAAGGGCTTCAAGTACGAAGAGTCCCGCATTCCACAGATGCCCGAGGCACCGAACGGTTGCGGAATCGCTGCGGGTGATGTCACTGGCGACGGCTCGGTCGATATCTACATCGTGAACTACAACAGCGGTCAGGGTGATCGCCTGCTCATCAACGACGGGCTTGGCTACTTTGCCGATTTGACCTTGGCGCGAATGACTCCGCAGATGATCTCGTCGGGCTTCGGCACCGCTGGCGCAATTCAGGACATGAACGGCGATGGCGTGAGGGATGTCATCAAGTCGGAAAACGGCCCGTTCAAAGTGAGCTACAACAATCCCGCGCAGATCGGCTTCTTCAATAAGCACGAGACGGCGAGTTCGGGGGCGCACTACAACATGTCCGTCGGCGAGCTCAACAATGACGGCAAGCTCGACGCGGTGCTGAGCGACGATGGCTCTGATCGTTTCCTGCTGAACGTCGGCAACGGCGCTGACGGCATGGCAAACTTCGAGAGCAAGACCTACTCGTTCCAATCTGGTGGCGACGACGGCTTCGGTGGAAACAGCCGGATCGTCGATATCAATAACGATGGCTTCAACGACGTACTCATCTGCGATTTCGACGTCGATATCTTCGGCTGCGGAAGTCGGCTTCACTTCTACCGCAACCTCGGCAACGTCCCGAGCGTGACGATCCAGGATCAAGGGACGTGCGGCATCCCGACCAGCGAGCTGAACGGTACCTTCGATGTCGCTGTGTTCGATATCAATGGCGATGGTTGGAAGGATCTGGTCATTGGTCGTTGCAGCGGCACCCGCATCTGGATGAATGTTCCGCCGATCGGCATCGTCACGAGCTATCCGCAGGGTTTGCCCGCGTTCATCACTCCGAACGCGCCGCATATCTTCGGCGTCAATCTCACGACCTTCGGCGGCGGCACAATCGTGCCCGACTCGCCGACGCTCCACTACATCACGAAGGGCGGTACAGAGCAGGTTCAGCCGCTGATTCCTATTGGAGCCGGCGCCTACGAGGCAACGCTTCCGGGCGTGCCCTGCCCCGAGAACATTTCATGGTGGATCACGTCGCAGCTACTCCCCGGGAACGGCGTCTTCGCTGACCCGCCGAGCGGGGCCGCCGCGCCGTACTCCGCGCTATCCGCCGTCGGAACCGAGATCGCGCTTCGCGAGGAATTCGAAGGCGACACCTCGACTTGGATTATTACGAATCACGCGTCGCTCACCGGCGGCGGGTGGGGCGTCGCGAATCCGAACGGCACCGTCGTCGCGGGCAAGCTTGCGTCGCCCGAGGATGACGCAACGAACGGTACGGGTACGAAGTGTTTCGTGACCCAGAACGGTACCGCAGGCGGCGCGCCCGGGGCTGCCGACGTTGATTTTGGTCCGACCATCCTGACGTCCCCCGCGTTTGATCTCTCAGGCCAGGACGGACTCATCTCGTTTGCCGCTTGGTTCTTCTGCGACGACTTCGGAGTCGCCGGCGCTGACAAGATGGTGGTTGAGGTTAGTAACAACGGCGGCACGACTTGGACTTCCGTCATGAACATCTTCACTACCACCAGCATGTGGTCTTCGAAGTTCTTCCGGGTCAGCGATTACGTCGAGCCCACCGCCAACATCCAGGTTCGCTTCAGTGTGTCCGACTCACCGAACGACTCGACGACGGAAGCGGGCATTGACAACTTCCAGCTCGATCTCATCGTCTGCGGCTCCGCGTGCCCCTCGGATCTCAATGGCGATGGCAACGTCGACGCTGGCGACCTCGCAGTACTCCTTGGAGCATGGGGATCACGCGGAGTACCGGGCTTCCCCGGTGACGTGAACTCTGACGGTCTCGTCGACGCTACTGACTTGGCTGGCCTTTTGGGTGCCTGGGGCGCGTGTGGCTAAGTAGCGATAACGACGCTCCTCGATTCCCACCCACGAAACGAGTGCCGAGTACCACTGGGACGCCGCAAGGCGTCCCAGTTTTCTTTTTGAGTCTCCCAGCCACCGAATGCTTTCGCTGCGTCGAGACTTCCGCAACAATTCATGAGCCATGAAATCAAACTCGACAACCGTGGAGTCTTATCTCAAGTCTCTTCCCGCTGATCGCCGCGCTGCCATCGAAGCGGTTCGCGCCGTCATCATCAAGAACCTTGATTCCGATTACGAGGAGGGTATGCAGTACGGAATGATTGGCTATTTCGTGCCGCACCGCGTATTCCCCGCAGGGTACCACTGCGATCCGAGTCAGCCGCTGTGCTTCGCGGGTCTCGCGTCGCAGAAGAATCACATGTCGCTGTACCTGATGTGCATGTACGGCGACGAGCGCGAAGCAGCGTGGCTCACGAGTGAGTGGAAGAAGACAGGAAAGAAGCTCGACATGGGCAAGAGCTGCATTCGCTTCAAGAAGCTCGACGATCTGCCGCTGGCGCTCGTCGGCGAAGCGGTTCGGCATGTGCCCGCGAAGACCTACGTCGCGCGCTATGTCGCGCGCCTAGCCGAACCAGCGGGCGGCGCCCGAGCTTCCAAGAAGTCAGCAACCGCTGCGAAACCGAGCAAGACGACACCGGCGAAAAACCCCGCCAAGAAAACCATCAAGAAGACGGTCAAGAAGACGGCAAGCCGCTCCGCGCGGAACTAACGAACACTTCGAAAGCGGCGATCAGCTTTTCGTCGGCGCCTCGGGAAGCTTGAACGAAAGCAGGATCGTCGAACCCATTGGCGGATACGAGAGGTCGAGTCGGCATCCGCAGAACTCTGTTCCGTTCCAGCCCATGCGCTCGTGAATGTGTTGCGTCTAGCAGCCCGTGACACGTAAACTCCGCGCATGCCCGCACCTCGCTCCCGCCGCATCCTCGCCCTCGCCAGCACTTCGATTTTTCTCGCCGCTTGCGCGGCGCAGGGCCCCGATCTCTCGGTGGCACTCGATGCTGTCAGCATGTCGCCCGACGCGACGATCTTTGGCCCAGCTGCCGACGCAGCAATCGAGTGGCAGCGCCTCGCGGACAGAGGCGTTTGGACTTGACGCGAGAATTGAAACGCGGACTGGAACCAAAAAACCGGGTGGCAAGCTGGCGCGGCGGGAACCTTCACGTCGGACGTATCGACGGGCGCCTAGTCGGGAACGGTCACGATTGACGACTGGCAGAACTCGGGGATGTACTCACCCGGTGGCTGGCGATTCGCCTATCAACTCACCAATGGCAGCGGTCAGTTTACCGGAAGCGGTGAGACCGCGGACTCAGGTGGCGATGGCGGCGGCACGGTGCCCGCGCCGGGGCGGTAGGTGAGGGCTTCGCTACGAATCCAGCAGCGGCCTGTTAGTTCCAAGCGCCAAGCAAGATTGCAATATCCGGCGCGCTCACAACGCCGTCGTCATCAAGGTCAGCTTCGCAGCCACTCGGACACACTCCCCACGCGCCAAGGAGGATCGCGAGATCTGGGGCACTTACGTGGCAATCCCCATCGAGGTCTGCGGCGCTGCCGGGGAAGATCCCGAAAGAATAGACGCCACTTGTGCCACCCGGTCCGTACACACTGATCGTGTAGGTACCCGTCGTCGTCAGCGTTCGCTTCCCGGGAGTGTTTACGCACATCGCTGAGTCACTGAATACGGCGGCGTTGAGAGGATCGGTGAGCTGCCATGCGAGCGAACAAGCGCCAGCAATCTCGTCGAAGCACACGACGTCCCCAGCCTCGGCGTCGAATCGATAGACATCGAGCGATCCGGGTTGTTCGATGTTGCCCGCACCGGCCGCGGGAATGCCGTTCGCAACGATGTCGCCAAGCGCGATGTCGAACAGTTGCGGAGGCATCGATTCGATCACTCGGAATGCGTATGTGCCAATCCCGCCCGATGGACTCTTGACCGTGATGAGATGCACTCCGGGAGATAGCAGCGTGAACGTCCCCGGATCGGTGACACAGATCACGTTGTTGGCGAAGAGCGACGTGCTGTTCGGATCGACAGCGCCCCAGAAAATCGAACAGTTGCCACGGAGCTCATCGAAATAGACCGTGGTCGGAAACACCACGTTGAGTGCGTAGACATCAATGGATCCCGGCGTCTCAAGATTGCCAGCGCCGGTGCCCGGAATGCCATTCGCCACCACGTCATTCAGCGCGATCTCGAATACCTGAGGTGGACTCAACGTCCAGAGCTTGAACGAGTAAGTGCCGGTCGAGCCGCCGACGCCGACGACCGTGATGGTGTAGGTGCCGGGAGTCGCGAGCGTGAGCGAGCCGGGATCAGTGACGCAAATTGCGGAATCTGAGAACAAGACGACGCCGTTCGGATCGGTACACAACCATGCGATGTTGCACGCACCCGTTAGTTCTTCGGCGTATATCGCAGTCGGTGCCGCGATGGTGAGCTGATAGACGTCGGTCGCGCCGGGCTCTTCGATCACGCCTGCGCCAGCGGCGGGGACACCACTCGAAATCGTCGTATCGAGAGCGATCGTGAAGACCTCAGGTTCGTCAAGTTGCCATACGGTGAACGCATACGTTCCGGTCGCGCTACCGTTGCCCGCGACGGTGATGGTGTAGGGGCCAGCTTCGCTGAGCGCGAAGACTCCCGGGTCACCCACGCAGATCGCGCTATCCGAGAACACCAGTGCCCCGGAGGGACTCACACACGACCAGATCAGCGCGCAACCGCCACTCTGCTCTTCGAAGTACACCGAAGTCGGCGCGGCGATCGCGAGCTGATACTGATCCTTGGCGCCAGGCTCTTCGATGTTGCCAGCGCCGGCCACGGGAACGCCGTTCGACACTCCCTGCTCAAGCGCGATCGAAAACTGTTCTGGCGGATTGAGCGCCCAAACTGTGAACGCATAGATTCCAGGTTGGGGCCCTGTCACCGTGATCGTGTAGACGCCCGGCGCGAGGTACTGTTGACTTGGATCTAACCCGCACATCTGATTCGCACCAAACACGACGACGTTCGCTGGCCCGACGCACGTCCAGGTGAGAGCACAGCTCGACGATTGCTCGTCGAAATACACTATCGTCGGCTTATCGATCGTGAGTTCGTAGGTGTCGGTGGCACCGGCCACTTCGATGTTGCCAGCACCACGGACCGGAACGCCGTTCGACACAGGTTCTTCCAGCGCGAGGACGAACGAGTCGACGAGCCCAGCGTGCACGGGCATCGCAATCACGAAGACCAGCAGCGACGCAAGCGCATAAAGAAGAACGATGAATCTGCCCATAGGAGGCTCCGGCGGACGTGGCGGAGCAACCCGTGGCCATGGTCATTCGGGCTGCGTGACGATCGAAGATACATCGCAGCCAGCGCGACGCGAACCTGAGTGGCCCGACCACGATCTTTTGCGCGGGATTCGCTGCGCACCGCTCGTCCTGAAACCAACGGTGTTGCTCAAGCAGTATCTTTTCCGGGACCTTTCCCGGGCCCGAACCACTTCCAGTCTCAGAAGCGCTCGTCGAACCCGTGCTGGCGAAACTCGGACTTTCGTCAAAGGTTCACGAAGGGCGCCGTAACGCGCGTCGATCATGGGGCATGGGGTGTCGCAAGTCGGCGTACTGCTGGCCCTACTACTCCTCGCCAGCGGCGTGATGAACGTGACCAAGGCCAAGGAGGCCAGCGAAGGGTCGCCCACGGCGACTTGTCGCGTTCGCTCAACTTTCTTCGTCGCCAGATGAGGGAGCCGTGGCCCGCACGTCGCATGAGGGCTTGACGGGACTGTCCGTCACTTACCAAGTCAACTCAAGGACCCTCCAATGCGATTCGTCACGACTAGCACCGCCTCTTTTGTCCGATCCACCCTCGCCACCACGCTCTTCTTCACCGCTGGCACCGCCAGCGCCGTTGTTCGCAATGTCCCTGCGGCGTTTCCAACGATCCAAGACGCCATCAACGCCGCAGCGGCTGGCGACACCGTGCTCGTTGCCGCTGGCACCTATCACGAGCAGATCGACTTCCTCGGGAAGGAGATCACCGTGAAGGCATCGAGCTTCGCCGATCCCACCTTGACCGTCATCGACGCCGACTTTATCGACACCGCCGTTCGCATCGATGGAGGCGTTGGACCAGACGCCAAACTCATCGGCTTCACGATCAAGCAGGGAAGCGACACCACCGGCGGCGGCCTCGATATCACGGGCGACCCCGAGATCAAGCACTGCATCATCAAGAATTGTGACGCCACCCTCGGCGGTGGCGCGTACGTCAACGGCAACGCGACGTTCATCGACTGCCAGTTCATCAGCAACGAGGCGACCGGCGGCGGTGCCATGTCCATCACGGGCAACGTCACAGTCGAGGACTGTCTCTTCGATTCCAACCATGCGACCGGCGGAGGTGCAGTCGAAATGAGAGGCATTTGCACCTTTGCTGATTGCGATTTTCTCGACAACGACGCAACGAGCGTCAGCAGCGCCAACGTGCTCAGCGGGACCGGCCTCTTCGATCGCTGCACATTCGACGACAAGGACGGCGAGGTCCTCTCGACCCGCGAAGGCCTCTACGTGAGTAACAGCATCTTCTTCAGCGGCGATGTAGCGGTCGAAGCCCTGTCGATCTCGAATCCAGTTTTGGTGACGATCGTTAACTGCACGATCTACAACGGCGGCGCCGCTGGGATCGAACTCAACGACCTGGGCTTCCCGCTGCTCGCGCTCGTCTCCAACTCGATCATTGGGTCGAACACGACTTCGATCGACGTCTCCGGCGCTGGCGTGACCACCCTCGTCGCCCGCAGCAACGTCCAAGGCGGCTGGCCCGGTGTTGGCAACATCGATACCGATCCGCAGTTCGTCGACGCTCTGGCGGGCGACCTGCAACTTCGTCGGACCTCACCCTGCATCGACGCTGGCAGCAATGCTCTCGTACCGGCGTGGGTGACCTCCGATCTCGACGGCAACGCGCGCTACGTCAACGAAGTCAGCGTTCTCGACACCGGTGCTGGCACTGGACCGATCGTCGACATGGGCGCCATCGAAACCGTCTGCGACGTTCGATACGTCAACGTTGCGGCCGCGGGCGCCAACAACGGTACGACATGGACGGACGCCTACACCGACTTGCAAGACGCGATGGACGACGCTCTGGTTACGCCGATTCAGTACGTCCTCGTCGCCCAAGGGACGTATCAGCCCGATCGCGGAACGAACAATCGTAATCTGCGCTTCCCGCTCGTCAGCGGCACGCAGTTGATCGGCGGCTTCGCCGGCGGCGAAGTCGACATCAGCGAACGCGACGCGTTGGCGCATCAAACCGTACTCTCCGGTGCGATTGGTGCTGCGGGGAGCGGCGACAATTCCTACAACGTTGTCGCCGCGCTGAACGTCGATGCCACCGGTGGCATGTCTGGCTTCATCGTGCAGAAGGGCAACGCGAACGGCCCCGCTGCGGGACTACGGAGCTTCGGCGGCGGCATCGTGATTCAGAACGGTGCGCCAGTGATTCGCGATTGTTGGGTGCGACAGAATGAGTCGCTCGATGGTGGCTCTGGCCTCTTCGCGCTGACCAGTGACGTGACGATCGAAAGCTGCCGCTTCAACATGAACGTGAGCACCGGCGCTGGCAGCGCGATACTTCTCTCAAGCGGACAGCCGAGCATCGTCAACACGCTCGTGCATGGCAACGACGGCGCGGGCAACGGCGCTGTGAGCTTCATCGCTGTTGCAAACGGACTCATCGTCAACTCAACGATCGTCGACAACATCTCGACCGCAGCTGGTTGCGGCGGCGTGTACATCGCCCCGGCAGCAGCTCTCACACTGCGCAACTCGATTCTGTGGAAGAACGCCGGACTCGCGGGCGTGCTTGAACAACGACAGCTCACGTCGCTCGGCCTCCTCGACGTTGCGGCGACGTCCGTCCTCGGGTGGACCGGTGGCTTCGGCGGCGCTGGCAACGACGGCAACGATCCCGCCTTCGTGAATCCGCTCGGCGCTGACCTCGTTCGCGGCACCGCCGATGATGACTATCGCCTGCTCGCGGCATCGAACGCGATCGACAACGCGATGTCGAACTGGCTCTTGCCGAGCGCGTACACCACCGACCTCGACGGCACCGAGCGCTTCATCGACGACGCCGCGTCCGCCAACATGGGCCTCGGCCCAGTGAGCTACCTCGATCGCGGCTGCTACGAATTCGAAGGCGTCCCCTGTCCGACCGATCTCACCGGCAACGGCATGACGGACGCCGCCGACCTCGCGGTGCTGCTTGGTGCGTGGGGCGGCAGCGGTGCCGCAGACCTCAATGGATCAGGCTTCGTCGACGCCGCTGACCTCGCAGTGCTGCTCGGTGGCTGGGGGCCGTGCTGAGTAGTACTGGACAGCGGGTTTCGCGGCTCTTCGAGAGCTATCAATCGAGCACAGACGCCCCGATCGATCGATCGGGGCGTTTGCGTTTTTGGCGCGGTGTTCCGCTCGGGCGTACGTTCGTGTGAGTCTCGACCGTATCTCGCGTACTCTGCGTAGAATGAGCGGCAACCCGCGCCTCGCACTGCGAGTTCACCATTGATCGAAGAGACTGACGTTCAGAATTTCGCAGGCAGCATCGAGTTGCCCGACGCGCGGGCGACGCTCGATTCGCCGACGCCGACGTGGACGATGGACGGCCAACGCATCCTCGTAGAGCGACTCGTCGACGCACGTCCGTGGCCTTGGCTTGACAACCATCGAGCTGATTTCGGCGTGATTGCCCTCGTCGTTGGGCTCGCGATCGCATCGTGGTGGACTGTTCGAACCGTGCGTCGCCCGCGCGCGGCTGGTCGCACCTACTGCCGACGATGCAATCAGGAACTCGATATATCGGTTCGCCTTCCTGAGCGCTGCCCAGAGTGCGGATCGCAGCTTGGACAAAAGCAACGCGTGATCGGGCGACGACTCGCGTGGCGCCTGCTTCCGCTCCCGCTGGCTGCGATCGCCATCGCGCTCGCTGGCGCGCTCGCTATACGTGGCACGCTGCTTTGGTCGACCCTAGCGCCGTTCCGACCGTTCGAAGCGTGGCCGAACGCGTTTTTTGTTCGGTTCGCAAGCTGGCCGCTGTGGCGCGTTCCTCGGCAGTTTGCCTACGCTGCCCTCGCTACCCGCGTTGACATCATCGACTGTCCGCCGTCGAACGAACTTCGGCATCTGTCACACTGCGTCATCCAAAAACCGGCAGCTGGGGAGTGGGTCGCGTCGGACGATGGCGGCATACTCGCGTGGGCGGTGTTCGACCCGACAAGCGGTTGGAATCAAGAGATCCGCTGGTTCGACACCGTCGCGCAGCAGTCGCACACGAAGGTGATCGGCAGCAACGCGGATGGCTTCGTTCGCGTCTGCGGATTCACTCCAGACGGGCGCTCGATCGTCGCTCGACGTGACCGGCTCGTCGGACCGGCAACCAGCGCGGCGACGGCCCCGTACCCAGTCGAGATCGTCGTGGTCGACATGTCGAACGGCGCAGTGCGCGTGGTCGCTGAGTCGGAAGCGATCGCGATCGGCCAACCCGGTCCCGGAGCGAATTGGCAACTTGAGGCAGGGACCGCCGCAGTCGGCGCGGGACCGCGGATTGAGTGGGCGACGGTGACGCTGGGTCCGCCGCCAATGCCGACGCCAGCAAAGCGTGCCCTTCTGACGCACCTCATGGTGGGGACCGCGGGGGAAGTCCGTCAGATTGAGCTGAAGGGGGATGCCCTCGTGCCTATCGGGGGAATCAGACGGGCCCGAATCGTCGACGACCGGCGGCTGGCGTTCGAAGGCCCCTCCGCACGGTGGGCCGGTGAGGTCGTCGGTGTCGAGATTGATCTCGAGACTGGCGCTGTTTCGATCTCGCGCGCCCTTGGAGAGATCGTCTCCGAGGACGGGGCGATCGTCTCGTCGAAGGTCGCATCGCCCGACGGTCGACGCGCGGTCGACATCAAGACGGCTACAACGACGAGAACAACTCAGCTCGGGTCACAAGAACTCGAATCAGTGTGGCTTCAGCTGTGGACGCAATGAAACGCAGACTCGGCTTGGTAGTGCCGCCGCTCGATCGGGCGCTGCGGGAAAATGTGGTGAAACCACCGCTCAACAGACGCAACGAACGCGCCAGAGCGCACGCTGCGCCGCCTGAAAACTCGTCTTCCTATCTTCGTACCCACACGAAAGCCTGAAGCGCCTGAAAACGATGTTTGCTCGAGTCGCGCGCTGGACGCGGGTTCAGCCGACGCTCAACCGCCATGCGTCGGCCAGCGACAAACACCATGATCGCTGTACCGTGAGGGTCACCACGAGCATCCAGTTCGCTGCCTCGCAATCTGCGCGAATCTGCGGAATCTGCGGACATGTCTTCAGCTTCGACTTCCCCCAGCACGCAGCCGTTGCCGTGAAGCACCGCGGCGCTTGGCTCTCCATCGACGACACCGACCGTCGCAGCAAGCTCGCGTGCCGACGGTTCCGGCGGAACAGCGGACCGTCGCCGCAGTGACATGCGAATGGCACCACTGCGCGGTCGACGGGGCTGCCAGCGGGGTGAACGGGCGCGAGCCATCGTTATCGCGCCGACTTTCGGCTTTGATCCCAAACATCCAAAAAACTGGCGCATCCTTCATTCGACTCGCGCTAAATGGACGGCAGCGACCGCGAGCATACGTGACAGCGCGGTTCGCGCCCCAGCGGCTTCGCCACCGGAGGATCGTCATGCAGAGAGTTGACCGATTGATCGCGGGATGCGTGATCACCGCAGGAATCGTGAGCGCAGCGGGTGCCGACGTCGTCGCGTCCAGCTACACGAGCGCCACTGACTACTACGTCCGCCGCGTTGGCATTCCGGACTTCGACCAGAAGCGGATCACGCTCGACGGTAACGGCTCGTGCCACTGCGTTCCGACCTCGGCGATGGATCTACTTACCTACGCAGCCAATCACGGGTTTGGCGACGTGATTCCAGGGCCGACGAACTGGAACAGCCCAGCAACCTACAACCAAGCAACCACCTTGATCGACTTGATGGGCATCATCATGTCGACCGGTTCCGGCGTCGACCCCGAAGGCTGCGGAACGAACACGACGAACCAGCAGTTCGGCGTCGTAAGTTGGATCCACGACTCGGGCACCGAAGACCAACTCGATACCGCGATATTCGCGGCTTTTGGCGGCTGGTCCCCGAGCGACAGCGTCGTCGCGCAGGTCGCGGCAACGCCGTCGCACCCGCTCATCGCCGTGTGTTACGGCCGCTACGACCTGATTGGCTCGTCGTCCGGGCTGCCGCTCCTCAAGCGCGATGGCGGACACTGCTGCGCCTACGCCGCTGGGTTTCGCAATGCCAACTTCGAGCATTGGATGGACGTCCGGAATCCATCGAACTCATCGAGCCTGCTCACCCAGGAGCCCTTCACGAACTCACGATGGAACACGCTCGCGCTCCAAGCCGCGATTCAAGATTCGAGCGGTGATATCCATCTGCGAACCGTCACGACGCTCGATTGGTCGTCCGGCGACGCGCAGTGGAAAATCCTCGACACGGTTCTGACGATCACGCCGCGCGCCGGGTTCAGCTTCACGGCGACAAACGTGCAGCAGTTCGGTGTTTCGAATTTCGCTGGCGCGCCGGGAAACGGGAGCGGTTCGTGGCAGCCGACTCCGGGGCTCGCGGTCATCGACCTCGCGGTGCAGCAAGACAACGCGACTCTCTTCTCGCTCAACAACACGGCCGTGGCCGGCGGACCCAAGACGCTGCATCGCATCGACCCCGCTTCGGGCGTCTCCACGAAGATTGCGACGATCAGTGGTGCCACACGCGTTACGACGGGCCGGCAACGCGACCTCTATGTGCTGGGTGGGACGACGCCAACATTGCGCCGATTTGCCCCCGACGCAACGCCAATGACCGAATGGACGGCCGCGCTGCCAGGTGCGTACAGCGCTCTTGCGTACGACGATGCGGCCGACCGAGTCGTTCTGCTCTCGTCGTCGCTCCCGGCAAAGATTCTCCGCATTCCGCGCGACATCACCTCGCGCGTCGAGCCATGGGAAGTACTCAACGTGCCGACGTTAGTTCCCCTCGGAGGCAACCGGCGGATAGCAATCTGCCCGATCCAAGCCTAGGTGTGGATCGTGTCCGACGCATCGAACACGATCTTCGGCATCTACAAGAGCGCAGCGGGCACCGTTGCGATCGAATTCTTCACGCACCCGTCAATCGTGAATCCGACGTGTGTCGAGTTCGATAGTTCTGGAACCATGCACGTCGTGTGTAACGCGGGAGTCCTCGCCTTCAAACGCGGCTCCGCTGGATCGTGGGTGCCCGCCGACGCGTCGGCGTTCGTCGGCAAGCCAGTGGGAACGGTGCTGCGGCTGTCGCGCAGCCGCTCCAACCTAGTGCCATCGGAGCATGATCAGCCGGGCTGGTCGAACATCCCCTCGGAGGATCTCGAAGTCTTCGGCACCGAAATCCCCGATTGCTTGGGCGACCTCGACGGCAACGGCAATGTGGACGGCGCCGATCTCGCGGTCGTGCTCGGTGCTTGGGGCTGCGCTGGTGGCGCCTGCACGGCCGACCTCAACGCTGACAACATAGTCGACGGTGCTGATCTTGCGATCGTGCTCGGAGCTTGGGGCGAATGTTAGCGGGCGAGTGTTAGCTAACCGGCGGCGCAGCAGGCCGTTCAGTCGACGAGCGCGTCGTATCCTGCACGGGTTCCTCGACGCGCGATCGCGTCGGTGACGCCTCGCTCACAGCACCGGCACGCACGGTCGGCGCTTCCTCTTCCGACTCCGCAGCTCCCGCCGCGTATCCCGCCATCCCGTGTTCGAGATCCCACAGGTAGCCGAACGCACCTTCGCTCATCGAGAGACCGAGTCCCTTGCCAATCGGAGTGTTGTGTTCGAACTGCTCCCATCCGTCCAAGATGTCGAACGTCCGCTCCGGCGAGAGACCCATCACGCCAAACGTGTAGCCCCAGTTGTAGTGGACGTCGTTCCACTCTGGTTCCAGTTCGCGAGCCAGCCGGATCTGCTCGACGAATCGAGCGTGAACGTCAGGTGGCATCGTCCGAAGTTGCTCGCGGGCAATCGTCACCTCCGGCTCCATGTCGCGGAGGTACTCGGGGAGCTCGACCTCTCCCCCCACGTCCGCCGCGCTCGCGAGATGAAACATGGCCAGGAGGACGACCGGGTCCGACTTGAGCAGCGGCACCAGAGACGGATCGAGCGCTTCGACGCCTTCGATCGTGTCCAGTTGGAAGGAGACGCCACGCGGACCAAGCGGTGCGCAGGAAGCGAGAACGAAGAGCGACGCCACGGTCCACAGTCGGGCGAAACGGAGAAAGAACGGGCGAGCGCTCGCACCACGAGACCACGCGCCCCGTGTTGCGTCACGTCGCTCGGTCGATCCAGAAGTTGAATCTGCAAAGCCCATCACGGTCGAGGTGCGGCACGATATCGCGCTTGGCACCCGATCGAAACTCGCTGCCGAGACTTCACCTGCCGGTCAGGGCCCGATGAAACGGACACCGGCGGCGTCGGCGACGCGCCCGGCTCTTGAGCCCTCCTGCGTCTTCGGCAGGAAGCGCACAATCCCCGTGTCGAGGTCGTACACAGCGCTCACGACTACGATGTCGCCGCGCTCGACGAACTCGTTCAGGATCGGGCCCGACTCGCGTATCCGCGCGGCCACGGTCGCCGCGTTGTGCCAGACGCAGTTGTGGACGGGATCGCCCGGATGCGCCTTGGATGCTGCCACGAGCGGCAGGATGTCGGCGACGACCTTGGGCAGGTGTCCGGGCAACTCGCCGCCCTTGACCGCAGCGGAAACCGCGCCGCACCTCTCGTGTCCGAGAACGACGACGAGCTTCGCGCCGAGATGCTCGACCGCGTACTCGATCGATCCGAGCGCGACGTCGTCGGCTGTGTTCCCCGCGACGCGGATGACGAAGATATCTCCGAGTTCCTGATCAAAGACGAGTTCGGGCGGAACGCGCGAATCGGAGCACGCTAGAACAATCGCGAACGGATGCTGCCCCTTCGCAAGTTCGGCGCGGCGACTCGGGTCACGCTGCGTTCCGTTGTCCTGATTGCTGACGAATCGTTGGTTGCCGACGAGCAGCCGGTCCATCGCCTCCTTTGGCGAGACAGGCGGCATCGAATCCGAGCGCGCGACCGATGGCGTTTCAGACACGTTCGAGGTCGCGCAGCCCGAGAACGGGATGGCGGCGACAGCGAGCGCCAGCGATTGGAAGGCGAATCGGATAGCGGATGTACGGTAGATCGAAGTCTGCTGCGCAGTCATGCCCCGCACTTCGGCCGCCCTCACAGAGCGCTTGACGTTCAGCTCTCGCTTCGTGCGACGCCGGTCGGTCTGATCCGGTCGTTCTCATCCTGAGGCGCTCTGAGTGCGCTCCTCTGCATGCTCGCGACTCGCCCGTTCTCGCAGCCCACCGCGGTACGCTGGCCATTCCGGTCAACGACTTCGTCACGCTGGGACCGCTAGGAGAAGACCTCGATGACACTCGCTCGCGCTCTGATAGTCGCCTCGCTCGCACACATCCCCTCTGCTTTCGCTGGCGCCGGTAGCCCCGTGAACCAACCCATCACGGGACTCGCTGTCACTGGACAGCCGACGCTCGGCTCGGGTGGTGCTCCGATCAGTGTCCTCAACAACCCCTTCCTCACCCGGGATGGCCGCGTCGCTTTTGTGGGTGCGATCGATCCGGGCACCGGCAACAACCACTTCGTTTGGTTCGATGGCGGCATCGTCTGGCTCAACAGTGATGCCCTTCCCGTCGTCCTCGTGGGTGGCGAGACGACGATGGGTATCAGTGACAACGGCGACTGGGTCTACAGCCCGTCGCAAGATTCACTCGACGCGGTCTGGGTCAACGGCGCGTCGCTCTTTAAGGAGACGGACCCGGCTCCCGGGTTGCCCGGCCAATATCTAACATTCTGTTCCAGACCGCAGATGGATGCCAACGGAACGCCGACGTGGGTTTCAGGCACTTCCCCGGTCCAGGGTGGCGGCGCGTTCGCGCGTGCTCTGTACCAAGGCGGCGTCAAAGTGCTTGCGAGCGGCGAGACGATCGACGGCCAGCTCATCACGAGTGGTCCGAGTGTCGGCTTCCCGTACGACTTCTCGACCGACGGATCGGAGTACATCGTGAAGGTCACGATCTCCGCCCCCTCAACTAGCAACGACGTTGTCATCCTTTCAGGGTCGATCCTCGCGCGCGAGAGCTTCCCGACCGGGTTCGGCGGCAACTGGCAGAACTTCGGCGACATGAAAGTCAACAACGCCGGCGACTGGGCGCTCTCCGGCGACACCGATGCCGGGACTTCCGAAGACGGTTTCCTCGTGCTCAACAGCACTGCCGTCGCCCGCGAAAGTTTTGTGCTCGGGCTCGGAATTACCTTGACCGGCAACCCGCTCGCCGTCGGACTGAACGATCTCGGCCAAGTCGGTGCCATCTGGAACTCGAGCGCCGGAGAACTTCTTTTCGTGATCACGCCGGGACCGAAGGCGAACGATCTCAACATTCTGATGCGAGTAGGCGACGACGTCGACCTTGATGGCGACGGAAACGCCGACGGAACCATCTCCGACTTCACCGCCAACACCACTGTTGGTCCCGGCCTCGACCTGCCTCGGCAGTGCCGCGTGTGTGCACACGTCGATGTCACGCTCGTGGGTGGTGCCGTCGTCGAAGCCATTGTCTGCACCGCTTTGCCATCTGCGCCGGGGCTCGCCGATCTTTCTGGTGATGGGCTCGTCAACGGCAAAGACCTCGCGATACTCCTTGGACTCTGGGGACTCAGCGGCATCGCCGACATTGACTGCGACGGCGTCGTCACTGGCGGCGATCTTGCGATTCTCCTCGGCGCGTGGTCGGTCTAACCCCTCTTACATTTTCGGCGCGATCGAAATTGCCTTCTTGCGCCCGGAGAACTTTGCGTGATCTCACTTCCGGCCGATCAAATGGTGCAGCGAGCGATCGCCGCGCTCAACAACGGGCAGCTTGGACTCGCCGAATCGGCGGCGCGCTCGGTGACGACGGCGGCACCGAAGTACCTCGAGGGTTGGATCGCACTCGGTCGCGTCCTGACCCAGGTGGGGCGCTTCGATGACGCACGGGGCGCGCTCGACACCGCAGATCGGATTCGCCCCTTTCACGTTGGTGCAACGCTGGCGCGGGCGCAACTCAACTGGCGCGAGGGACGCGACGAGGATGTCATCGTCTTGTGCGCGCAGATACTGAAGAATCAGCCGAACGTCGAAGCGACGTTGCTGACTGGCATGGCTCATCGCCGGCTAGGACGATTCGAAAAGGCTCTTGGAGCGTTTCGGCGGATCCCCGGCGACGCGACCGTTGCGTGCGGCATCGCTGCAACCTTGCTCGACATGGACGATCCGCGCGGAGCAATCGACGTCCTCACGCCGCACGTCTCGAATGCTGCGCTTCCGGCGATGACGCGCTACAACATCCTTCATTCGATCGGCGAGGCGCAAGAGAAGCGGGGTGAGTATGCCGATGCGATGCGGTCGTACACGGCGGCAAACACCTCCATCCCTGTGAAGTTTGACGAGGCTGGGTTTCGAGCTGGAGTCGCGCTGATGCGTGAGGTGTTCTCCGCCGAAGCGATCCGCAAATCAGCGAAGGCCACCGTACGAACTTCACGTCCCGTTTTCATCGCAGCCATGCCGCGCTCGGGCACGACGCTGCTCGATCGAATCATCGCATCGCACCCACAGGCCGGTGGTGCTGGCGAAACAAGAGCGTTGCGCGGACAAGCCTCGGAGTGGAGTTCGAAAGATCCGGACTCCGCCTGGCCGCGCATCGCCCGTCGCTTCGGTGCGGTGGATCTCGATCGCATCGCGAACCGCTACCTCGCGGAAACGAACCGATACGGCCCGAATGCGCTGCGCATTTCTGACAAGCATCTCCAGAACTGGACGATGGTGGGACTCGTCGCTATGGCGCTGCCCGACGCGCGCATCATTCACCTTCAGCGCGACCCGATGGATAACGGCATCTCCTGCTTTGAACGAATCGAGCCGAGCGCCATCCCCTGGAGCGCCGATCTCAAGCACATCGGACTCGCGATTCGCGGCACCGATGCGCTCATGGAGCACTGGAAGGCGGTGAGCGGAATGCCAATCCTCACCGTGCAGTACGAAGACCTCGTGCGCGATCAAGAAGCGCAGACGCGCCGCATTCTCGACTTCATCGGACTCCCGTGGAACGACGCGTGCATGCAACACCACGTGCCGCGTAGTCCCACCACGACTGGGCGCGGCGAGCACGCGCCGCCTACCCTCGGCAGCGAGCAAGCCGCGCGACCGATCAGTGACAAGTCCATCGGACGCGCGGCACGATTTGGCACCATGCTCGATCCACTGCACGAGGCGCTCCAGCAATCGCTCTAACGACTCATCCCGCACCAAACACGCTGGTCGCCAAGTCGCCAGCCGACAATCCCTTCATGATCATGGCGACAGCTTCCGGATTCGTCGCCATCCGTAGCGCCTCAGTGCCGCTGATCAACTCAGCTTTCCACAGCTTGGCGAGATGTTGATCGAAGAGCTGCATGCCTGCATCGCCGTTCGCGATCGCCTGCGGAAGCATCTTCGGCGTTCCCTTTCGGATCAACTTCCGTGTCACCGGCGTGCTGCGCATGATCTCGACCACCGGAACGCGATCTCTCTTGTTCAACGTCCGTGCGAGGCGTCGGCTGATCACCGCCTCAAGATTTCCGGCGAGTTGCATGAGGAGGAGCTCACGCTCATCGGATGGAAAGAGCGCGATGATGCGCTGAAGCGTCTGCGACGCGTTCGTGGTGTGCATCGTCGAAAAGACGACGTGACCGGTGTCTGCGGCTTGTAGCGCCGTGCGCGTCGTTTCGCTATCGCGCAGCTCGCCCAAGAGGATCACATCCGGATCCTGACGAAGAGCGACTCGCAGCGCTGCGAGGAATGACGGTGTGTCGCTCCCCAGTTCGCGCTGCGCAATCAACGATCGCTTCGAGGTGTGCACGAACTCGATCGGATCTTCGATCGTGATGATGCGGTGTCCGCGCTTCTGGTTGATGGAGTGGATGATCGCGGCAAGCGTTGTGGTCTTTCCGCTGCCCGTCGTACCCGTGACCAGCACCAGCCCGCGCGGAGTCTGGGCAATCTCCTCAATCACCGACGGCAGGTTCACTCAGCTAGCGCCGCGTTCGCGACCGCTCTGCCCGTGCAGCGTCGCGTCGGAACTTCGGCGGGACAACGTCGCGCGCCAGTCCGAGGAGTTGCAAGAGCAGAATCTCGTAGTAGATCACGTCGATCTCCCACCAGCGATGCTGATTCGATGCGCTCGCAGGGTCGTGATGATGGTTGTTGTGCCAGCCCTCACCCGCCGCGACGATCCCAACGAGCCAGTTGTTTTTGCTGTGGTCGCCGTTGTCGTAGTTCGAGTAGCCGAAGAGGTGGGTCAGCGAGTTGACGGACCAAGTGATGTGCCACACCGCGACGGTGCGCACAAACACTCCCCAGACGAGAAGACTCAAACCGAACTGCACGCCAGCGGCGACGGAGCCGTCGAATAACCAACCGACACCGAAGCCAGCAGCAAAGAAGAGCGCCGCATGGCCGAGATAAATCCAGATCCACGCCGACGAAAGTTCAAGTGCGAGATAGAACGGATCTTCAAGCACGTCGCGAGCAAAGCGCCGGTAGGTTCCGACGTTCTGGGTCGCCCGGTTGCGGACGAGCAGCCACCCGACGTGCGCCCAGAGGAACGCGACGAGCGGCGTATGCGGATCTGCTGTCTCGTCCGAGTGCTTGTGGTGGTAGCGATGCGTCGCGACCCACTTTCCCGGTGTGTCTTGCATACAGCAGAGCGCGAACACGACAAACGTGTGCTCCAGCCACTTCGGCACCTTCGCACTCTTGTGCGCGAGCAGCCGGTGGTAGCAGAGATTGATCCCCCAACCGAACACGTGAACGCCGGCGAGCATCGAGATGAGACCGGACCAGCTAAAGAGCCACGGCAACACTGCCGTCAACGCGATGAGATGCACCGCACTGATCGCGATGACGTACGTCCAAACAATGTCACCTGGGACCACCGCGTCGGGGAGTGGGAGCGCGATGTGCGCTTTCTTGCGACGAGTGGTAGAGTTCGCCAAGACCGGAGTCGGCAGAATCGCAACGTCGGGAATTGCGTCCTTGCGGACAGCGGCTTGGGTCATTCAATCCTCATACTCACGTCGGGCCTCGTACTCACGTCCGGTTCCGCTCGGAACACGCTTCGGGAGAGCCTGACTTGCGCCGAATCTCCGTCGAAGCGGGCTACGTGTGATCTGTGCGTGCCGACCGCGCGGCGCGGTCGAGGGCCGCAGTGTAGCGACGCTTGCAGAGTATTCCACGGGGAAATTCCATTGAAACGAAAATGACGTCCGCCGCTCGCCACGAAAATTGACGAGTGAAGGTCGCTTGTTAGTCGAGTGACTCGCACCGCGTCGCGTTGGATGTTCCGCATCGCGTTGCACAATGCTCGCGACAAGTCACAATCCGCCACGCGGCGGTCGCCGTCACGATTGAATTCTCCGCAACGCCCAACAACGAGGAATCGTCCCCAATGGTTACCCTTGCCGATGCCCGCCGTGTCATTGCCGCTGCTGAGAAGAAGGCAGCGGAGATCGGTCAGCCCATGAACATCGCGGTCGCAGACGCCGGTGGAAACATCGTGGCGCACATCCGCATGGATGGCGCGTGGATCGGCTCGATCGACATTTCGATGAAGAAGGCGTTTACGGCCCGGGCGTTCGATATCGAGACGAGAGACCTCGCACTGCACAGCCAGTCTGGCGGCCAGTTTTTTGGCATTCACGCGTCAAACGACGGGCGCATCATGATCTTTGCTGGCGGTGTGCCTCTGAAGCGCGGCGGCAAGGTGGTTGGCGCGGTCGGCGTGAGCGGCGGATCGGGCGACCAGGATCATGCCGTGGCTGAGGCTGGCGCGGCCGCGTATTGAGAGATTGGGGGGTGCCGGGTGTGGTCTTGTTCGCAAGGGCTGAGACCTCGGCGCGGTGGTTGTTCTTCGCTTGGCAGGCAATCGAGCAGACGTTGGTGATCTACTGGAGGGCGACAGGTACCGCCGCTAAGGCCACCACCCCGGTGACCATTTTCGTGTGGTGGTGCGGATGTCGATCTGAGGAGAGATACCCATGAATTGGAAACAAGTGGTCCTGGCAGCAAGCTGTTTGCTCGCGCCAGCGACGGTCACGTTTGGTCAATGTGGAGCGGGTGGCGATTGCTTCGTCACCCACGGACCGGGGTGTAACGACACGGACTGATGTAACGCAGTCTGCGCCTTCGACCCATTCTGCTGCAACAACAGTTGGGACAATCAGTGCGTCAGTGAGGCAAATGACTTCTGCGTATCGAACGTGACGAGCGGTCCAGTCGTCAACCCGACCAATGGGAACAAGTACTACGCGCTCGACAATTCAACGTGGAAGAAGGCGAGCGACAAGGCTGGAACGCTCGGCGGCCACCTCGTCACGCTCTCGAACGCAGCAGAGAACGCTTGGGTCTTGGCGAATCTCCAGCCAGCTGGCAATTACTGGATCGGACTCAATGACATCACGAACGAAGGGAACTTCGTTTGGTCGAACGGCGAAACGGTCAACTACGTGAACTGGGCCCCGACACAACCCGACAACGCTGGCGGTCTGGAAGACGTCGTGCACGTCCTCGACGCGGGAGGCAAGTGGAACGATCTTCCGCCAACCGCGACGCGCAAAGCCATCGCTGAAGTCGAGGTCTTCTTCTGCGGCGATCCCGACGCGGGAAGTTGCACCAGCACGCACTCGAATCCGTTTTGCAATGACACAGATTGCTGCAACTTCGTCTGCGCTGTCGACGCTTTCTGCTGCAACATTTCTTGGGACGGCATCTGCGTCGACGAGGCCGCCTTCTGGTGCAATCCGCAGGTCGAAGCGGGCCCGATCATCAATCCGCACACCGGTCACGTCCATACGCTGCTCTCCCCCTCCGCATGGCAATTCGCTCGCGCAGAGGCGGTCTCGCAAGGCTCGGATCCTCTGACCGTCAACTCCGGTTCGGAGAACGAGTGGATTCGATTCAACCTTGGCAATGCCGTCCCAACCGTCGGCAACAGCGATCTCTGGATCGGATTGAACGACGCGACGTCCGAAGGCAACTTCGTCTGGTCAAGCGGCGCACCAGTGAGTTACACCAATTGGCTACCCGGCCAGCCTAACAACTTTGGGAACGAGGACTTTGTCAAGCTCGAGGCGAGCGGCGGGCGATGGAACGACTTGTTTGCGTTCACTTCGCTTCGTGCGGTGACCGAAGTCAGCGTTCGTCTGTGCGGTACTGCGGGCGGTTCGTGTTTCTCCACTCACGGCCCGGGTTGCGACATTGAGTCGTGCTGCAACCTCGTGTGCGCGGTGGATTCGTTCTGCTGCAACACCTCTTGGGACAGTACGTGCGTCGGCGAAGCCAACGCGTGGTGCAAGCCGCTCGCACTGCATGGACCGTTTGTCAATCCCGCCTCAAAGCACCGCTACTGGGTGACGCAGTCGGCGTCGTGGACGGAGGCTCAGAAGGCAGCCGAGAACCTCGGTGGATATCTCGCGGTGCCTAACACCGCAGCGGAGAATACGTGGCTCAAGCTTAATTTGCTCGATCCATTCCGAGATGTCAATTCGGCGTTCATCGGTCTCACTGATCAGCTCATCGAGGGGCAGTTCCAAACTGTGACCCACGAAGCGATTGGTTTCGCGTTCCCATGGTTCCCAGGTGAGCCGAACAATCAAGGCAACCAAGACTTCGTTGAAATGGGAGCGAGCGGCCAGTGGAACGATCTCGATACTCTGGAGGGTCGCCCAGCGTTGATCGAAGTTCCCTGCGTCGGTGACATCAACAACAGCGGCGGCGTTGACGCGAGCGACCTCGCCATCCTGCTCGGAGCATGGAACGCTGGCGGAGGCAGTCCGTCCGACCTCAACCACGACGGCCGTGTCGACGCAGCCGATCTCGCAGTCTTGCTCGGCGGCTGGGGGCCGTGCGCTGCGAGTAACTGCTGCTTCTCCCACGGTGGCGGCAGCTGCGATCAGCCCGGCTGTGCCGCCTGCGTCTGCAACCTCGATCCGTTCTGCTGCGTCAACACTTGGGACAGCATCTGCGTAGGTGAGGCGGCTAACCAGTGCGTCGCCGCCTGCCAGTGCGGACAGTGATCGTCTCGTGAACGACGAAAGTAGACCAGAGGCCGAAGGTCCGACAGCGGATCTTCGGCCTCCTTTCACTTCTCTCGCTGCTCTCGACGGATCTCTCGTTTGTTAGTCTGGCGTGCCATCCAACCAGCACTCGAACTCAATCTCATCACGGATCGGGATGTCATCTAACCCGAGCAGCGGAAGCTCGGGCTTGTACGTGCGCACTCGGTCGACGATGCCCTTGTGCAGCGCGGCGAAACGCCAACCGCGTCGCTGGTAGAAGCGAATCGCTCGAGTGTTGTCGTTCGTGGTCGTCAGGAACACGCGGCGGCAACCGTGATCCCGGGCGAACCGCTCCGCTGCGGCGAGGAGCGCCGCACCGACTCCTCGCTGCGCGGAGCGACTACTGAGCGTGATGACCTCGCACTGCCAGCCTCCGGGATCAACATGCAGCGTGATTAGACCGGCGAATCGACCGCCCAACTCGGCGATAAATCCGGGGAGATCGTCCGCGTTGTGCCGGCGACCAAGCGACCAGATCTGTGACGAACCCCAGTGGGCCGTGAGTTCAGCGCGGATATCGGAGAGATCGCGCGGCTCGATGGGTCTGACAAGCAGTGGCATCGCATGGGAGCGTACCGAGCGTCTGGGCGGGCATCGGCCGTGCACAGCTCCTCGAACTCGGACTGGTTGCCGCCGCCGTTTCTCGCAGTTTTTCTTAGGCCCGAACGGTAGAGCGCGTTAGTTTGGCGAGAGTCGCTCCCTCTCTTGCGTGGTGCGAAGCTGAATGCGTCGTATGTTTCCATCCGCTTCATTCCATTCTAGGGGCACAACCATGAACCCTAACGTAAACAGACTCATCGGGCGCTGCTCGCTCGCGCCGACGCTCTTTACTGCGGCGATATCGGTGACCGTCCTCGGCGATGTCGTAACCGACTGGAACACTCAGCTTCAACAGGCGATCCGTGAGACCGGTGGCCCGCCCGGCCCGATCTCACGCGAGGCAGCCATTGTGCACGTCGCGATGTTCGACGCTGCGAACTCGATCGATCGTCTGTACGAGCCATATCTCAACTTCGTCCCCTGCCCCCCCGGCACGTCGATGGAAGCCGCGATCGCGACCGCGGCCCATCAGGCGATGTCTGAGCTGTACGCAAGTCCCTCGCTGCACCGGCAATTCGACGCGCTCTATGCATCGCAGCTCGCCGCTCTTCGCGACGGACGCGCCAAAGACGCGGGTATTGCGCTGGGCAAGGCGTGCGCCGGGGCATGCGCCGCTGCGCGAGCGAACGACGGCGCGGACGATTTCGTCACCTACGTACCCGGCAGCATTCCGGGCGATTGGATTCCGACACCGCCTAACTTTAGTGCTCCCGCGAGTCCGCACTGGCCAAATGTGACGCCGTGGTGCATGACGAGCGGCGACCAGTTCCGGCCGACCTCTGGCCCCTACGGCTACAACACGGCGGCGGAGTTACTCGCGAGCCCGCAATACGCCGCGGACTACGAAGATGTCCGCACAAGCGGCGCGCTCGACAGCGTGACGCGAACCGCCGATCAAACCCAGCTCGCGATCTTCTGGGCGAACGACAAAGACGGAACCTTCAAGCCGCCCGGACAGCTCTTCCACATCACGCAAGTCATCGCACAAGGCCAGGGCAATTCGCTCCTCGCGAACGCGCGGCTCTTCGCGCTCGTCGCGCTAGGCATGGCCGACGCTGGTATCGCGGCTTGGGACTGCAAGTATTCAACTGATATCGACCTGTGGCGACCCATCACTGCGATCCGGGCTGGCGACGCTGACGGCAATCCGGCGACTGTGGCCGATCTTGGTTGGGAAGGGCTTTCCTATTCTCCGATGCTGACGATCTATACGCCGCCGTTCCCAGCGTGGATCTCCGGCCATGCGACCTTCGGCGCTTCGCACGCGGCAGTCGTTCGGCATTTCTACGGAACCGATGCGATCAGCTTCACCGCGACGTCTGACGACACCCCGGGCTATTACCGCAGCTTCACGAGCTTGAGGGAAGCTGCGCTTGAGAACGCACGCAGCCGCATTTACCTCGGCGTGCACTTCCAGATGGACGCCGACGGCGGCAATCAAGTCGGAACTGCGGTCGGCGACTACGTGAGTACTCACTTTCTCCGCCGCCTCGGCGACCTCGATGGCGATGGCATAGTGGCCGCGGTCGATCTCGGGCTTCTGCTTGGAGACTTCGGCGCCACTAGCGGTGCCAGCGATCTGAACCGGGACCGAATCGTCGACGCCGCTGATCTCGCCATCCTGCTTGGCGCGTGGGGCTAGCTGCTAGTGTCAGTCGGCTGAGTTCTTGTCATCAGCGTGCAAGAGATGCAGCAGCCGATGCAGGAACGGCGCGAACACGATGCCAGCGATCGCGATGACGGCGAGCCCGCTATAGAGCGCGTACAGGCCAGCGAATATTTTCCCTTCGGTGGTCACTGGTGACCACAGCGGTCCCATGCCCGACAGGATCATCGCGGCATTGATGAAGGAGTCCTCGTAGGAGAGCCCCTCGAAGTATCGATAGCCCGGCATACCAACGAGCAGCGACACGAAGATCAGCGACGACCCCACGGTAAACCCTGTCGCGATCCGACGAACGAAGTTCCTTCGCTCGATGACAGGCTGCGATCGATGTTCAAAGTGAAAGAGCATGTTGCTGGATCTCGTTCCGGCTTGCGAGGCGCTATCAGTCCCACAAGAGCGATATCAGAACAGCAACTGAAACTGCGAGCGAAACACGATCTGCCCGTTCTATCCTCGTGCATCTTCTATCCCCGTGCATCTGGGTGCCAGCCCGCACCGTTCTGCCACCTCAGGTTATTCTTATCCCAGTACTTCGTAAACCCTGAAGCGTCCCCCGCAGGTGTCGGCAGCGTGCCGATGTGGGTCCCCATTCAAGCGGACGTGGCGACCGAAAGTCCGACGCCGCGCGCTTGCCTGAGTAACTCGCTCACCGACCCAAGCGCTCAGACTGCGGTAGTCTGTCGCGGCATGTCCAAGCGCGCAGCCGTCAACGTCGAGAGAGCAGCCCGGGCTGAGAAGGCAGTCGAAGTTGCCGTCTCGCCGTCGCAACATGCGCTTGTGTATTGGGTCGTTCGCATCGCAGCGCTCTGGGTTCTCGCAGGCGCCTTCGCGAAAGCGTTTGCGGGAACGCCGAAGGAGCTTCCAGCTCCGATTCTTGCGCTTGAGATCGATCCGTTCCTCGTGATCTCTGCCGCAGTGGTTGTCGAGACGACGATCGCGTTCTTTGCCCTCTTCGTCCCGCGCATCGGATGGCCACCACTCGCCGCGCTCCTCGCCACGTTTGCGGTGATCCTCGTGCTGCATCTACGAACCGGTGCGGCCACGTGCGGCTGCTTCGGCGGCGCGCTTCCGATGCCTGCATGGATCGTGTTCGCCATCGACATCAGTCTGCTCGTCGCCGTTTTGATCGTCGTTGCACAGCGCCGTCCGTGGCGGGTGAATCGCCTTGCGGGGATCGCCGCCCCGCTTGGGTTCGCGCTGGGGCTCGCCTTGGGTTGGTATTCCGATGCGCGCATGCGCCCGCTCAGACCTGTCGAAGCCCGCTCTGTTGTTAGTCGCAGTGTTGTCGCGCCCCCATCGCCCACGCGCGTCCCCGAGGTCGCATCAGTTCCGGAGCGAGCGAGTGCGCCTTGGCAGCTCCCCGACCTGATTCCCGACCAAGTCATTCTGCGCCCGATTAGTTGGGTTGGAAGACGACTCGTTGACACTGAACTCGGACGGTGGACCGATGTGTCAGCGTTCCCTCCCGACGCGACACTCATCATCTATTACGCCTCGTGTAATCACTGCGCAGATCATCTGCGCGAACTCGCGGAGAAGCAGAAGGCCGATCCCGCGAGCGCTCCGAAGTACGTGCTGATTCAACTCCCGACGCCGACTGCGTACACGGGCAGACTGTTCGTCAACGAAGTTCCGAACCCAGCCCTGCACGTCGACATGCCTGCGATCATCAAAGCATGGGTCATTACGCCGCCATGGGACGTCTTCATCGAGAACGGTGTGGTCAAGCGCGCCGAGCGCGTCAAATGGAGCGGTGAAGCGGACGCGACACCAGCAAAGTGAGCGCGAGTCGCCGTGGACCGACCCGCCCAGCTAATACTCAGCAGCGCGCAGCCCCGACCTCGCGCGTTTCCGGACGAGGGATGGCGAAAACAGGCCATGTCCGGACACCCTTGCCACCGAAGGCAATGGGGATCACACCTCGAACCATCCGCGTCGCGTTGCCCCTACGGCTAGATCGACGAAGCGATCGCGTCTCCGAAAGGGTGATTTCCCTTGGACAACAGTCCAGTGTGGGAGAGAATAGAGCCGCTCTCCCCCAACCCCCCCAAGAATGGCGCGCCGCATAGTCGGGGTCGCCCTCTCCCTCTTTCGCCGGAGTCGTACTGTGCCAACGCGGATGTGCCTCACCGCTCTGTCGTCTGCTGTCTCAGTTGCGCTCGTCCTGACGAGTCCACAGCTCGTAAGCGAAGCGAACGCTTCATCGCTCGTCGTCACGAGTGCGACCGCGTCGATCTCAATCGGCACCGGATGCAGCGACACCTGCTCGCCACCGATCGATACTACGTGTTTCATTAGTTGCGAGAGCGCGTCGCGAACCATCAGCGAGTTCGCTGGCGTGACCCTGAGCTACAACGCGATCGCCATCGAATCGAGCGCGACAGCCGATGCGTTCTCGACCGTTCCTCGCGAGGTCCCGAGCGCGATTGCGGAATACTCCGTCGAGTTCACCGTCGACGGACCGACGTTCATCTACGCCACCTGGAACATCTTCTTCCCGCCAGCAGACAACGATTTCCTTCCGCGGATCCTCCCACCCGAGGGCGTGTGGGTCGGCGAAATCCCCGGCGGTGCTCACACGATCAGCGCGGCGCTGTTCGTCTCCGGCGGCGACACGCTGTCAACGGGACTGCTCATCCGCGTCATCCCAGATCCGACGGCTGACTGCGACAACGACGGCACGCCCGACTGGCAAGAGATCATCGAAGGGACCCAGACTGATCTCAACAACGATGGCATCCCGGACGAGTGCCCGATGCCGAACCCGGCCGATCTCAACGGCGATGGCGTCGTAGGACCGCCCGACCTCGGAATTCTTCTCGGTTCCTGGGGCGAGTGCGTTGGTTGTCCTGCCGACTTCACCGGTGATGGACTCGTTACACCCGCCGACCTTGGCATTCTTCTCGGCGCATGGGGCTAACAGCCCGTCACCCGTCCTGAGTCTCGATTTTCGTTCGCAGCACTTCGACTGCTTTCTCTAACACCTCGTCGTGTCCTTCGGCGATGCCTTTTGCGGTCGGCTTGATCGGACGGTGGGGCGCGATACCCACGCCATGATGGCGGCTACCGGTGTGCTTGAGCACGCGCATGCCCGTCCATGAGACCGAAAACCCGCCGGGCACCTCGAACGGGTTGACGTTCCCGTTGGTGCCGGCGGTCGTCGCGCCGACGATCGTTCCCAGTTTGTAGTGCTCGATGATGCCCATGATGGATTCAGCGTAAGAAATCGCACGCCCGTCAGTGACGAAGACGATCGGTGCCCGCAGCCGCGGCGCGAGTGGCGGCATACTCCAGCGGCCGCTCTCGTCCCACGTCCAACCTTCTCGATCCGGCATCGTGACGACCGGCTTCCTCCAGCGTGCGCTCGTCGCTGGTGCGTCGATCAAGTGCTGAATCAGCGAATAGGCCGCGCCTCCGGGATATCCGCGCATGTCGAAGACGATGCCTTTCGCGGTCTCGAGCCTCGGCATCACCGCGGTCAGCGCCGGAAGCTCTGCGGCGTTGAGATCGAAGTACACGATGCCGGGCGCAAGTTCGCTTCCGGTCTCGGGTCGCCGCGCGCTTCCGCCCGCGATCTGCTGCAGCGGAATCCGTCGCAGCGTCGCATTTCGTTCCACACCGTCTTGACCACGCAGCGATAGGACCGCGGGATCGTTGTCCGCTGCACCAGTCGCTATCTCCATCGTGGAACGCGAACGAATCCAGCCGTCGGTCGCGCCTGAGATCCGCGTCGCTGCATCGCGAAAACACTCGGCCGTTGTGCGACCATCAATCGCGAGGACAACGTCGCCGACGTTCGCACTCTTGTCCGCGGAAGCGTGCACGCCCACCACCACGAGTTCGTCGCCTGCCCACTCGAGCAAGACGGGCAACATCGCCTTTCGCGGTGCGGCTCCGCCAGACACATTGCCGTGTCCATCGTGGAGCGTTGCGACAAGTGTCTGAAGCGTCGCAAGCATGGCTGTAGCGTCAGCGTCGGTCGCGGCCGTTTCAAGCGCTGCCGTCAACGCGCTGTCCCAGTCAGCGGGAGTGAGATCGCCATCGGGCTCAAAGTACGGGTAGAAATGCTGGAACACGCCCCACGCCATGGCGATCGCGGCGAGGCGCGTCGAGCGGTTACTCGACTCGAGAACTGGCCGCGCTGCGTCCTTCATGAGCGCCGGTGGCGTCGAGCCGTGCGGGATCGT
The DNA here is from genome assembly GCA_034440475.1 of Phycisphaerae bacterium. GTDB lineage: Bacteria > Planctomycetota > Phycisphaerae > Phycisphaerales > SM1A02 > JAEUIT01. The sequence continues at coordinate 45,679 of JAWXCC010000002.1, read as the reverse complement.
TCCCTTTTCGTCGCCGTAGACCTGAATAGGAAGGCGAAACGAGACGCCGCCGTCAAGCCGCTTCACCAAGAACGACGCTGCCCAGTCCGTCGGCGTGACGGCAGCGCTGAGGGTGCGCTCGGTGACCGCGCTTGAGTACGCGTTGCCTCGGCTTGGAGCGGCGATCGTTCCTGCCCCAACGTGGCGCCACGACCGCACGTTCGTCGCACTCGATAGCGCGTTAGGTAGCGCGGGGGCCGCCGCCGAGTCACCCGCCCACATTTCGAGTGTCGGCGCGAGCGGAGCAAATGCTGTCGACAGTCGTCGTGCGAGGTCGGCAGCGTCAACGGCAGGCTCGGCTTGTTCGATGACGTCGATCGCAACATGCCCCCAGCTCGCGACCCCAACTGCTTGATCGCTCGGATGAAAGAAACGGACGTAGTTCAAAAGCTGTACAGCCGCACGAACATTCTCAAGCCCGCGCGCCGTGAGCGCTCGCAGCGGCGAAGCCGCTTGCACGGGCGCCGCGTCGCCCTTGACTTCAAGCGCAACCTCGTCGACGAACGCCGTCGCGGCACCGAAGACCATGAAGCCCACATTGACGGCGAGCGCGTCGGCCGCGACATCGACCTCGGACATCGCGGTCGTCCATTCACCGTTCCCGAACACGGGGCGGTTGGACATGTTGTCGAATCCACCCATGACGTCGTTCGCGCGATCGATGCGAATCCACATCTGGCTGCGGCCATCGCCAACGACACGAATCTTCGATGAGAGCGCGACACGCTTACCGCGATACGGCGCGGCGTCGATCGTTCGCATCAGATTGCCGAACGTCGACGCAGACTCAGGCTTCTTCCCGAGCTTGGCGCAGTGCGTGCCAGCGCTCGGTTGCTCGTCGGTGAGTTCTGCCGTCCAGCCCGGCGTTGGGACGACCCAGCCGTTGGCAACGAGCGGGTCGCTCTCGAACCCGAGTTCGGCCTGATCGGCGCGCGTCGCAGCGTGAGCCACCAGAAGCGCTAGGAACATCACAAGGACGACACCGACGAAGCCACGCTGACGCTGGGACATGACGTGCTCCTTGGAGACCGAGACTGCGACCGACCACGATCACTCTGCGAAGCCCGAACGTGAATCTCGCATCAGGGTAATTGCGGCGTGGAAACGGCGGCAGTGTTTCCTAGCACGGACTCCGAGAACCTCGTTGAACCGGTCCGCGACACCGTTTCTCAAAGTTTCCGCTGCGCAACCTCTCGCGTGGCCGTATCCTGTAACTTCGTAGGGGTTCGGCGTGCGGTGCGTTCGTCGCGTCGCGTGTCACCCCACTTGTTTCAAATGCCTCGCTGGAAAGCGTTCTCCCTGTGAGCCGCCGTCAGAGGGGTACAGAAGGGTTTTCGCTTTTCTCATGGCCTTCCGATCTCTCCACTTGTCCGCTCCGCTCGTCCGCGCTCTCGCCGACGAGGGGTACACCACCCCCACTCCAATCCAATCAAAGGCAATCCCGCCTGCTCTTGAAGGCCGCGATCTCCTCGGCTGCGCCCAGACTGGCACCGGTAAGACCGCAGCGTTTGCGTTGCCGATTTTGCAGAGGCTCGCCGCCAGCGCGGCTGCCCAGAGTGCCGGTTCGCAGCCGCGCGTCACAACCACTCCACGCGCCCTCATTCTCGCTCCCACGCGCGAACTTGCGTCACAGATCAATGAGAGCTTTCGCACCTACGGTCGGCACGCGCCCGTGCGTTCGACGGTGGTCTTCGGTGGTGTTAGTCAGGTGAATCAGGTGTCTGCGTTGAAGCGCGGCGTCGACGTGCTCGTCGCAACGCCAGGTCGCCTCATCGATCTCATGCAGCAGAAGCTCGTCGACCTGCGCTCGATTGAGATCCTCGTTCTCGACGAGGCCGATCGCATGCTCGACATGGGCTTCATCAAGCCGATCCGCACGATCGTCGCGGCACTCGTTTCGCGTCGACAGACCATGCTGTTCTCAGCCACCATGCCGGCTGAAATCCGCAAGCTCGCCAGTTCACTGCTGCACAACCCGGTCGAGGTCGCGGTCACTCCGGTCGCGAGCGCCGCGCCGAAGATCCAGCAATCGGTGGTGTTCGTCCAGCAGCAGCAAAAGCTCGCGCTCCTTCAGCACTTGCTCAGCGACGAGTCATTCGATCGCGTCGTTGTCTTCACGCGCACGAAACACGGTGCCGACAAGGTCGCAAAGCGACTGATCTCAAGCGGCGTCGTCGCCGACGCGATTCACGGCAACAAGGCACAGAATCGCCGTACCCGCGCGCTCGACGGCTTCCGCAGCGGGAAGCTCCGCGTGCTTGTCGCGACCGACGTGGCCGCCCGCGGCCTCGATGTCGATGCGATCAGCCACGTCGTGAACTTCGACCTGCCTGACGAACCAGAGGCCTACATCCACCGCATCGGCCGAACCGGCCGCGCGGGTGCCGCAGGCGACGCGATCGCCTTCTGCGACGCGAGTGAGCGCGACCAGCTTCGGGCGATCGAACGGCTTGTCGGGTCGAAGATCGAAGTCAAGCCGATGCCAGCGCTCGCCGCGACGACGGTCGCCGCTGAGCGCGAGGCGAGGACCCACGAACGGCTCGAGCGCCCTGAGCGTGAGGATCGGCGCGGCGCGCCGCCAAGGAGCCACGCCTCGTCCTCATCAGCCGGTTCACGCGCGGGAAAACCGCAGCGCTCGTCGTCACCTGCAGGTCACTCGTCCAAGAGCGGGCCACGCGGGAAACCCGCTGCGGGAAGTGGAATGAAGAGTGCGAACAGCAGCCACCGCGGTGGACAGGCTTCCTCCGGAGCCGCTTCGCCGAGCAGTCCGTCGCGCGCGCCAGGCAGCGAAGCGCGATCATGGAATCGGCCGCGCGGCGCGCGTCCCCGCTGAGCACGACAGCGCCAGAATTGCGCTCGATTTTTCCTTCGTCCCGTTGATTCGCGGTCGTGGTCTTCGCGCACCGTTGGCTTCGGTTTACGGTTAGCGGTTGGGCACGCGTCGAATGGCGCTGCGCCGATACACAGAGGGAACACCAGTATGCCATCGAACAAACGTGGGCTCATGATCGCGCTCGTCTGCGCCGCAGTCGGAGCCATCGCGGGTTGCGCGTCACAGGAAAAAGAACTCGAGCGCGTCGCGAAGGACTGGTGCCAAACCATCCGCGCGAGTCAAGTCGTTCCTGTCTACCCGCTCACCGAAGACCTCCAGCCCGGCGACGTCTTCCTCGTTCAGCGCCCGATTCAAGCCCAAGCCGAAGAGTACAAGCGCCGCGGCTTTCTTCCGCTCGACCAGATGGTCGTGCGACTTCATGACCTCGACTACGACAAGTTTTACGCCGAGGACTACTGGGACGACACGTACGCGCAGTTGCCCCACCATCGACCCACGCGCGCAATTCACGGCGACGATCCACCGCCAGACTTCCCTATCGTCGAAGCGCCTCGCGCTGGTTTCCCGAGCTACACCTTCGAGGTCCGTCGCGGCGTTGGACTCAAGTTGGCGATCCCAGTGCAAGGCGTTCCCATCGGTTTCGGTTTCATGCGCTCGGACAGCGCTACCGGCAGCGTGACGATCTCGGATGCATACACCTACGCGGGCGAGCCCGAGGCGATCTACCGCAAGCTGCAAGAGTGGGCTGGCAATCCGGACCGGCAGGATGTGTTCAAGCGCCTTCGGGCAGCGAATTACCCTACGCCACTCTTTCTGCGCGTCGTACAGCGTGTGTACCTCACGGGCGGCGTCGTCGTATCACTCATTAGCGACTCGGCTGGCTCAACCGGCATCGATGTCGGCGCTGCCCCAGAAGTCAGCGTGCTCGATATCGCTAGCGGTGCGTCAACCGGCGCGAACTTCGAAAAGGCGTCTGACGCGCTTAGCGGTTCGTTGCGACCGACTTCGGTCCCGATGGTCGAAGGAGGGTCGAAGATGATGCCGGGCGGCTCGCTTCGCATCGTCCAAGCCACCGCACGCAGCGTCACGATGAAGGAGAACTTCGATCGCCCGCTCGTGATCGGCTATCTCGGCTACGACTTCCCGATTCGCGAGGATGGTTCGCTCGGTGTGCCCGTCGCGACAATCTCTCAGCTTGAAGACCCCCGCGCCCTGAAAGATCAGCCTGCGATCCGCCTCTTCGTTGTTAGTCCGACCGCAGAGACATTCCGCAACCGCATTCTGACCTGGCTCACCGATGCGGAAGACGGATCCGAGCACACTGCGGAGATGCGCAAGTTGCTGGTTGCTCGTTGGAAGGACGACGCGCCGCCAGCTGTCTGGATCCTGAGCGCCTCTGTTAAGGATCTCGGTATCGTCGTCGACCAGCTCAATGTCCCTGAATGACCCTCTGTGGAGAACTCTCGATGCCCCTTCATGTCAGTTCAACGAGCGGCGTTCCTACAGCGACAGTGCCCGCGATCGTCAAGGCGCTCAAGCTCGATCCAACTTACGTCGGCCATCTCGCGGTCGATGAGACCGCGACCGCGACATTCTTGGTTGTTGTGTATCGAACTGAGGCGTCGCGAGCGACGCGCTCGTCGAAGCACACGGTGCCTCAGCCGTTGGCCCATCCCGCACTGGCGAAGCCAGTCGCACTCGCTGCACCGTCGCCGCCAGCAGTCGCGTCCGCTCCGAAAGCTGTAAAGCCCCGATCAAGCACCCGTGGGCGGAAACCGTAAATAGCTTATTGTTTCGCGACCCATCGCGGTCACTGTTACCATCGCGGCATGTCCGAGCGCACGTCGGAAGCGACTGCCATCCTCGACGCGTTGAACAACGGCGATTCGTCGGCCGCGAATCGCCTGCTTCCGCTCGTTTACGATGATCTCCGCGCGATGGCGCGGCACTGGATGCGCCGCGAGCGAAACGACCACACGCTTCAACCAACCGCCTTGGTCCATGAGGCGTACCTGCGCCTCATCGATCAAACGAACGCCGACTGGAAAAGCCGGGCCCACTTTATGGCTGTCGCGGCGCAGACGATTCGCCATGTGTTAGTCGATCACGCTCGCAACGTGAACGCCGAGAAGCGTGGCGGCGGCCGACATCGCACAAGCCTGCATGACGACATGAAGGCCGACAGCGGGCGCAACGATGTTGATCTGCTCGCGCTCGAAGAGGCCCTCGGAAAGCTCCAGACCCTTCATCCGCGCCAAGCGAAGGTTGTCGAACTGCGGTTCTTTGGCGGCCTGTCGATTGAAGAGACGGCCCACGTCCTAGGAGTCGTCCGCTCGACCGTCTCCGACGACTGGGCCATCGCTCGGGCTTGGCTTTCCCGCGAGCTCTCGGGAGAGTGACCGAAGCGATCGAAGCGCAGTTGCAACTCGAACGCTAATGCGACGCTGTCGGTGCTCCAGACCGGTATGTCTGCGAAGGACTTGAGTTCCTCTATCGAGCTGAAAGCGATGACGCGCTCGCGAGTCACTACGCGGAGCGAAGAATCGCGATCGAGAACTGTTAGTCCGGCGCCGATCGCCTAGTGGACGCTTCGCCGAGTAGCTGATTGAATCCTGCGCGCCAGGCCTCTTTGCTCTTATCGAGCTTGCCCATCGCTGCGAGTTCGCCCAAGACCGCAAGCGCGTTCCTAGCCCGCAATTCGCATTCATCTAACAGCGCCGCGTCACGCGTGCCGGTCGCCTTCTTTTGCGCGTCGTATCGATTGACTGCGAGTTCACCGCGTCGCATCTCAGCGACCGCGATGTTCTGCTTCGCGAACACGTCGCTCGGATCGAGAGCTGAGCACTTGACCAATAGCTCGTGACTGCGTTCCAACAGCGGGGCTGCCTCGTCGAGCCGTGTGAGGGACATGAGACGCGATCCGGTCTTCCCGAGCGCAACCGCGAGGTCGGTCGTCGATTCAGCGTTGTCGGGGTTCGCCGCGTACAGACGTTCGCGAATCTCAAGTCCCTCTCGATACTGCACGAGCGCTTCGTCATGTCGCTTGAGGTCGCTGAGAATGTCGCCTATCTTCTCGACCGCAACGCTCAGATCTCGCTGTGAACCACGGTTCTCGGGGGTCGCGATGCGCTGCATCATGTCGAGATAGCGGGTGTAGTGCACGAGCGCTTCGTCCAAGTGCTTCTGTGAGGACGCTTCGTCGCCAGCACGTTCCGCGAGTGTCGCCATTTCGCGGTGAACGTTGCCGATCCACTGTTCACTGATGCCGACCTCGCGCAACCGCGGCGGATCGTCTGGCGATTTCGCGAGGTAGGCCTCGCGCACATCTAGCGAGAGTTGGAAGCCGGCGATCGCCTCCTCGCAATGCCCCTCGGCCCAGTCAAGATTCGCAATCTGGTTCCTCGCCCGGGCTACCAAGAGCGGTAACTTCTCGTCGGTTGGATTGGCGGCGACGAGGCGCTCGCGAATCTCGAGCGCTTTCTCAAAGCTCTTGCGGGCACCTGCGCGATCACCGAGGTTGGCTCGCGATCCATATCCCTGCGCCTGCCCGATCTTGAGGTATGCCTCGGAGACGTCCCCGGCGAGCAGGACGTTTTCGGTCGCCTCGCCAGCGAGACTATCGAGGTAGGTGAGCGCGATCGTCACGATCGTCTTGCGTGCCTCGGTCGAGCCCGGAAGATCGACGATCTTGTCGTGAACGTCGTAGACGAACGCGCGAGCGAGCTTGTGGACCTCGTCGAAGCGTCGATCTGCCTTCGCTTGGGCAGCACGCGCCAGCTCGGTTTGCTGACGCGCGTTGACGAATCCGATCGACGTCCCGACCAGCCCGAGAACGAGCACTATAAAGGTTGCGATCACTCCGGCGACTAACGCTCGATTACGGCGCGCGAACTTGCTCAGTTGATAGAAGGTCGTTGGCGGCCGAGCGACGATTGGTTCATCGCGGAGATAGTGATCGACGTCCGTCGCGAATGCGCTCGCGTCGCTGTAGCGCCGCTCCGGATCCTTCTCGATCGCCTTCGCGACGATTGTTTCAAGATCGCCTCGGAAGACACGATCGACCGACGAGAGCTTTGTCGGGTCATCGTCGCGAATAATCCGCGCAACCTCGGCGACCGTCTTACCGCGGGCATCAACGAGCGGACGTCCCGTGAGCACCTCGTACGCGAGCGCCCCCAGCGCGTAGACATCGCTTCGTACGCCGATTTTAGTCGGATCGCCCGCGACCTGCTCGGGACTCATGTAACCAAGCGTGCCAATCAACTGCCCCACATCCGTCTGCACAGTCGTCAGCGCGACGTCGCTGTCAGTCGCTCGTGCAACGCCGAAATCGAGCACTTTGGGCTGACCGGCTTGATCGACGAGCACATTCGCGGGCTTGATATCGCGATGCACCACGCCGATGCGATGCGCGGCACCGACGGCCTCGGCGATGCGCGCGATGATGCGCATGCGATCACGAGTGCCGAGCTTCGCTTTCGCGATGTGCTCGGTGAGCGGCAGACCATCGACGTACTCCATCGCAAAGTACGGAACCGTCGCGGTGCCATCGGCCGTGGTTACTGTCGCTGTGCCGGCGTCGTAAATGCGCGCGATGCCGGGATGCTCGAGTCGACCAAGCACGTCCGCCTCAAGCCGAAAGCGCTTGCGAAGCCGCTCGGCGTTACTGATCGTTGACCGCATCACCTTGAGCGCAACGGTGCGGCGCGGCTGATCCTGCTCGGCGAGATACACCGTCCCCATGCCGCCTTCGCCGAGAACGCGGACGATCTTGTATCGGGCGACGCTCGAGAACGCAGAGCCAGGCGATGGTCGAGCGCTATCGGCGTCGAGTGCGCCGTCGAGCACCGCGCCGACGTTGATAGCGCCGGTCGCAATCGCAAGTGCCGGGCTTTCCCGATGCCGTAGCAAGGCCTCGACCTCGTCAGCAATGGACGGGTCGTCGCCGCAGCGAGAATCGAGGAATGCGCGGCGAACCTGCTCGTCGAGGCGAGCCGCCTCGAGAAAAAGTCGTCCGACGCGATCATGGCGCGCGCTACTCACGTTCAATCGATGCTACCTCGTGGACAAGCGTGCGTGAAGCAAGATCCGCGATCAGCTCGGAGACCGACGACAATCTTCGCCCCGGGCAGTAGCGATAAGCGAGAGCTTCGACGTGAGATCTGCCTTACCGCACTCCGTCCTTGTCGGCCATGAGACGGAGCATGTCGATACAACGACTCGCGTAACCATACTCGTTGTCGTACCACGACACGATCTTGAAGAAGCGATCGTTGAGTTGAATACCAGCCGCAGCATCGTAAATCGACGAGTGCGGATCGCTCATGAAGTCGCTCGACACCACTTCCTCGTCGGTGTAACCAAGCACACCGCTGAGTGGTCCAGCCGCCGCAACTTTCATCGCTGCGCTAATAGCCTCGATCGATGTCGGCTTCGATGTCCGGAAGGTGAGATCGACACATGAGACGTTCGAGGTTGGCACACGGAACGCCATGCCTGTCAACTTGCCCTTCACTTGCGGCAAGCACAATGCGACCGCTTTCGCGGCGCCGGTCGACGACGGGATGATGTTCATGTACGCGTTCCGACCACCGCGCCAGTCTTTCTTGCTTGGACCATCTTGGGTCGGCTGTGTGGCCGTGACCGCGTGCACGGTCGTCATCAATCCCTCGTCTAGTCCGAACTGGTCGAGAATGACCTTCACGATCGGCGCGAGGCAATTCGTCGTGCAGCTCGCGTTCGACACGACGGCGTGCTGCGCCGGATCGTACTTCTCGTGATTGACCTTGTAGACGAGTGTCGGCACGTCGTCAGACTTCGTTGGCGCCGAGATCAAGACCCGCTTCGCGCCAGCCGCGATGTGCTTCCGCGCGTCGTCACCCGACGTGAACAGGCCCGTGGCCTCGAGCACATATTGACAGCCGAGTTCCTTCCAAGGCAAAGTCGCCGGGTCCTTCATCGACGTGCACTTCGTTCGCTTTCCTTCACAAACGAGCGCGTCACCATCAACTCGCACGTCTTTCGCAAACCGTCCATGCGACGTGTCGTGACGAACCAAGTAAGCCAAGTTGTCGGCGGGTACGAGGTCGTTGACACCAACGAACTCGAAGCCGCCCTGCGACATTCCAATGCGATAGACGAGGCGACCGATGCGACCGAATCCGTTGATTCCAACTCTGATATCCATGAGACGCTCCCGAAACCAATTGACGACTGGCGACAGCAGGTCACCAGCAACACGCTGCGGAAAGGGGACGCAGGATACGACCCTGCTACCCGCGCAGCAACGGATCGTTTCAACGCGTCACGAACCCCGCGTCACCGCTCGGCCGACTGTCCTCGAGTTGGAGGCAGGTGTTTCAACTGCGGCTCGAGGAAGAAGTCAGCGAGCCACGGAAACGTCGTGAAAAGTCCGGCACCGACGCGAGCGGGGAACGACGTCCACACTTCGGCGCGCGGGCGGCGGAGGCACGCGATCACAGCTCGCGCCACGCGCTCGGGCGACTGCACGATGAAGCTCGGGACGTGTCCCGCAGTGGTCGGAGTGCCAGTGCCCCCCTTGGTACCGTTCGCGCCTCGCGCCGAGGCCCCATTGGTTCCCTCCCCGCGCACGGCAACTTCAAAAAACTCAGTCGAGGTCGCGACCGGATGAACGGTTGAGACTTCGATCCCATGCTCTCGAAGTTCGTAGCGCATCGATCGCCCGATCATGGCTTGGGCCGCTTTCGTCGCCGCGTACGGACCGTAGCCCGGAAGCGTGAATCGAGCGACGCACGAGCTGCACATCAAGACGTGCCCGCTAGTCCGACGAACAATCATGCGCCGCGCTGCCTCAGAGACGAGTTCCGTCGCCGAGAAGAAGTTCACCTCAAACATTCGCCGTAACTCAGCGTCGGAGAAGTCGAGCACGCGGCGTTCGGCACCGTAGCCGGCGTTCGCGAAGACGACGTCAAATCGGCCCATCGCGCGTTCGGCCTGGTCCAGCAGCCGCGACGAAAATCCTGGCTCGGCGACATCGCCCTCGACAGCGACCGCGCGCCGTCCAATCGCATGGATTTCTTCGACAACGCGCTGAAGTCGTTCCGCGCGCCGCCCAGAAACGACAACGTCCATGCCAGCGCGTGCGGCCACGAGCGCAGTCGCACGCCCGATTCCTGAGCTTGCACCGGTGACGACCAACACGAGATCTTTGAGGATCCGCGCCATGGGCGGAGCAGCGTACCGCCCAGTGCCTCGCTCCACCGCCGGTTGGTTGCCGCCCCCCCGTCGGGCTCAGATTCGCCGGAGCTCCTATTGCCGGGGTTCCTATTGATAGACTCGCGCGACGATGTCTGCTTCGGAACACACGGTCTCACTCTTCGGACGCCACCGCGCGCTGGTCGGCATGGTTCATGTCCGCGCGCTGCCCGGAACCTCGCGAGCGAGCGAGTCGGTGGCCGCGATCGCCGCGCACGCGCGAGCTGAGGCAGTCGCGCTCGCCGAGGCGGGTTTCGACGCCATCATTCTCGAGAACATGCACGACGTGCCGTATCTCAGGCGCGATGTAGGCCCCGAGATTGTCGCGGCCATGACGCGCGTGGCGTGCGCCGTGCGCGAGGCAGCCGGGATCCCGATTGGCGTTCAGGTTCTGGCTGGTGCCAACCATGCCGCTCTGGCGATCGCACTCGCAGCGGATCTCCAGTTCGTCCGCGCCGAAGGCTTCGTTTTCGCGTCAGTCGCCGATGAAGGGCTCATCGCCGATGCCGACGCTGGTCCCCTCCTCCGCTACCGCCGCGCGATCGGTGCCGACCACATCGCCGTCATTGCGGACGTCAAGAAGAAGCACTCAGCGCACGCGATTACCGCCGACATTTCAGTCGCCGAAAACGCCGCAGCTGCGGAGTTCTTTGGTGCGAGCGCGATCGTGATGACGGGCGCCGCGACAGGCCAGCCCACGGCGATTGGTGATCTCGACGCAGCGCGGCGTGGCTGCGGTATTCCGATCGTCGTGGGCAGCGGCGCGACGTCGGCCACGGTTGCGACGCTGCTCGATCATGCCGACGCCGTCATCGTGGGAAGTGACACCAAACGCGGTGGACGCTGGGACAACCCAATCGATCCCGCGCGAGTGCGCGCCTTCATCGAGGCGGCGCGAGCAAATCGTTAGGGTTCCGTATACTCCGCCGATGCCTGAATCGCGGCAGGTTTGGCTCAACGGAAAGCTCGTCGATGAGCGCTCAGCCACGGTGAGCGTCTTCGATCGTGGATTTCTTTTTGGCGACGGCATTTACGAGCTCGTCCGCTTCTTTCGTTGCGGCCCATCCGTCGGCCAGCGGCGATTTGGCGTTGGGATGGATCTTCACATCGTGCGACTCCGTCGGAGTCTGGCGCTCGCGCGGATTTCCGGGTTCGACGCTGGCAGCTTGCCAAGCATCTGCGAAGCGATTCTCGATGCGAACGACCTCGATGACGCAGCGGTTTACCTTCAAGTGACCCGCGGTGCCGGGACCGCCCGTTCGCACATTCCGGTCGGTTCGCTCGTTCCCACGGTCTTCGCGAGCGCGACCGCGTGCGAGCCGATCGAACGCTTCACCGAACCTGCTTCGGTGCGTGCCGTCGTGCGCGAGGATCTGCGCTGGTCGCTGTGCCAGATCAAAACGCTGAGCCTTATGGGCAACATCCTCGCGCTGCTCGACGCCGACGAACACGGAGCGAGTGAAGCAATCTTGCATCGGGAAGGTATGGTCTCCGAGGGCGCGTATACCAACGTGTTTATAGTCAGAGGCGACGAATTGATCACGCCACCGGTCGACGACGATCCACCGATTCTGCATGGCGTGACTCGAATGGAAGTCATCGAGTCCGCGGCCGATGCCGGTCTCCAAGCGCGAGTGCGACCGTTGTCGCTTTCAGAACTTCGAAGCGCCGACGAGGTGGTGATTACATCAAGCCGTCGTCTTGTGAGTGCTGTCGTCGAAATCGACGGCGACAAGATTGGCGATGGAGCGCCTGGTCGCGCCGCCCGCTCGCTCTTTGCAGCTCTGCGCCAACGCATCGCCCGCGCGACCGGAACCGAAGCAGCAGCGGGACTCGCGCCGAGCTCGCCTCTCCAACTAACCCCAGTCCCTCGGACCCACGCATGAATGCTCCATCACTCCTCGCACTTCAAGTAGGTAACACTCGCGTTCAGCTCGGTCGTTTCGTCGACGACAAACTCGAGGAAAGCCACCGGTTCTCCACCACCGATCTCGCGGCAATTCTGAGTGACGTCACGCGCATGTGGAACGACCTCCGTGCTGACGGAAACGCAGCGATCGCACTGGCCAGCGTGAATGAGAAGGTTTCGTCCTCACTGGTCTCGATGCTCGAAGATCAGCTCGGTGTCGACGTCTATCGCATCGGGGATGACATTCCAGTGCCGATCGGCGAGGCCCTCGATCCCGAGACGATCGTCGGCGCGGACCGCTTGCTCAATGCCGCGGCGGCGTGGGACCGCATGAAGCAGGCGTGCGTGATCGTCGACGCCGGGACCGCCGTCACGGTCGACTTCATCGACGGAGCTGGCACGTTTCAAGGCGGCGCGATCGCACCTGGCGTCCGTCTCCAGTTGACGGCGCTGCACGAGCACACCGACGCGCTTCCGCTCATCGAGTTCCGCCGCCCCACCGCCGACGCTTTCGGCCGCAACACGAGTGAGGCGATGTTGCGCGGAGTCTTTGAGGGCGTGCGCGGACTGGTCTGGCGACTCGTCGAACGCTACGCCGAGAGCTACGGCGCATTTCCTCCGGTCATTGCTACTGGTGGCGACGCCGAAGTGCTCTTCGCGAACGACGAACTCGTCGATCGCATCGTGCCCGACCTCACACTGCAAGGGATGGCTGTCGCAGTGCGCTACGCACTGACTGATGGCTCGCTTGAGCGAGGCCCCGCGAGCGGCAGTGCGAGTGACAGCGAAGACGACGCCTCTCCGCGCGACGACGAATGACCGATTCAACCGAGCATCTTGTTGCAGACCCCGACTGCTTTGCGGTTCTCTCGACGCCGCGCGGCCCGGGGGCTATAGCCGTTGTCGACCTCATAGGCGACGTGCGCGCTGGATTGAGTCGGCTCTATCCGCGCTCGTCGCCCGCCATTGCGAGCGTTTCCCATCGGCGGTTCGGCGACTTCGACGACGGGATCGTGGCGCTGCTCTCAGAAGATCGCGCGCAACTCTGCCCGCACGGCGGCGAGCGTGTCCTCGCGCGGCTGCGCGATTGGCTCGCGGCCCATGCGATTGGCTGGCTTGAAGATGCGTCAAACATCGACCCGCTTGAGGTGTTCCCAGAAGCCGCTGATCGGATCGAAGCACACGCGCTCGCTGCGCTCACACGAGCGGCAAGCCCGCTCGCCGTGTCACTCTTGCTCCAGCAATCCACCGTGTGGCAGATAAATCCGCCAAACGATGAAGATCGGCCGCGCTCACTGCGCCTGCGCCGATTGCTCGTGCCGCCGCGCGTTGCGGTTGTCGGTCTTCCGAATGCGGGCAAGAGCACGCTGAGTAATGCACTCGTCGGAAGCACCATCGCGATCACGAGTCCCGAAGCGGGCACGACGCGCGATTACGTCGCGGCGCGAATCGATGTCGCCGGTCTCGTGGTCGACTGGTTCGACACGCCAGGCATACGCGAGACAAGCGACCCAATCGAGCGAGCAGCGATTGAACTTGCACGCAGCGTCATCGCGGGCGCTGATCTTGTCATCGCCGTCGCGGAGCCCGCCGATCCTTCGAGTGGCAAGGCTGCCTCGTGGCCCGATCTCGGACGCGCGCCCGATCTGCGCGTCCTAACAAAACGAGACTTGAAGGCCGGGCGCACGCTTCCGTCACCTGCCGCTGATATCGAGGTATGCGCGACAACTGGCGAGGGTCTCGTCGAACTCGCGGCGCTGATGCGCGAACGCCTTGTGCCGCAGGCTGACATCGAAAGTCCGCGGCCGTGGATTTTCGACGAGCGCCTGCTGAGTGCATAACGAGAGACGCGGGTCGATGCGTTTTGCATTCAATGGATTTGGCAATGGATTTGGCGATGGATTTGGTTTCATCGTCGCGCGGCGCTGGCGACGAACGCCGAGAAGCACAGTGGCATCACCCGTTCGCTTGCGAATTGGGTGTCGGCTGCTCCACAGCGAATTTCGCGGCGCGGGGGAATTTCCACGGGGCAGACTTCGGCCGCGATTTTCGGTGCGGAGTCTTCATGGCTATAGGCTCTCGCGTCGGAGGTGGGAGCTATAAGTCGCAACAGAATTTCCACGACGGAAGTGGGCGGAGCGGGCCGATGCCTCTTCCGCTGGTACCGGGTACGGACACGCCGACGCTCTATTCAGCGATCGTCGAGCTCATGGCGGCGCGACATCTGAGTCCGAACACGAGGTCGGCGTATCTGGGATGGATCAGGCGATACCTCGTGTTCCACGACCGACGACATCCGGTGACACTCGCAGAGCACGAGGTGCAGCAATTCCTGTCACGCCTCGCGACGGAGCATGATGTCGCCAGTTCGACTCAGCATCAGGCGCTGTGCGCGGTGCTCTTCCTCTATCGCGACGTGCTGAAGAAGCCGCTCCTCCAGATCAAAGAGATCGTGCGCGCGAGGCGACCCAAGCGGCTGCCGATCGTCTTGACTGTCCGTGAGGTCCAAGAGTTGCTCAGCGCTATGGACGACGTTCCGCAGTTGGTGTGTGAACTTCTCTATGGCACTGGAATGCACCTCTTCGAGGCCTTGACGTTGCGCGTCAAGGACATCGACATCGATCATGCTGAGATCCGTATCCGCGATGGAAAAGGCGCGAAGGATCGCGTGACCATGCTCGATGCAAGCTTGATTCAGCGAGCAATGAGAGACGCGGTGCGCCGCACACGCATTGCGAAACCCGCGACACCGCATACGTTGCGCCACTCATTCGCGACGCACCTCTTTGAGGCGGGATATGACGTTCGGACCGTGCAGGAGCTGTTAGGCCACAATGATGCCTCGACCACCTCGATCTATACACATGTCCTGAACCGCGGTGGGCATGGAGTAGTCAGCCCGCTCGACCGGCTGTCCGCGTAAGATTTCGAAGGAGTCCGGCGCTCGCGATAAACGAATCGACGATGTGACAGATGTGAGATCCCCGCTTGGACGAGGCGCCAACCCCGACGAGCGGAGCAACCGACGCGGCGGGTCGTGACATATCGCGGTGAAAGTGCGATCTGCGGACTGCTAGGCGCTGCGCTGGCGGCACCCGACGGCGCCCGAGGTGCCGGAATCCGGACTGAGGTCGAGGCAGACGAGTCAACAAGCTGGCAAGGGCTAGTCCCAGTAGAAAGCGGGCGACCGAGCTATGCCGCGATTTTGGCGCATCGCCCGCCGCATAAATCGGACACAGCCTCTTCCCCCATCTGGATTCCGTGATACCTTCGCGACTTACGGTTCTCGCGTCACTCATAGTGCCGATTTCTGCCGACCGCACTTTCCAGAAACTCCGGACGGAATAGTTGAGAGTTGGGCGGAGCGACCCAGTGCCTAGGGAAAACACAGATCGGCGTCGTGGCCTGTTGTGCTGCTTGTCTGCCTTGGACTTGGCTTCTTTGCATCGCTGATGACTGCGGTCGCGGCCGCCGTACTCTCCCAAACGCGGAACGGACTGGGAGACCTCTACTTGAGCAGTCGCCGCACCCTCAGCATGCGAGATCGAATTCGACTGCGCACTATCGCCGTCGAGTCGACGACCGCTGCGATGGCGATCCCAAATGCCGCCCGCGATCAACTCCAGGTTTCGGATGCGGGTCAGGCGCACTGCTGGGGCGCTTGCGAGAAGTACCTCGGTCTCACCGACAACCCCGACTTCTACGCCAACAACGACCCCTTCTCGAGCTACCCACACAACATCTACATCCGTGAGGAGATTTTCGGATGGCCAATCGCGGTGCTCTCCATGTACGAAGTGGTCGCCGACGGACCAGACCCTCGGAACGAGGCGAGTCAAACTCGAGGTTGCTTGGAGGTTCCGGTACCGTCCGGCTGGTTATTCAAGCTTGACGATAGAGCCGCATTGCCAATTCTTCCGATCTGGATCTCACTTGCCATCAGCTCCGCATCCATCGCGGTCCCGCTGCTCCTGTTAATACAGTTGCCCCTTGTCGCGCGGCGGGGAATTCGCCAGCGGCGTGACCAATGCGTCGCTTGTGGACATCTGTTGGGCGGATCTCAGACCTGCCCGGAATGCGGCAGAAGTCGATCCGCGCTCGCCGAACACTTCGCTCATGCCGATATGCCCGTGCGGGTTATACTGCTTGCGATGCCTACGGCATGGTGCCTCATACTGGACACACCCGGTGCAGCCGCGAAAAACCTTCAAAGCGCTTCTCATCTGCGACGTCAATGGCGTGGCCGTCACCGTGGCGCTCGCTTGGGCCTTCACCTCGCTCGCGGGTCCAACTCGTTCGTCTGTGCTACACGCCAACACTGGGCACAACGCGCCGATGTGGGCCATTTCTCGCTAGCAGTCGCTTGGGCGCGAGACGGTCTTCGCGGCGGCAGTGTTCCGCGAATCCATGGTCGTGCCTCCGCCCCAAGGCAGCCTTTTCGCGACCGGCGATTCCGTCGCTGACCGTGCGTTCGTTGCATCGCGAGGGCAAGCAAATCCCTCGGACATCGCTCCGTGGTCGCACATTGCCAACCCTCCAAAGTCCGACCAGCTGCTGTTCACCGTCGAATCGCGAGCTGGATGGCCGTCTGCAGCTCTCGGCTATGTGATTCGAGTCGAGCGAGTCGTCAAACGCACTGTCGAAGGCGGATGGCAGATCAGCGCTCATCCCGCCCCACAATGGAAGGGGTTCCTCCGACTCATGCTTCCGATCCGTCCCGTTTGGCCGGGATTTCTGGCAGACGTGCTCGTATGGGCGTCCGTCAGGTGGTTGCTGGTCTTCGCACCGCTCCGCCTCCGTCGCATGCTTCGTGGACGTGCTGGCCTGTGTCCCAACTGCGGGTACGTCCTTGCAAGGCACTCCACATGCCCGGAATGCGGACAGCTGTCCAGCAAGGCCTAACCCATCGCTCATGCCGACACGCGCGTGATGTACATTCTGCGCGACGCTTACGCCTCGGCCGCACGTGCGTGCGGCAAAGCTCAGGATCGTTAGGCAGCTTCTCGAATGATCGCGAAATTCCGACTCCTGCTTCCGTTCACGATCCCGGTGCCTCACAAGGCGGAAATGCCCTTGCTAACCCAGTCTTGGAACGACTGCGAGGTGACAATCCACTCACCGTGCGTCGTCGCGGGCACACGAGCAGGAGATCCGAGCATGCCCATCTTGGAGCGCGCCGCAGCCGCAATGGCGCTAGTGTCGGACCCGAGCGCGGATCCATCTTTTCGAATTGACGGCGTGCCAGCAGTCCATGCCAATGCGATTGAGGTGCACTTTCGGCGACGGGCCTTCGACCGGCAGAAGTCCATCATTGAATCACGACAATCAAACGATCCTCCTCAATCAGCCGCACTAATTGCACTGAACACTTGGATCGAACGAATGGCGCCTTGACCAATCTTCCGCAGGTTCGTCCGTTGGGAAGCGTGGAGTTCTGGACTCTTGAGTACCGAGCTGATGATGGAAGCGAGCTCGTCATGGATCCGGCACTCATCCGAGGAGCTGGCGGGGCCGGCTGCAATATCGCGCTCTGGTCGGTTCGGCCCCAACTGTTGGTTCGTTGCCAAGAACTGGGTCCCAACTTCCAGTCAGCCCCTTGGCGAACGCTGTTTCTCGATGCCCAGTCGCTCAACTCACACCTAGGGCCAGCGGTTGTGTTGGCAGCTAGCGCCATCGAGACGGCGGTTCACGCCGTCGTTTCCGCGATCGCTGCCGAGCGAATGCAACCGCCTGATCTATGGCCTTGGATTCAAGATCGCGGTGGGGACTACAGGCGGGAACCATCGCTGCGCGAGTACCTCGACTCGCTTCTCGCGATTCTTGCGGGGAAAGGGCTTAAGTCAGACCCCAAGTTGTGCAAGCGTTCTCCGAACCGTACGAGTATCGCAACATATTCGTTCATGAGGGCAAGCTCGTAGCCAAAACCGGCCCGCTCACGTTCGATCGCCTACTGCAGCTCTTGGTCAACGTTTCGGCGATCCTTGTTTGGCTGGAATCAATTGTTCCTAAGCTTGGTCCGCCAAAGTCTCCTGGCGTTGGAGAAATCGAGAGTGTCATTCCAATTGCGCGAGCCAGCCCCGAAACTTCCTAACAGTTCGCTAGTTCTGACGGCCGCGGCGGCGGCCGTCAGGCGACCTCCGGAGGCTTCGCTTCCTGCGGCCGCCGTCGTGGCCTCAGCACAGCTCGCAAATCGTTAGGCGGCCCAAGGCGTCGGCGGCCAAAACTGTGGCGTTGCAGTGTCACTACGTCGTAGGTACACTAACGCCGTGGCCGAACTCCGCTTCGAATGGGATCCGCGCAAAGCCGCGGCGAACAAGGGCAAGCATGGCGTGACCTTCGACGAGGCGAGCATGGTGTTCGCCGACGAATTCGCGCTGTTCATGGCCGACTCTGAGCAGTCCGGGGACGAGGACCGGTTCGTCCTCCTCGGGCTGGGTCCTTCGGTCCGTCTCCTGGTCGTCGTCCACACTCATCGGGAGTACGACGATGTCGTCCGAATCATCTCGGCTCGCCGCGCGAATCGGCACGAGCGCCGCCAGTACACCGAAAGGAACGCGCCATGAAGAGCGACTACGACTTCTCCCGGGCAAAGCGGAATCCCTACGCCAAGCGACTCAAGCGATCCATCACGATCCGCTTGGACCATGGCACGATCGAGTACTTCAAGCGCCTCGCGGAGAAGACCGCGCTGCCGTACCAGAGCCTAATCAACCTCTATCTCCGCGATTGCGCGAGCAGTGGCCGGCAGCTCGCGATGAAGTGGCAACCGCTCCGGAAAGGCACTGTCTAACAATTCGCTCAAGCCGACACGCACGTGCGGGTTACTATTGTCGCGAGGCCTTCAGCCTCGGCCGCACGTGCGTGCGGCATAGCTCAATGGTCGTTAGGTTGCCCGATCCGAGTCAGAGTTCTTCCGGCGTCAGCCCGGTGCGCTTGCTGATTCTCGCGAGCATCTTCGGGCCGATCTCTTCGCTGTCATGGAACGCGAACACGTAGTCCGGCCAGCCATCGCGAGCCAGAGTCCGGGGGATCCCGACGATCGCTTCTCGCGCCAGCCGATGCGTAGCAGCGCCGCCAAGATCCGTCGCGCCCGTGAGCTTCGCCAGTCGCTCATGCGGCACGGAACACGATTGTGAGAAACTCGGATCCGCCTTCGCCGTGCTCGAGTCGCTCGGCGACCACGCGCAGCGCCAGCGCGTGTACGCGAAAGCGAGCCTCGTCGCGGGTCGCGCCGTCTGCCATCACTCCGGAGAGCGTCGGCACCTCGGCGATCCAGCGCCCGTCGTCTTCCGATTCTGTTTCGATCGTGAATTCCATGGGGTAGTCTCTTGTCGCGTCGAGTCTATCGGCTCGGCATGGCCAGACGCCAACGCGAGGCGGTCAGATCTCGGGAACTTTCGTGCGATCGTCGGGGTCGGGCGGCAACGCGGGCACGCCGCGCTCGCCGGAGGGCTCGCAGTTCCTCGGCGCGGGTCCGTATCTCGCGGTGGTCGGGGCGCGGCCTGCGCGTACAAGGGCGGCAACCTAGCAACTCGCGTGTGCTGATTTGCGGCGTGCGTGCGTTATGATTGTCGCGAGACCTACGCCTCGGCTGCACGCACGTCGCGTGCAGCACAGCTCAATGGTCGTTAGGCGACCCGCCGGGCAGCCTTCGTCGCGAACTCAACCCGACGACCGGCGCGAGTCAGCATCTCGACAAGCGCGTCGATGCTGAATCGGCCTATCTTTCCCGTCATCAGGTCGCTCATGCGGGCTGGCTCACGCCGACGAGCTTTGCCGCCGCCGCCTGAGTCAGCTTCCGGCCGCGGATGATTTGAATCAGCTCGATCATGAGGTCGGCGCGTGCGCGAAGGTTCTCTGCCTCGTGCGGCGTGCGGCCAAGGTCGAGAAACACGTTGTGGTCTGTCTGCTTGCGTCGCGCACTCATTGTCAGGATTCCTCGGTTTTCCATAGCGCCATCATCTCGCCGTATCGGCGTATCACTAGGTCGATATCGGTCCGGCTCGTTTTCTCGGTCTTCTTTCCGAAGCAGTGAAGCACGTATACCGCGTCAGCAAACTTGGCAACGTAGACGACTCGAAATGCTCCGCCCCGACGGACCCGTATCTCCATCGCGCCGTGCCCGACTCCCCGAAGGGGTTTCCAGTCGAGAGGCTCGTCGCCGGACTGCACCATCCGCAGCTGGAATCCTGCGTCGACGCAGGCGTCGGCCGGAAACGCCCTGAGGTCGATCCGCGACCGAGCGTGCTCGTGCCCGGGGTTGGCACTCGCGTCGAGCTGCCGAAGAACCGTGTTGGCATCGACGGGGTTATCGTCATGCTCGGTGCATCGGGCGAGTCCGTGTGGCTCGCGCAGTGCATGCGTCTTTTAGCGGAGACGCGTGTGAGCACGACGTCACTCAAGGATCGTCTGTCGAGGGCGCTGGTGAATCCGCTCGGCGCGGAGGCGAGCAGCACCTAGCTGTCTGACGGCCCGCACGTTGATGATCTCACGCTGCCGCTCCACGCCGACGGCGGGCTCAGTCGTCTCGATTTCCAACGAGTGTTAGCTTCTCGCCAGCGCTCATCGATGCTTTGCGCCGCGTACCGCCCAACTCGAAAACACGCAGTTGGCATCGATCCTTGCTTCTGCGTGCTTCGTTAGTCGCTGGTCGTGTGTCCCGTGTTGGCCGAACTCAGACATCCGACAAGTGAACCTTTGCGAGCAAGGGGCCTCCTCGCACTTCGCGACTGGCTTGCCCAGTCTTCACATGTCGGATGGCTCACGCTCGAGCACACTCTCGTCGTGTGTCCCGTGTCCGGCCGCGATGACGATTGAGACTCGCCGGAGGAGCGACGTGTACCCAGCCTCGAGAAGTCAGGCCCAGCGCGAGTTTCTTCCCCTATTTTGGCAAGAACGACGCGCCACCAAAGCTCACGCCACCTTCCAGCGGCGTGAAGAGTTCCACGCTGAGGAGAACATACGGCGGCGTGTCACCGTCGGCCGCCGCACGCCGCGAGAGCGTCGCGATGGCGAGGATCGGACCGGTGCCGTCCGCGACGCCGGAGAGCGGACCGTGCTCATGATCGCGGTAGAAACGCACCTTGTCGACGAGCGATTGATGCACCTCGCCTCGATACCACGTCACAGCCGAGGCCTTGTCCCTAAACATCGCAAAAATCGCGGCGCGGTTACCCGACAACTGTGATGCTTCAACACCGAGGCAGCCAGGGGAATCACGCAGCGCTCGCACCGCGCGCTGCGCCCAGCCTGGCTCGAGTGCCACGATCGTGTCGGCGCGACCGTTCGTTCCCGGCACGAGCATCTGCGTCTGTGTCGCTGTACTCCGGCAACCCGCGAGCACAGTCAGCGCGAGCAGTGAACAGATAGGCGGAACGAATAAACGGCGAGATTCGGTCCGAAGTCGGTTGTTCTGTCGTCGCATGCGAAGTCCAGTTCCGGGGCGCGGGACATCGACTCCGTTCACAGTCCGACGATCGAATACCCCGCGTCGACGTAGATGTTCTGGCCCGTTACACCCTTCGAGAGGTCGCTCAGAAGCCAGAGCGCTGTATCGCCGACGTCGGCGCCGGTGACGTTGCGCCTCAGCGGCGCCTTCTTCTCGACCCAACCCAGAATGTCGCTAAATCCACCTACGGCGAGCGCACTCATGGTCCGCAGCGGGCCACCCGAAATCGTGTTGACTCGGATCGCTTTCTGTCCGAGCTCGAGTGCGAGATATCGCATGGTCGCTTCGAGCGCCGCCTTCGCGACGCCCATGACGTTGTAGCCCGGTACGGCTTTCTCCGAGCCGTAATACGACAGAGCTAACATCGAACCGCCGTTCGCCATCAGTGGTGCCGCGCGATTTGCCATTGCGGCATACGTGTACGCACTGATGTCCATGGCTTGCGTGAACACCAGCCGCGGCGTGGCGGTGAACGCACCCTCGCGCAGCCAGTCCTTGTCGGCGAATGCGATTGAGTGAACGAGAAAGTCGATCGTCCCGAAGTCGCGCTTCACTTGGTCAAACACGCGGTCGAGATCTTCGTCGCTCCCCGCGTCCATCGGCACGAGCCACGGATCGGCGACGCCAAGTTGCTCGACTGCCTTGCGACAGCGGCGCTCCATCTTTTCGCCTGGCAAGTGGGTGAAGAGGCACTCAGCCCCGTGTTTGCGGAGGCTTTCAGCGATGAAGTACGCGTACGAATGATCGTTGGCGATACCGACGATGAGCCCGCGCTTGCCAGCCATAAGCGTGGTGGCGGGCGCGAGTGACGGCGACGTGGCGGTGGCGGACATAACGGCAGGATACGGCCGAGTCTGTCCGCGGATCGGGTTCCGTGCCCGTCGATTTCGGCGGCGATTCTGCGGTTCCATCCCGTATGATTCCGGTCCTAGCACTTGTAGCTCAGTTGGATAGAGCATCGGTCTTCGAAACCGAGGGTCGGGGGTTCAAGTCCCTCCAAGTGCGTTTTCAACCGTCAGCGCGAGTTCGTCGCGCTCTGGATGCCGGTCCATATTGGTAGCACCGTGAGCCGCTCTCTCTTAGCAGCGCTGGAAGTATGGTTGTGGTCGGGAGACCTCGTGCCAGCGGCCCGCGTCGCGACCGTCGCTGAGTGGGTTGTGGAGCTGTCTGACCTCTACACCGTCGAACGTGGCGTACTCGCGCGGCGTCAAGGTGACCGCGAGCATCTCGGCGCGAAGCTGCTCTATTTTCTTGCGTCCGATGCGCCGAAGGTCGGATTAGTGCTCGATGAGTGCGCACGGCGCGACCCGTCGTTCGCCACTGCCCGAACCATCGTCGACGTTGGATGCGGCGTCGGAGCCACGAGCGTCGGCTATCTCGACTGGTGTGCGAAACGCGGACAGCGCGGACCGTTCTCGCTCACCGGCATCGATCACTCAGCTGCCGTGCTCGCGATCTGGACCCGCGTCGTCGCCAAGGCTGCCGAGCTAGCGGGGATCGACGTCACACTCAGCACGGTGTGCGCCGATGCGTTTCAGGTTCCACTGCCACCGACGTGCGACCTCGTCCTCTGCCAGACCGCATTCAACGAGCGGTTAGCTCGCGACGGCGAGTACGACGCCGAGTCGTTCGAGGTGCTGCTGCGCTGGTCGCGCGGCGTGCCCGTCGCGGTGATCGAGCCAGCGCTCAAAACAACGACCCGCGCGTTGCAGCGACTGCGCGATCGCCTGCTCGTGGCGGGCGGCATGCACGTCGTCGGACCGTGTCCGCACGATCGCCCTTGTCCCATGCTCGCGCGGCCCGACGACTGGTGCCACGAGTCGCGCCGCATTGAACCCACGCCAATGGTTGCAGCCGTGCAGGCGATCACTCGTCGCCGCGATGACCGTGCGCTATATTCGTTCCTGGCGCTGGTGCCGGGCAATCGCGCGAACTCACCAGAAGCTCACACGTGGCGCCTCGTAAGCGACGCCCTCGGCAGTCGCGGAAAGACCGAGCGCTGGACCTGCCGAGGAAACGGAGAGCTGCATCTCATTCGCGTGCTTGATCGCGAGCGCTCGGAGTGCAATGCACTGCTCGTGGAAGCGCCGCGTGGAGAAGTCGTCTTCGTAGTGCCAATGCCGGCGTCTGACCGCATCGGTCCCCAGGTTGGCGCGCAGCTGTCACGGACAGTGGAACGCGCGGGCTGAGTTCGATCGCGCTGCGTCGCAGCACTTCCACTCCACCCGCTCGACGATCGCAGGCGGACCGTCCGTCGAGACCGGCACTCAACGTAGTAGCCAGCTGGCAGTGTTCCCGCAGATGCTCTAAAGCCCCACTTGGCGCCTGTAGCGGCCGAGCGAGTCGGCCGCTACGCCTCAACCGACGCTGCTCAACATCGGCGCGTCAGCGCGGGCAGCCGCCCCATGCGCCGAGGACGATGGCCAGATCTGCGCCATTCACGTCGCCGTTCCCATCGACATCCGCAGCGCATCCGACGCATGGGCCCCACGCACCAAGCAAGATCGCGAGGTCAGCGCCGTTCACGAGGTCGTCGCCATTGAGGTCGGCGGGGCATGCCCGGGCGGCGATCGGCTTCAGCACGTAGAGCGCGGGCGTCTCGCCGACAACGTAGATCGTTCCGTCCGGTCCGATCGTGACTCCCTCAGCGTCGCCGGCGATCGCGGAGAGATCGAAGCTGCTGAGCACCTCGCCAGTGCGAGTCACTTCAAGCAACTTGGCCGACTCTTGGCTCAGGATGATGAGTTGATCTTGATCCGCAGTGCCGACCAGACTCGGCACCGTCGTCAGCGTCTGCACGTCGGAAAGATCAAGCACGCCGAGCGCTGGTGTGAACAACGGAGTGGTCGAGCATTGGACGAGCGCCCAGTCGATTGTGGCGAGAGAAACCCCCTGCGGGTTCTTCTCCTTGACCGTGACGTAGTCGCCGGAGATCGGGTCAAAGCTGACGCCCTCGAGGCCCGAATTGCCCACCGTGCCGCCGAGAGAGACCGTCGGCAACGCGCTCCGGTCGACCGTGCCGCCAGCCACATAGTTCAGGAGGTACACATCTTGGATGCGTTCTTCGGCAACCACGAACTGTCCGCCGCCGATTGCGGTGATGCCTTCGGTGTCCTCAAATCCAGTCAGCGCCATCTGACTAACAAACTGTCCTTCTGTCGTCACCTCGACCATCGCCAAACCCTCGTCGCCGATCACGAACAGCGTGCCGGTCGCTAGGTTGTATGTGACCCCCGAGGCCTCAAGCGCAGCGGGGTTGGGCAACGGAAAGGTCGCAACG
Source organism: Phycisphaerae bacterium (assembly GCA_034440475.1). Taxonomy (GTDB): domain Bacteria; phylum Planctomycetota; class Phycisphaerae; order Phycisphaerales; family SM1A02; genus JAEUIT01. The sequence continues at coordinate 20,934 of JAWXCC010000002.1, read as the reverse complement.
AGTTCGTAGTCGGCGAGATCAAACACAGTGATGCCCGGCGTGGCAGAGAGGACGAGGTCGTCAATGCCGAGGCCGTTGTCCTGGCCTGACAGTTCGGTCGCGTTCCAGCGGAGAACGATCGACTGGCCCGGGCGCCACGAGAGTCCTCGGAGCACGTCAGTGAACGCAGTTTGATTCTCTGGAGCGTTCCCGTCAATCGCGACCTCGCCACCGGTTAGATTCGGTGCGGTGAAACTCAGTCCGGCGATGGTGGTTGTGGCGGCTTCGAGCGAGGTGCCGAATCCGTAAGCGAAGGTGAGGACGTTGGGCAGATTGGCTTCGCCGGCTCGCCACTGCTCGCCGGTGTAGGCAATGTCGAGCGACACGAAGGTCTCCAATGTGTTGTTCGTTAGTACCAGTCCAATAGACGAGATCTGATTGCTCGTCGGAAGCGCCCCGAGCGCGCGATCACTCGAACTGTTCGCGCCGAAGGAGATTACACCCCGGCCAGCGCTGCCCGCCAAGCTGCCATTGTGAGCCTTGAACTCGGTGTTCGCGCTACTGCCAAGGAAGTTGGCGCCGTACCAACCGAGCACGCCGGTGGCGCCGAGCACACCCTGGATCGCGTGCGGCCCTTTGCCCGCGAGAGTCTGCGCGCCGGTCTGGCCGAGGCCGTTGAAGTCTTGTGTGTATGAGCCGGTAAAGGCGACCTGAGCGAACGACGTGGATGCGAGAACCGCGGCGAGGCCGCAGGCGACGGAAGCGACAACCGGTACGGACATGAACTTCTCCTCGAAGGGACGTGCAGGGGATCGAAACGACCGCTGGCGGAACGACCGCAGTTGGAATCGCGATCGGGTCGCGATGAGACCCTGACCATGTGAGCGGCGTGTTTGGACCGGGTAAGGACTCGCGCTTGCTCAGGCACAGTGCCGATCTTGTGGAGCACATCCGTGCACCACTCCGTTCCGCACTCCTAGTCGTTGACTTGCTTCATCCAGTCCGCGCTGTTGGCGTCGAGATGCTCCGCGATCGCGATGTAAGTCATCGCCGTCGTCACGGTTGCTCCGTGCCGGTGCGTCTCTCCAGACTTTCGAACGGTGCAGCGGAAACCCGTTCACTTTGCGTTGCTAGGACGCGGCTCAGCTCATCTCGTCGATTTGGTGAAAGCGGTCGCGCACGAACCTGCGCGTGTGTCGAGTTCCGTGATGAGCGAACGGGCGAGCCATGCTGCCTCGATCTTGTTTTCTGCGGCTGATCGTTGAGGGGATCCCACTAATCTCGTGCCAACTCGGCGGTCTCGCGAGCATGGGATTGTCGGGAGAGGTATTGATTGGTCGCGAGCACCGACTTTCTGCGTGCCGTCTCCATCAGAGGAAACTCCGTGCTCAATTCTCTCCTAACCCACACGTCTCCATCCCGATCGGACTATCTCGTGCGGCGCAGACAACCGCGACAGCCGCGCTGGGGCAAAGTGCGACCCGCGATTCTTCTTTGGGCGCTCGGCATTCCCATTCCGCTCATCTTGCTCTTCCTGCTCGTCCGCGGTTGCGTCTAACAGTCGCGTCTAGTAGCGCGAGCGTCATGTGAACCATCACGAACGTCCCCATGCGGTTGTGACGGGAGCGTCGTCAGGAATCGGAAAGGCCGTAGCGCACGAGCTCGCACGTCGCGGCTGGGGCACGTTTCTTCTTGCGCGACGCGGACCCCTCTTGGATTCTCTCGCGAAGGAGCTCTCGAGCTACGCGCCAAGCGTTGCGGTCGTGACCGACCTTTCAGATCCTGCCGCCGCGGACGCAGCCGCGAGCGCGATTCTTTCAACGCACGGTCCTGTCGACGCCATCATCAACAACGCGGGATATGGAATCTATGAACCGTTCCTCGAGCATGCGCTCGTCGATCACCGTCGTCTCATGCAGGTGAACTACTTTTCGCCACTCTCGCTCACCCGCGCATTCCTGCCCTCGATGCTTGAGCGCGGTCGCGGAACGGTGGTGAATGTTTCATCGATGTCGGCGAAGATGGGGCCATGGGGACACAGTGGCTACGCAGCCTCAAAGGCTGCGCTCCGTGCGCTCACCGAAACCCTCGATGCGGAGTTCGCACCCAAGGGCGTGCGATTTAGCTGCATCTTTCCCGGAATCGTCGACACGCCGTACTTCTTAGAACCCCGCATGACGAAGCTGTTCGTCAAGGTGCGAAAGCGCGCGATCTCACCGGAGCGTTGCGCGCGGGTCATATGCAACCTGTTAGAGCGGCCGCAGATCTGGGTGTGCGTACCGTGGCACTACAAACTGTTAGACGCGCTGTCCGCGTTTAGCGCGCGGCTGTCCCACTCAATCGTGGCTCAAAGCAGTCGCTGATTCGAGACCGCCACGCGTCGTTCGCCAACGAACATGCACAATGTTCGTTTCCGACCGTCACGCCCCCAGCGGTCCCTCGCTCGTGTGTGTGCTGCCGATTCATGAGCATGCTGAACCGTGCACGGCACCAACAGGAGCACCGCCATGAGCGAATTTCGCCGATCGAATCGTCTACGCCGTCATTCAATCGCCCTGTGCACTCTCGCGTCTTCGATGGCGCTTTCTTCTACCGCTGGCGCTCAAGTCAAAGTCGGCACGCCGTTCTTATGGGGTGTGAGAACAGACGTACCGATCGACCTCGGCACGGTTGTCGACGTCTCGCTAGGGTGGCACTGTGCCATCGGGCGTCGCCACGACGGAACAGTCGTTGCATGGGGGACTGGGGAGCTCGCGGCCAACGTCCCAGCCGGGCTTAGCGACGTCATCAAGGTCTCGAACCGAGACGGTCACGCGCTCGCGCTCACCGCAGCGGGCGAAATCGTCGCGTGGGGAGACAATACATTTGGACAGTGTGGCGTCCCACCCCAACTCAGTGTCGCGATCGACATCGCTGCGGGATACAACCACAGTTTAGGAATTGATAGTCACGGCACCGTCTACGGCTGGGGGCTCAATACGTCCGGGGAAGCGACACCGCCAGCGACCGTGGGCCCTTGCTACAAGGTCGCCGCAGGCGAAAGTCATTCGGCGGCCCTCCGCTGGAACGGAAGCATCGTCTGCTGGGGATCGAATCTCGGCGGTCCCTGTAACGTCCCGAGCAACCTCGGGAGCTGCACAAAAGTCGTCCTTGGTAACCACCACACCGTAGCGCTGAAGTCGAACGGCACAGTGGTCTGTTGGGGCTGGGATGACTATGGCCAATGTTCGCCGCCACCAAATCTGGGGCCGTGCATTGATGTGGCTGCTGGCGCGTTCCACACCATCGCGCTGAAAGCCGATGGCACCGTCGTGGGTTGGGGCTTCGACCAATTCGGTCAGGCGAGCGCGCTGTCGACTGGCGGCCCATACTTCGCGATCGCGACCGCGCCTTTCGACCACTCTTGTGCGCTGCGCGACCGTGGTGCTTTCAATAAGGATCGCGTCAATCTCGACAAGCGCTCAGACATTGTCTTTCATCAGAAGGCGTTGAAGCAGGCGTCTGTCTGGTTCATGAACGGCCTCGTCAAGGACGGCGGCGGACCGCTCTCACTCGCGCCAACATCAACGCAGTGGTCCCCTCAGGGCTTGGGCGACTTTAACGGCGATGGGTACGGTGACATCCTGTGGAGAACGGCGAGCGGCGAGCTCCGAATCTGGTTGATGAAGGGGCAGCAGGTCGTGAAGTCATCGGCCATCATCGGTGCAACACCGCTCCTGAAGGCGGTGACTGTGTTAGCCATCGGCGACATCAATGGAGATCGGATGGCGGACATTGTTGTGCGGAATGGTCCAACGGGTAAGGTCAGCGCGTGGCTCATGAACTGCGTGACGCGAACTGATGGTGACGTCATTGGAGAATCTGCGAATCTTGAATTCATCGGAAACGGCGACTTCGACGGCGACGGCAACGTCGACCTTGCATTCCGGAGCGCCGCTGGCGCAGTACAGACTTGGATACTCGACGGATTCTCGAAGGTAGCGGGCCCGGTGCAGAACTCGCAGCCGGTCCCGTCTCAATGGCAAGTTCACGCAACGGGCGATCTCGATGGAGATGGCAAGGACGATCTGGTTTGGCGCCATGTGGGCGCTGGGACGGTGAATGGCTGGCTCATGGACGGTGCCGCAAAGAAGTCTGGCGGCGAAATGGGAAAGATCGGCCTCGAGTGGTCCCTTATAGCGAGTGCCGACCTGAACGGCGACGGCAAGCGCGACCTCGTCTGGACGAACGCGAACACGAATGAAGTCAACGGCTGGCTCATGAATGGCCTCGTCAAGACGGCCGGTGGGACGATGGGAACGTTCAGCGCCGGGTGGAAGATCGTGAATCGCTGAGCTAACAATCAGTGCAACATCGGCCGTGCATCATCGGCCGTGCATCAGGGGCCGCGCATCACGGGGCGCGACAACGATCCGAACGAGTTCACCGTCGACATCGCGACGCTGCAGGAGGCGAGCTAGCGTCCGCTCGCCGTCTGCGAGCTGACCAGTGCCCCGCGTGCGGTCACGCCTGCGATGCAGGTTCGCGCCGCGCGGAATGCCGCTTGATTCGATTGCGCGAACCGGCTTGAAGTAAGCGGCCGCGCCGAAAGAACCTCCGTCGCGGCTTGCTTTCGCCTCGCGGCACCAGTACGCTCGCTCACACGTGCAGGTCCGCCGCACCCTTCATTCCTACCGTACGTTCGCCACAGTTCTGACTGTGTTGGCGTTCCTACTGCTAGGGAGCGGTGCCGTGCAGACGACGCACTTGCGCGCGGCCAGTGCGAATGCTCGCGCGGAAAACGCCTGCTCCCACGATCATTCATGCGACGAGGGACCTACCCACCACGACGAGGGCACCTGCGGCACCTGCGTCGCGCTTGCCCTCGCTGGAAGCGCGCCGCAATTTGTCGACGCACCGATCCTCGCGCTCGGGATCCTGACGTGCGTCGTCGTCGTCGATGACGACGTCGTGGCGGACCCTGAACCGCTGCGATGCGTGGCCGCGCGGCCGCCTCCGCCGATCGCCTGAGCTTCGCCCGTTCTGAGCCAGTTCTCGCTTGTCGCCGCGCGCCTTGGCCCACAGGTCGTGTGACGTGCGACGGCATCGCGCGAGTTCATCTCCGTTCGCACGGCGTTCTTAACGCGCTGGCGCTTCGCGCGCCACTGCTACCGCGTTCGCTCGGGAACAACATCCATGATTCACAGTACTCGAAGGGCTGACCAGCCCGAACGTGCTTTCACGTTGGTTGAACTGCTCGTCGTGATCGCGATCGTCGCCGCGTTCATCGCAACACTCCTTCCGGCTCTCGGACATCTTCGTCGCTCCGCGCATGTCACCGCCGACCTGGCGAATCTGCGACTCTTGCAGACTGCGATGCTCGGCTATGCCACCGATCACAACGGCTGGCTCGCCGACGCGCGACTTTCGCACGGCGGCGTGGATCAAGGCGTCGAGGAGTCGTTCGTGACCACGCTCAAGCCGTGGTACGACAACTCGTTCGCGCTTCGCAGTCCGCTCGACGCGAGTCCGCATTGGCCGACTTCCATGGGAGGCGCGGGCGTGCCCGTTCCGCCCACGGCGGGCCATTTTCGGACGACGTCGTACGGCCTGAATGACTTCCTCACGCATCAGTTCTCGCCGACCGCCGCGGTGTACGACCCACCGCGTTACTACGACCGTCTCTCCGCGGTGAACTCCCCTGCGGGAACGGTGCACATGCTGCTGATGACTGAGACCGGGCAGTACGCTGGAGCCGATCACGTGCACGTAGAGGAATGGGGACCGCTGGAACAGGCACCCGCGGTCGCGTCGACGATGGTGTCGACGTCCGCTGCGGGCGGCTTTCCGAAGTCGGGAGACGCGCGAAGCAACTGGAGTTTCCTCGACGGACACGTAGCGACCATGAAGTTCAACCAAACCTACGTCAACGATCTGATTAACCGATTCAACCCCGAAGTGAGTGCAACGTTCGACCGACACGTCGGCGGCGCTGCTGCTTCGGCGCCCTAACAAGGACATCCAATGCACCGATTCACGCTCGTGTATTTCAGCGCCGCGGCGTTTTCATGCGCCGCCGTCGCTGGTGAAGTGCCTCACGCTGGCGACATCAATCCGTCGGTTCTCCCGATTGGAGCGCCAGAAGACGGCATGATGAAAATTCAAACCAACGGCATCGACAATCAAGGGGAGATTGTCGCGAACCTACGCATTTTCGCTGCCGATTTCGGTGATTCTGGCTTCCCGCAGTTCACCGCAAACCCAGGATTTGACGCTTTGCCAAGTACGTTCACGCCCGGCACGCGCGTCGGATTTCACGCGCCCGAAGGTTTCCTCGTCTTCAGTGGTGAAGCGCTCGCACCCGTTTCGACTGAGCGACTGAACGTCAAGTTCCTCACGCTGCAAGTCAACATCGGTGCCGCACCGAGCGCTGGCTTCGACCTCGCGGTGCAAGCCAACGGCGGATGGCACCGCCACCTCTCGTACACGATCTCGGATACGACGTTGCCACTGCCTGTGCCTGGAATCTACGTGCTTCCCATGACGCTGTATTCAACCGATCCGAGTGTGCTCGAGTCGGACCTCTTCTGGATGGTGTTCGACTACCAGATGGGACAGGAAGCGCAGGACGACGCGATGACGTGGATCGCGTCGCATCTGCTTGCACCAGTATGTCCGGGTGATCTCGATGCGGACAGCATCGTCGGCCCCAGCGATCTCGCGACTCTGCTCGGCGCGTGGGGATCACGAGGCGCTGCTGACCTCGACAGCGACGGCGCGGTTGGTCCGGCCGATCTCGCGATCATCCTTGGCTCATGGGGTTCATGCGACTAACACCGCGGCGCTACTGCGCACCTCAATTCACTTCGCTCTGTCTTCACCCTTTCGCAATTCACCGACTCGCGCGGTCAGATTCCGCGCGTCACCCATATGCCACAAACAATCTCTCGCTTTCTCATCGTCCTATCGCTCACCAGTGCATTCGCCGCGCCGACATTTGCTGGCCCGAAGCCACCCCACTTTGATATCTGGCTGCGTGTCGTCGATGCCAACATGGTTACTGGTTCCATCAGTGAAGGAACTCCGGGCAAGCCGCTTGACGAGTTTGTCCGCGTCTTTGCTGCCGATCTCGGCGAGGATCCAGAATTTCCGTTTGCCGCGACCGAACCCGGCTTCCAGTCCCTTCCCGGACGCGACACCGCTGGTGCGATCTTCTCGTTCGATATTCCTGGCCAGCTCCTCGCGTGGACGGGAAGCACACTGGTTCCGAACGCGAGCACGTTCACGATCGCGTTCGGCCCTGCCAGCGTCACGAGCTCGTCAGGTCCAGTCGAAGGCTTTTCGTTCGCCGCGCAGCGGTCCGGACTGCTGCACGATCACTTCGACTTCACACTGAACGGCATGGGAGGTGCCGATCCGGAACCGGGCGTGTTCGTCTTGCCGCTCACGTTCGCTGGCGAAGCTCCGGTCTATGCGCCGAGCCCAACGCTGTGGCTCGTCTTCAACAACGGACAGAGCGAGGAAGAACACGACGCGGTTATACAGTACTCATCGCTCTTCCTCGCATGCGGTATCGACCTAACAACCGACGGCGTTGTCGACGCTGGCGACATAGGGGTGTTGCTCGGGGCGTGGGGGACTGACAACGCAGCCGCCGACCTCACCGGCGACGGTCTCGTCGGCGCCGACGACCTTGCGTTGCTACTCGGCGCGTGGGGATTCAAATGCGGCGACTGAACGCATAACGCAAGTGCGACACCGCGCAGGTCGATAAGGGCTGCGGCTCGGCGAAATCCGGTCCGCAGCCCTGTCCACTCCCAGTCAGCCTTTTATCCTCATCGGAATCCATACGTGAACCAGACCCAACTCCACGCGTCAATCGGCGAGGCGCACGCGGAAAGGGATGACGACTTTCACGCCAACCTTTGTGCTTCTCATTCAGGGCTCGGCCTCGGGCTACGCATCGTTGCCGCTCATATCGCTTGCTCACGACTTAATCTACGAAATCTGCGGATGGTTTGAGAACGCCTTGTCCACCGCTGTGTTAGGCGGCGTGAAGCAAAGAGCATCTCCGCTGATTACGCCTATCTTGCAGATCTCAACGCAGTGCGCGTGAGGGTTCGAGTGCTGCGGTCGAACACGATCGGTATGGCTCCCGGTTCCCTCCGATTTCTCCGCGCTGAACATCCCGTACGACCTCAGCCGCCGCAGCGGCATCAGAGTTCCCGGAGCCGCTGACCGCGTGTTACAACATCGCGACGCTTCATGACGACAACTCCTGAAAAGCCCGCGCGCCTCACTGACCGCTTCATGAGTTCCTCGGAGCGTTCTGGCGTCGCCGTCGCGTTCGTCTACGCGTTCTGCTTGCTTGCTAGCTTCTCGCTGCTCCGGCCAGTGCGCGACGAGATGGGGCTGCGTGGCGGCGTCAAGGACCTCCCTTGGCTCTTCACCGGCACGTTCCTTGTGATGCTGCTCGTGACGCCGCTCTTCGGCGCGGCCAGCGGCTTGCTCAGCCGCAAACGATTGCTGGTGGGCATCTACGGATTCTTCATTCTCAACCTGCTCGTCTTCTACGTGCTCATGCGCGAGAGCATTGCTCCCTCCACAGTTGCCAAATCGTTCTTCATCTGGGCAAGCGTCTTCAATCTCTATGTCGTGTCGCTCTTTTGGACCTTCATGGCCGACGTCTTCACGCCCGCTCAGGCGAAAAAGCTGTACGGCTACATCGCCGCTGGCGCATCGCTCGGTGCGATTGCGGGGCCAGCGGTCACGTCGCTCACAGTGAAGGAGCTCGGTGCCGCGAACCTTCTGTTAGTCGCGGCGGCCACACTGATTCTTCCGATCGGCGCTGTGATCTTTCTCGGCAATTGGCTCGAGCGCAACAATCCGGAGCAGGCGCGGCGCGCACCCGATCGTCCGATTGGCGGCGGTGTTCTCGATGGCATACGACTCGCGTTCTCATCGCCGCTGCTGCTGGGGCTCTGCGGCTATTTCATGCTCTTCACGATGCTCGCAACTTTCATCTACCTCGAACGCGGACGCATCGCGACTGCGACGTTCACAGAGTCGACCGACCGCACCCGCTTTTTTGCGAACATCGATCTGACCACCAACACCCTCACTCTCGCGCTTCAGTTTGGCGCGACACGAGCGCTGCTAGGGCGCTTGGGCAGTTTGCGCGCCCTCCTGATCCTTCCCTTCGTGACGCTACTTGGTCTGACCGCACTTGCAATCTCGTCGACCGTCGCAGTGCTGTTTGGCGTCGAGGTTCTGCGCCGCGCGACCGATTATGCCTTCGCCCGACCGGCGCGCGAGAGTTTGTTCACGATCGTCTCGCGCGAAGAGCGCTACAAGGCAAAGAACTTTATCGATACCACGGTCTATCGCGGTGGCGACATGACAGCGGGCTGGGTCGACAAGGGCGTTGCTGGCATGGGCGTGAGCGCTCTCTCCTTCATTGCCATACCCCTCGCAGCCGCATGGATCGGGCTCGTCGCGTGGCTCGCAATCGTTGCGCGGCGAACAAACGCGAGTTCCTAACACCTCTTCGTCACGCCTCCGCGACGAAGAGCATGCCGGCGCGATCGACGAGGCGCCGTGCATCGATCGCCTTCGTCAACGCCGCTTCGAGTATCTCGCGAAGCCGCGGTCCGGTCGCACCGAATCCGAGCTGACGTCGACATTCGACAACGAGTTCGTCTCGACTCACACCAACGTGTGCGCCCGCGATCAAGACGCACAGTTCAACCACTTCCGCAGGCGGCAACATCGCGGGATCACGAAGCCCACTCGACTTGACGTCCGATCGGTTCCGCGGCGTAGGACGTGCCTGCGCCGCGAGTCGTACAAACTCGCCGTCCATCGCAGCGAAGCGCGCCTCCGGCGACGCGAGCCGTCGCGCCGCGTGAGACACCTGCTCTGAAAGCGCCGGACTTACTCGTGCAACCTTGAACAGCGACGAGACGCGTTTGGCCAATTCGTCGAGGCGAATCGGACTTTCAATCTCAATCACCTTGCCGACGATCTCGATGAACGTCCGCTCGTCGAGTTCAAGCGGCTTCACCTTCTTCGGCACCTCGACGACTGCCTCGCGATATGGCACCGTCAGTGACGCCGCGGGCGCTGCGCCTGGTGCTTCGCGCTGCATCGGCGCGGCAGCGACCGCCACCGAGGCTGGCTGGGCGACCCTCCTCGACGATTCCTGCAACCCGGACTTCACCAGCTCAAGCAACCGCGCAAGTTCGCGGTCGCGATGCAACCACCAATCGACTGACCACACGCGAGCGAGGTGCCATCCACGATCGGCGAGCACCATTGGGCGAATGCGCTCGCGGTCACGCGCCGCGCGAGCGGCGTTCCAATGCGGCCCGTCGGTCTCGATCGCGAGCGCGTAACAACCGGGACGTCTCGGATCGCGCACCGCCACGTCGATGATGCAGCCTGGCGCGCCGACGGAGAGGTCGCACGGGAAGCCCGCGGCCTCTAACGCGTCGCTGATCGACCGCTCAAGCGGCGATGATTCGCCCGTACTCGTGAGCGTTTCACTCCGATTCGTTGCTCCCGCGTACGCGAGGAAGTCCTTGAGCGCTTTCGGCCCAGCGCCGCTGGCACGCTCGAGATCGATGTCATCGGCACTGATGGATGAAAACACCTCGCATCGCCGTTTGGCTCGCGTCATCAACACGTTGAGACGACGCTCGCCCCCTGATGTCGAGACCGGACCAAAGTTCATGGTGAGCCCGCCGTCTTTGTCGCGGCCATATCCGATGCTCACGAAGATGACATCGCGCTCGTCGCCTTGGACGTTCTCAAGGTTCTTCGCGAAGAACGGCTCGGCACCGCCTTCTACGAAGAACGATTCGCACGACGGGTCCGCCTTGCGCATCACTTCGAGTTCGTCGATGATGGCGTCGCGTTGTTGCACGCTCAGCGCCGCGACTCCCAGCGATCGATCGGGCGTACTCGTCGCGTGGTGCATCACCGCTTCGGCGACCGCGCGAGCTTCGGCGCGATTCGTCCGCGTCCCGCCGCGGTCGTACACCGCGTTCTCGACGCGATGCAGACGGAGACCAAGCGAATCGTCCGGCGGCGACGGTGACGGAACCACGTTCAGTCGATTGTCGTAGAACGCGCGGTTCGACAGCGCGATGAGCGAATGATGCTTGCTCCGGTAGTGCCAGCGCAGCATGCGACGCGGGACGCCTGCTGACTCGCACGCACCGAGCAGGCTCTCAAGATCGCCGAGTGATCCCGCTTCGGATGGATCCTCGTCGTCGCCCGCGCTTGAATCACCAAGAAAAAACGACGTGGGTGGCAACTGCATCTGATCGCCCACGACAACGAGCGTCGCGTCGTTCGCGAGCCGCGCCACAGCACCGAGCGCTTCGACTGGTCGCACTTGGCTGGCCTCATCGACAACAAGCACGTCGAACGCGAGTCGCGCCGGTTCAAGGAAGCGCGACACCGACAGCGGACTCATCATGAACACGGGTTTGATCGCTTGGACCGCCTCGCCCGCTTCGGCGAGCAGCCGGCGGATCGGCATGTGGCGTCGCTGTTTAGCGCACTCGCGCAGGATGACGGCGACTTGCCCGAGGCCAGTCCCCTTTCCTTGCGCCGTCTGCGGAATTCGGCTGTAGTGCGACTTTGCGGTATCGGCGCGATTACCCCGAATGCGGGCCTCATCGCTCGTCTTGAACGTGTCGACGCTCCGCGTGAGTTCTCCGCCGTCGGTGCGAGTTAACGTTCCGTCCGAGTCCATCCGCCGCACAAACGCCAGGAGGTAGGCGTGTTGCGCGTCGTCAACGATCTCGCTCGCAGGACTAACACCCGACGATAGCGCCGCGACGCATTGACCGAACCCCTGCGCGGTCAGCGTTCTCGCTTTTGTGTTCCAGTCGATCCAGTCACGCAGACGCTCGGGCGAAGCATGCCACTCGGCGATTCGCTTCGAGAGCATGTCGAGAGGAATAACATCGACGGTCGCAGCACCGAAGGCGCGTTGCGAGGCGATCTTCCACGCCATCATGAAGCGGCGAACTGCGTCGATCGCGACGCGCAGCGCCGTCGCGTGCTGTTCGAGGCCCGCCGATGCGCCCGCTTCTGCACGGCCCGCCAGCGAACGAGCAACCTCGGGAGCAACTCCCGACGCGAGAATCTTCTCGAACCATGCGATGACCGCTCCGGCTGCACTCACGTCGGTCGCGCGGCCCGACCACATCGAACCGAATGCGCTGCGCCCCTCAGCATCGCGCTCGGCAACAGATCTCTCCAAGTTCGCCAGCGCGATCATGTCATCAAGCGACTTGAGCCGCTCCGCAAGATCCTTGGGTGCGACACCTAGGTAGAGCGCGCGGTACTCCGCATCAGCTCGCCGCCAACTCGGCATGAGTGACTTCAGCCATGCGCCACCCTTGGACGCCAATTCGTCACGCAGCGGCGCGAGATCAATCTCGAACGCACGATCGTTGAATACTGCTGCCAAGCGCGCTCGCGCATTCGCCGCATTCGCGAGGTCCGCCACGAGTGCACGTGTCCGTGAGAAACCTGATCCCCAGCCATCCGATGCGAGCGCGGTCCGATCACACAGAGGACGCTGCGCAGCGAGTCGTCCGAGCGCGACGCCGACCTCAAGGTCGGCGAGCGTTGTCACTGGCAGTCCAGTGCCAGCGACGGCGCTGCGCACGACGTCGAGCTCCCGTGTGGACTGCACCAACGGCGCGATCGCTGTCGGTAGACCCGCTAAATCAGACGGAAGCACCGCATCGAGCCCACAGCCGCGCCATGCATGCTCGTCTGCTGTGCCGATGCGCTGCGCCACGTCGGCAAGCGCGGCGAGCTTCGCGAGGCGCTCCGAGAGATCACCAGCGGTCCAGCCCTCAGCGCCATCGAGCACGAAGCTGCGGGCAAACGGTCGTTTCGATTCGAGTTGACCGAGCGCCCCGATCGCATCGAACGCCGTCAATCCACTTGTCGCTTCTCTTCGATGCAATCGCGCGGCGTGCGACGCCAAGATCTCACGGGCGCGGTGCAGTCGTTCGCCTGCTTCAGCGGCGCCACCATCCTTCGGAACGCCGAGATCGAGCGTGCGCGACAAGTCATCGAGCACTCCGCGCCGCGTCGCCTTTGTTGAGTGCAACTCAAGGCACGCAGCACCAAGTCCGACCGCATCGAGCCGCGTCTTCACCACCGAGAGCGCAGCGAGTTTCTCGGCCACAAAGAGTACGCGCAAGCCGCTCGATATTGCAGCAGCGATCACGTTTGAAATCGTCTGGCTCTTGCCGGTTCCCGGAGGCCCTTGCACGACGAGACTTCGCCGCTGCGCGATTGCTTCGGCAACGACCTGCGCCTGTGAGCTGTCTGCGTCGACAACATGGCGCGTGACTTCTGGTGGCAGGAGCGCGTCAAGCGGATCGTCATCGCCGCACAGTGGCGGCTTCGTCGGCGGCATCGCGCGACCGAGAAGTCCGTTCACCAGCGGATGGGCGTCGGGGCGCGGGCGTTCGGCCGTTCCCTCTGGCCACGCTCTCGGATCGAGGTCACGCCACATCAAGAACTTGGCGAACGAGTAGAAACCAAGCACGATCTCGTCGCACTCGACTGCCCACCCCGACTTCGCACCGACCGTCGTCCGCACGGCATCAAAGTACGCCTCGATAGACGCGGCGACATCGTCGGCCTCGCCGTCCGGCGCGTCAGGAAGGTCGATTGCGAAATCGCGCTTCAGCTTCGTTTGCAACGACAGATTCGTCGGCAGTTCGTCGCTCGTGTAGCGAAGTCGAAATGGCACAGCGGCACTTGAACGTTCAAGCGAGACTGGCACGAGAACGAGCGGCGCGAGACGCGCGATGTTGTTCGCCTGGGGATCGAGCCATCGCAGAACCCCGAGCGCGAGGAACAAGCTGCTGACGCCAGTTTCTTCGCGATTCGTGCGATCGTCGTTCGCGAGACGCAGCAGTCGCCGCTCAAGCGCTTCGGCTTCAAGCGAGGTAGCGAGATGCGCGTCGGCGAGATCGTCGGTTTTGACCGGGGCATCGGTTGGCGCGTGCGAATCGAGCGGCAGGAAGTCGAAGTAGCTGCCACCACCGACCAGCCGTGCGTACACGGCCGACGATTGTTCGCGAACGACGCGCAGCTGATTCGCCTTGCCCTCGGGCTTTACGTTGAGCAGGCGGCTGCGACTAGACAGATCGATAAGTTCGTCGCGGGCACGATCAAGCACGGACATCGCCATGCGGAGAGCGTAACTCCGCGCACGTCACCGGTCGCGCCTCTCTTCGATGCGCCAGCATCGATGTACGCGCTCGTTGCGGAAATCCTCCGGCACGGTCTGACGGCTAATCTCCCGCGCGTACATCCCTGTGGGAACCTGCGCGTCGTCCCACTTCAGACCACGCGAGTTCGTCGAGAAGTAGATCTCCCCGCCCGGTGCCACCCACTTCTGCAAGCTCGCCACGAGCCACGGCCAATCACGATCGATCGAGAACGAATCGGCGCGCATGCGCTTCGAGTTCGAGAACGTTGGCGGATCGCACACGACGATGTCGTAGCGCTCATCGTTCATTGGGCCCTCATCGAGATATTGAAGACAGTCCGCGTGAACAATGCGGTGCGCCGCGTCCAGTGCATATCCATTCAGAGCGAGATTGCGTTCCGCCCACGCGAGGTATGTCTTCGAAAGGTCGACAGTCGTGGTAGCGATCGCGCCTCCGGCGCGCGCATGCACAGTGAACGCGCCGGTGTAGGCAAACAGATTTAGCACGCGCTTCCCCGCCGAGCGTTCGCCGACCGTTTTCCGGGTGAAGCGATGATCAAGAAAAAGCCCGGTGTCGAGGTAGTCCGACAAGTTCACCTCAAATTTCAGGCCGAACTCATCGACAACTTTTATGACGCCGCGCGAATCGAATCGCTCGTACTGATCACGATTACCTTCGTCGTCACGCTGCCGCGCGCGATACTTGATAAACAACTTTTCGCGCGGGATCTCGAGGGCCGCGAGAATCTCCGCCTCGGCATGCTTGCGGTACGCGACCTCGCGATCGAGCGTGTCGTCTTTGGTGCGGTGATAGAACCACGCGACGACATCGCCGTCGTACCAATCGACAACCATCGGGAAGTCAGGAATGTCCTTTTCGTATAAACGAAAACAAGTAATGCCTTGGCGGCGCGCCCATTTGGCAACGTGGCGGTAACGGTTGGTGAGACGATTCGCGAGCATGCGGAGTCGGGTACCGGCGGAGCGAGGACGCCAGCGCAATCGTCCGCGTCCCGGCGACTGGCCTCGAGCGCTGCCCATCGAGTTCCGCAAGATATGGGGCTTTTCTGCGAGACGCGGGTCGGGTTGACGTATCCATTCGGAAGCTGCGGGCTGAAGAAGGCGCTGTTGTCCTCTCCGCGGCATCGAGTACTATGGGAAAAAGCCTACCTAAGCGAGCGTGTCGAGCCCCGGGGCAGATCGGCCCCTTTCCCGGATTCTCGACACTCGGCTTGCGAGCTGCCCCGAGGGTTTCTCGTGGGACAGATGACGACTACGACCGCACTGCTCGCTGTCCTCGTCCACGAGGGCGACGATGTCGCATGGACTGAATTCGTGCGTCGCTATCAGCCGATTCTCGTCGCGGTCGGCCTTCGACTCGGGCTACGCGAACCGGACGCGGTCGACATCACCCAGCAAACCCTCCTTGAGTTCGTCCGCGACCTTCGTCGTGGTGCCTACGACCGGTCGCGCGGGCGACTCCGGAACTGGCTCCTCACGATCGCCAACCACCGCGTGCGCGATCACCAGCGTGCGTTGGCCCGACAGGATGGCGTGCCGAGAGTACCGGCGGCGCCGAGCATGATCGAGAGTGAGCGCCTTGAGCAGGTCTGGGAATCCGAGGAGCGCCGAGCGTTGCTCGCCGAGGCGATGCTGCGGTTGCGCGGGCAGACGAGTCTCGACGAACGGACGATTCGCGCGTTCGAGCTCACGGCGTTGCGCGGCGTGCCGCCTGAAACCGTCGCCCAAGAGTGCGCGATGAGCGTCGCGCAGGTCTACGTTGCCCGGAACCGCGCGGCAACAAGGCTGCGCGAGATTGTCGGCGAGCTAGAGGCGGTCTACTCCGAAGGCGTCGGGTCGGCGAGCTCCGGATTTGAATCCAACAGGTCCGAGGGCGCCGTAACGTGAGCCATCCCGCCGCACCAGCCTGTCTCTCGCCAGAGGAGATCGAGTTGGTCGCGGCAGATGAGCCGGTCACGGACGCGATTCGAGCGCACGCCGTCGAGTGCACATCGTGTCGCGCCGCTGTCGGCGAATCGCGGCTCAACCAGCACTTCCTGCGGGAACTACTCGCAGATTGGGCACCGGACGATGGCGCGCGGACACAGCGGACAGCGCAGTCCACATCCGAACAAGAGCAAGAGAGCGGACCGGCCCCGACACCCGACGCCGATCGACGGCAGCGCAGCGCACTTCGTGACTACCGACTGCTGCACGAGCTCCACCGCGGCGCGCAAGGTGTCGTCCATCGTGCGGTGCACATTCCGACCGGTCGACCGGCCGCGGTCAAGATTATGCACGTCGGATCGCTCCGGCGTCGCGTTCGGATGCAGCGTGAGGCGAGTCTCGCTGCGGCGCTCCGCCATCCCGGAATCGTGACGCTGCACGACTGCGGCGAGCTGCCCGACGGCGGATACGCCATTGCGATGGAACTCGTCGACGGCGAGATGCTCGACGCGTGGGGACGTCGCATTCGATCAGCCAACGCTCCGCAGCATGAAGTCATTCGCCGCATCGTGAGCGTCATCGCGTTCGCGTGCGACGCGGTTCAACATGCCCACACCCGCGGCGTGATTCATCGCGACATCAAGCCGTCTAACATCCTCGTCGATACCGACGACCGTCCGCATGTTCTTGACTTTGGAATCGCGCGCCGCGCTGCCGATGCGGACTCCACCGATCGTGTCACCCTCACCGGCGAAATCGCCTGCACGCTCGCGTATGCGGCGCCTGAGCAAGTCAACGACTCTGCGTCGCATGTCGACACGCGAAGCGACATCTATTCACTCGGCGTCGTGCTCTACGAGTTGCTCACCGGACAACTCCCCTATCCGACTGATCGTTCGGTGGCCGATGCGATCGGAAACATTCTGCACACGGCGGCGCCGCCGCTGCGGGCGCGCGAATCACTCGTCGATGAAGACCTCGAAACCATCGTCCAGAAGGCACTGGCGAAGGAGCCGGTCCGCCGTTACCAGAGCGCGAGCGCGCTGCGCGCCGACCTCCTGCACTGGCTCGCTTACGAGGCAATCGACGCGCGGCGCGATAGTCGTCTTTACATGTTTCGTAAGTCGCTCCGCCGCCACCGTGGGCCGGTCGCCGTCGTCGCCGCGGTCACCTTGGCGCTTGTCGGCGGCGCAGTCGTCGCTGGTATCTCAGCCGCTCGAAGCGCCGCGGCGCGGGATCTCGCAGCGATAGAGCAGCGCCGGGCCCGCGACGAAGCGCGGCGCTGGGAAGCAGTTGCAGCCGTGCTGCACGAGCTGATTCCCGCAGTCGACCCGACATTTCAAGAGTACGCGTTCGGACCTATGCACAAGGCTGTGCTCGGGCTCTCGGATCGACTCTCGGCGGGTTTGTTCGCCGAGGATCCGGGAGCGCAGGCCGCGATTCACACGGCGCTCGGCGAGGTGTGCGCGGGTCGAGGTTCGCCGCGGCTTGCCGAAGTGCAGTTCCGGGAAGCGCTGCGCGTGGTAGCCATGCAGCCAGACGCAGGGCCAGAACAGGTTGCTGCGGCGCAGGCGCGGCTCGCTGACTTTCTCGTGTCGCGTAACGGAATTGACGAGGCAGATCGTCTCGCGACCGCGGCACTCGCGACGCTGCGCGCGAGCGGCAGCGCCGGCGCTCCAGCACTTCCCGCAGCCTTGAGAACAATGGCACAAGTCGCGCTCGCTAAGAATGCACCGGACCGGGCGGAGTCACTCTGTCGCGAGGCGCTCGCGCTCAGCGAAGACAAAGACAACCGCATGGCGCGCGAGGCGGCACCGATTCGCCAGACGCTCGCACGCGTCCTCCGTGCTCGCGGCAATTGGATTGAAGCACAGCGCGAAGCGACGCAAGGCCTTGCAAGGACGTTCGTCGCTGTCAGCGATTTCGACCCGCACGTCGCCGAAGCAATCGAGACGCTCGCGCTCTGTATCGCTGAGCACCAACCTGCCGAGTCAAGGGAGTTGTCCGGTGTTGCACGGTCGATTCGCACTGGTGCCTCCGATGCAGGCACGTTCGATCGACTGCTTCAACTCAAGACGGAACTACTCGGCGCCAACCATCCCGATATCGTCGAAACGCTCGCTTCGCGGGTTCGTTATTGGCGCGATCAGGGGGCGTCAACCGAGACGTGCCGCGCCGCCGAGGCGGCCCTGCCGCGGGCGCGACAACTCATGGGCGAGAACGCGATGGTCGTCGCGGACATCCTTGAGGCGCAATACACGTCGGCGTATCTCGATCGCGATTTTGACACTGTGCTCCGGGCGATGGACGAGTTTCTCGCGATCATGCGCAGAATTTTGCCCGGCAAGGACGACGTTCATCTCGCGGTCGTGCTGCGCGAGTGCGCGAGCCATGCAAGTGCAATGAAGCGATTCGACGTCGCCGATGCGTACTGGAACGAAACTATTGATTGGGTGGAATCGCGGCTTGGCCCCGTGCACCGCGAGTTAGCGTGGGCGCTCGGGCTGCACGCGAACTATCGTTTCTGGCATCAGGGCGCGAGCCTCGCGCCGCTCGTCGAAATCGACCGCGCGATCGACATGTTGCAGCGCATCGACCCTCGACCTTCCTATCACCTCGCGTCGATGCACGTGATGCGTGCTGCGTTCCTCAGCACACTCGGCGAGGCGGACGAATGTGCGTGCTCACTCGCCCGCGCCGTCGAGATCTGCGACGCGAGTCCAGAAGCTGAAACCCACCGATCAGTCTACTTTGACCTGATCTATGAACCCATCACGCTCTCGGGCGACCCGCGCTGCTGTGACCTACTGTGGCAACTGAAGAACGGAACTCGAGATGTGGAGGCGGTCGCTGCGGGCGGCGAGAGGTAGTCAGCCGCTTCCCGCCAGGCGGACGTAGCGCGCAACGACGCCCGGAGCCTGCGCTCCGGGCGTCGTCTAAAAACTCGCTTGATTCTCCGTCGAGGTCAGGACCCGCAGCTACCCCACGCACCGAGGAGCAGCGCCAGATCCGCGCCGTTGACGGTGCCGTCGCTGTTGATGTCGCCCGTACCGGCGCCGCCCCAGTTGCCGAGGAGGGAGCCGAGGTCCGCGCCGTCGACAGCGCCGTCGCCGTTCAGGTCGGCGGGGCACGGTGCTGCAGCACCCGGAATGACAAAGTACTGCTGGCCAGGAACTCCACCGAAGTTCACGTTGCGCGGCTCACCGAGATTTCCCGTTCCGCGCCCAAGGCCGCCTAACACTTGGTTAGAGACGGAGTCGTGGCCGCCACCGTTGATGAACGCACAGACCTTGACATCGCCACCGGTGTAGCCTTGGAGCAAGAAGAGCGGCATGTGCAGCTCGATACCCGTGAGCACTCCCGCACCGTTGCCTCCACGCGTACCGCCATCGACGCCAGCGACGTTGGAATTGTTCAGCGCGATCGCTGTGCCGTTCGTCCCATAGAGCACGCCGTTCGGGCCAGCGCCGCCTGACCCGATGAACCCGCCGAGACCGCCGCCATTCGTCAAGATCTGAGCCGTGTTGGAGTACGTCGCGAACCCATCGCCGCCACAGGTCAGCGTGACGTAGAAATCCGCTGAAAACTCGGGATCAAACGTCAGTCCGTTGCCCGACCCGTTGTCGCCCATCCGGTTCAAGCCGTTGAAGTCAACATCCGAGTTGTCGCCGCGGAGACGATTCTGTCCGCCATCTTTGTAGTCGATGAAGATCTCAAGCTTGTTGAAGTTGCTCTCGAGGTTGCCGGACAGGAAGAGCCAGAAGAACCCCGTCGCAGGATCGACAAAGCCCGACCCGCCGTCGAGCTCGCTGCCGTTCGCGAATGCGATGTTGCCGATCGTCGAGTTGCCGAACTGGGTCTGCACGTTCTGCACCGCGAGTTCGCCGCTGTACTCGCCGGTTGAGGCACCGTCGAGAATCGGGGTGCCAGCTGGCACCGGAGCTGCCGAATACGCGGCGATCACCGTGTCGCCGTGGAGATCATCGCCGTTGTCGCTGAACCAGGTCGCTCCTTCATCCGCAACCGGCGCCGACCACGAGTACGTGACCTTGTACACGAATGCCGAAGTCGCGTTCGAGGGAACGGTGATGGGCACGTTCGATTCGTAGCCAAGCCACACGTGCGCTTGGGAGATGGTCCCGTTCTGTAGTTTCGCCTTCGCCGCAGCCGTCGTTGAAGGCACGAGCGTCAGAAGCGCGCCATTGATAAAGATGGGCTGGCCGTGTTGATCGGTTATCGAAACGGTCGGTGGTTCCAACGTCGCCGACGTGAACTGCACGCCGGCTTGGAGCAGGTGCGCTTGCGCCCCACCGCAGACGTCGCAGCAACACTCGTTCGTCGCGGTCCAAGCGGTCTGCACCAGGCCGGTGCACACAAGGGTTGAGGTGTAGCTCGACTGCACTGGTCCGGTCGCGTTGGACGCCAACGTGACGCTGGCCGCAAGCGCACAGGCGACCAGCCCGCAAGCAAGTCGCAGACCGCGCGATCGCGCGTTCAGCGCGTTGAGAGTCCGATTGCGCACTGCATTGATCCGATTCATCTTGTCTATCTCCATGACGTGAAAGGAAACCCGAAAGCGTCGACTGCCACCGCGAACAGGTGCCGGGCAGCCCCTCGCGAGGATGCGGGGCTGACCGATGATGTCGTCCGCCGCCTCGAATAGCTAGTGCCCTGTCGGGTGAAAACGCAGATTGCGGCAGAGACCGGCCGCCTGGCGCGGCTGCAATCGCGAACGAGCGGAAGAGCGGGTCTTGATCAGGTAGAGGAGCCTGTAC
>JAWXCC010000001.1:0-27117 GCA_034440475.1 Phycisphaerae bacterium | reverse complement strand
CGCCGACGTCGGCGATTCCAACCACCGAGTAGGTCGCCGCGATGGCGCTGGCACCGAGGATTGGACTGTTCGTGAGAACCGTCTGGCCGCTCATCAACCAGATTCGCATTTGCCCGCTCGGCTCACGCCACAGAATGTCGGCGCGGCCGTCGCCGTCGAAATCACCCATGCCCTGAGCGGTCCAGCCAGCGGTCGGCGTGACACTTGTCGCGCCCCCACTCGTACTCGTCAGCCCATTCATGAACCACACCGACGCAGTATTCAATGTCGTGTTGTGGAGCGCGATGTCGGATCGCGCGTCACTGTTCAGACGATCTTTGTTGCGGGGCGCTGCAACTAACACGTCGTCGATGTACCAGTCGTCATTCGTCTGTACCGCGTCGTTCCGAAAGCGCAGTCGGAATCCGTTGTGGAGCGCGTTCGTCGGAAGTTGGTGCATCGACTGCACGAAGTCCGCCTGATCGACGCCGTCCGACTCAATCGTGTTCAAGACGATCCAATTACCGCCGGACGACAAATACTCCACGTAGAGCCGCTTCCCACTCTCTACGCCTTTCCGCTCGGTCCAGTAGCTGCACAGTCCAATGAGCTGTCCACCGAGTAGCACTTCGTTCGTGCGGATCTCGTCGTAGTCATAGATGCCGCCGCCGGAGGCGTCGAGATTGAGCGAGCGCGTCGCACTCGGCTCGTTCGTCGCGGCCGTCGAGGTCGCTGCCCCGTTGTTGTAGTTCCACTTGAGTGCATCAATCGATGCGTTCGGGAACGTGTCGACGAGCGGTTGCGACAACGGGAGCGGCTCGATGCTATCGCAACTCACACTCGACTTGAACGCGACAATCTGCGCCACTTCGCCAGCACCGAACTTCAGGTTCGCACCATTGATTCCGTTACACGATCCCGTAGACGAGCACATGATGTGACAGTCGCCGTTGCCGTCGCAGTGCTGCGCGTTCCAATTGTGTCCGAGCTCGTGGGCAGACAACGCTTGACGGTAGGAGAGAATCGTAGTGAAGCGGCTCTCGACGATCGAATAGGCAAGATTGCCGGGGCCACCGCAGTCGCTTCCGCCTTGATTGCAAATCACACCAAGCCAAGCAAGTCCGATCGTTCCGCCGTCTAAATTCTTACCGGTGTAGAGCTGGGCAACGTCGCGCTGGATACCACTCTCGGGTGCCGCGTTCCAAAGGTTGCGGATCTCGCACAGCTTTCCTTCAGCATCTGCCGCGCTATACGGATCGTCGATCGTCGAGCGCACGACGATCGTCGTGAACTCGAACCCGATGTTCACATCACGGTCGTAAATGAAATCGACGCCATTCATGATGAGCTCGATGTCATTGACCGTGTTCGTTACCGATGCGCCGTTCTTGATGAAAAAGTCGAAATCGGCGTCAAACGCAATCTCGACGATCTGCGGCTGATCGCCCGCGACGCCCCCGCTGCCCTGGTCTTTCGGCCCATCCACGATCCAATCGGGAACACCTAACTTCACAAGGTCGTTGCCGCAGCGAACATCGCGCGGAATGACGTCTCGGGTGTCGTAGATCACATGCCGACCAACGGGTTGCCCGGCAGCGAAGTCGCTGGCGGGTTGCACCATGAACACTCCCGCATCGCCGAGATCAATGAGCCCGCAGAGCGCGCCATCCACGAGTTGCAGCGCGACGCCGCGCTCCGGTTCGCCGTCCACGAGGCCGCGGTACGTTCTCACCGGAGGCGCGGGCTGCGGCTCCAGCGCGCCATGTTCGTCTGGGACGAATAGCGTGAACGCGGCGGCACGCAGTGAGCGCCGGGCGGCACTCACCAAACGGTGCTTGCCCGCAATTGTTAGCCCGATCTCGAAACGATCCGGATTCCCCTGCGGAAGTGCGAGATTGACTTCGGTGAACGTGCGAAGGTCGGGAATCACGAGCGCCACGCGTTCGACTCCCGCGCCACCCTGCGAAACCGACGAAGACGCTGGCGGCAGTGCGGCATCGAGCGCGAGCGCAGCCATGGGGAAACCGCACATCGCACACCCGGCGGCGAGCACCATCGACAGCATGAAACGATCGTTCCGCACCGATTTCATGGCAAGTCCCTCCAAGGAACCGTTTCCCAAACAGCAATCTCCACTCAAGCGAACCGTATCACGTCGTCCGGCGCAGAGTCATGGCGTGAAACGGCCGCCCCTCACGACGATACTTGCGTTCGAAGTTCGTGCCAACGAATTCACCGTCGGCGGCGCTGAGCGGGCGTTCAAAGCCCACGCGCTCGAAGAGCCCTGCGTTCCGTTTCGCGTGTTCCTCGTACCAGACCCATAAGTCGTCGTGATCGGTGACGAGTCGCAGCTCTCCCCCGGAAACGAGCACTCGGTGAAACTCGCGAAGCGACGCGTCTTGCACGACCCGTCGCTTGAGGTGACGCGACTTCGGCCAAGGATCGCTGAAGTAGAGATGTATGACGCGGACGCAATCGTCGGGCATGCGGAAGCGCACGAACTCGGTCGCGTCGGCCCAGAGCAACCGAACGTTCTGAAGCTGCTGGCGTCGAACGCGATCCGCGGCGTACCGAAAAAACTCGCCTGTCCACTCGATGCCAAGGAAGTTCGTGCCGGGCTCAAGCTCTCCCTGTTGCAACAGAAAGGTGCCCTTCCCTGATCCAATCTCTACGTCGAACGGCCGGTTCGGCTGGTCGAACCATGCTCGCGGATCGATTCGCATCGACTGCGGTTGCGCCGGATCGAAGGGCGGCAGCTTGGCGCCTTCAATGCCGACGCCGGTGACGTCGAGTTCGCGACCATGCCCCAGTCCGAACGACATGCGATCAGAGCGTCCCGGGCTTGGTTGGCGCAGCCGCCGGAGCTGGCACCGGAGACGGGACTGACGGCGCATCCGGCGCGTCCGGTCGCTTTGCTGGCACGGCGACGGAATCGCTTGCTGCCCGGAGCGCCGGAGGGGGTTCATTTCCTCGCGCGACAATCCAATCGACGAGGTCCTTGAGCGCGGTGGGGTCAAACGTGGTCTCGATGGACTGGTATTCCTCGACAGCGCCGGTTGTCGCAGGCTGGAAGAGATGGTTCAGTCCGGTGTAGCGCTTCACGGTAAGCGGCGCACCACCGAGTCGCGCGGACGCCTCGATCGCTGGAATGTTCTGCTCCATGTCGACCTGCGTATCGAGCGATCCGTTCATCGCAAGTACTGGAATGCGCAAGCGCGAGATCCAATCGCGTGGGTCGAGCTTCAGGAACTCGATCATCCATGGATTTCGCAGCTGCGCCACGGCGGCCGCTGTGGCTTCATCGATTGCTGCGTCGTCAGCGTGCGGCTGCCCCGGCTTTTCGCCAGCGCGGATCTGGAGTGCAACCAGCTTTCTCGCCGCAGTCCGCAGATCGTCTCGGGAGCCGTCCTTGACGACAGCGAGGTCGAGCACTGCTGCCTGTGCGTCGCAAATCGCGACGACATCGGCTTCTGCAGTTCCGTTCGCTTCAAGTAGTCGCCTCTGCTGGACCTTCAACACTTCACCGCCGCTGACGCCCGGGCCAGCGATGAGCGCGATGAATGCGATCGGTGTTGGTGAACCGAGCTCGTTGTCCCACTGCCACCGCGCAACGATCGGTGCGATGAGTCCACCTTCGCTGTGTCCGATGATTCCGATCTTCCGCGGATCAATCTCGTTGCGCTGCTTCAGCCACTCGGTGGCCTCGTCGGCATCGACGGCGAAGTCAAGCGATGTCGCACGCGCGAAGGTGCCGGTTGAGCTACCGATGCCGCGGTCGTCATAGCGCAGCACGGCGATGCCTGCGCGCGTCAACGCGTCGGCGATGACGAAGAACGGCTTGTGCGCGAAGAGTGTCTCATCACGATCTTGCGGTCCGCTCCCAGACACAAGCACCACGGCGGGAAACTTCTCCGGCGACAGCGGCGTTCGCTCGGGAATGGTGAGCGTGCCAGCGAGGCTGTGCCCGAATCGATGCTTGATCAGTACGTCTTCCGACCGGTAGGGAAACGGCGGCTGCGGCAACTGCGGCCGCTTGATCGCAACCGTTGACGCGCCGACGACCTTCTTCAATTCGATCGGAAGTTCACCACCACCTTGTCGGAACTTCCCACGGAGCGTGTCTGCGTCCGACTGCGCGAGGTCGAGCGTCGCATCGCCGCCAACCGGTAGTTTGAACGTCCAGCGCGGCGATCCGTCGTCGCCCGCCGACTTCGTCACGAGGACTGGAAACCCTTCGAGGTTCTGAAGCGGAATGTCGACAACGCCCGCGTAGCTGTCGGGCAAGAGCTCCGCGATGGTGTATGACATCGGCAGCTTCATCGGACCGGTATCAAGCACCCCTTCCCAGCGCACACTCTTCGGCGCCTTCTTTGGATCGGGGGTTCGAACCAGCGAAAACGGGACTTCGGTGAGCTCGGTTCCCGGTCGGCCGAGTTGCAGCGTGCCCGCAAAGGTCGTTCCGTCGGCTGAGACCTCGCCTCGGAAGCGGCCACTCGCGCCGCCAGCGTCAAGCGTGAACGCCAGTGACCGCTCGCTTGCAATCACGCCCTTCCCACGCGTCTTCATCGCGCCAGCCTGCGGCGCGGTAATGACGACTTCGGTTTCGTTCACCCCAGCGGCCACGTCGACGAGGCAAAAGAGCGATCCCACTTGGGCGTTCTTGGGCAAGGCTGTGCCAGGGGCTGGCTCGGGAATCTTGGACTCGATCGAGCCTTGCCAGCGACCGATCCACGGCGCGGACAGTCCCGCTTGAGCGGGCGAGACTACGGACGGTGCCGCGACCGAGCTCGGTGCCGCTGGCGGATCGACAAGAAGGACTGCGGCGAGCGAAGCACATGCGATCGTGAACATGAATCAAGCTCCGTGCTCGGTTGTCGTGCTCAAGAGTCCCTGTGGCTCACCGCGATCGATCGCACGTTCGACGCGGAGACGGTAGAGCCTATAGTCGCATCAATCGGCGGAAGGGCAATCGCCGGTCAGTCGTCGGCCGCGCCGTCTTTCGCGATGCGTGCCTTGGAAGGCGCGCGCACGGTCTTCTTCGCCACTGCCTTCGACCGTTGCGCCTTTGACGCGAGCCCCTTCGAGACCGGAGTCTTTGACGACGGAACCTTCGAGGCAGGAGTCTTCTTAGCTGGCGCCTTCTTCTTTGGAGCTGGCTTGGTTGGAGGCGCCTTCTCCGGCGCCTTGGCAGACGCCGCCTTCGTCGCCAACTTGGTCCTCACCTTAGTCGTCACCTTGCTCGTCACCTTGCTCGTCACCTTCGCCTCCGCCGCACGCTTCGTTGGCACGACTGGCGCAGAGGCAGCGAGAGCTGGCAACGCTGGCGACTTCCGAACCGGCGCGTGCGGAGGCGACACGTCAGCACCGCGTTTCCACTCAACGCGGGTCGCACTGCCCCAAAGCAATTCGATGTCGTAGTAGAGCCGCTGATCGGGCTCGAAGAGATGGACGACGGTTTCTACAAAATCGACGAGCACCCAGGTCGTCCCCGCGTCGCGCGTCGACCGATACGCGGGCGTTCCTCGCGCTCCGCCAAGTTCTTCGGATTCCTGCGCGACCGAGCGCATCTGCCGCTGACTGGTGCCGGTACCGATGATGACGTAGTCGCAAACCTGACTGTGCCCGCGCACATCGAGTACCACCACGTCGGTGCACTTCGAATCAGCGAGCAAGCGCGCTACTTCAACTGCAAAGGCACGAACCTTCTCAGGATCGGCATTGGAATAGGTTCGAGTCATGCGTCAACGATCCCAGAGTCGCTCTGCGCGCCACTCTGCCCGCGGCTCGATCAACGACCGCCGCGCGCCGGACCGCGTCCGCCGCCGCCACCGCTGCGTCCGCCGCCACCACTCGGCCTGCCGCCGCCGCTACGACCACCGCCGGAACGACCGCCGCCGCCCGCGCTGCTGCCGCCACCGCTGCTGCTACCGCCGCCACCAGCGCTGCGCTCACCAGCAGCGCCGCCCGGCCCCGTAGTGCGCATGCCCGGACGCAGCGGGCGCGGACCACCCTTGCGAACGGCACGACGGCGACGCTCGGAGGGCTTCTCGTAGTACTGCTTGCGCTTGACGTCCTTCGTCAAGCCTTCCTTCTCACAGAGCTTCTTGAAACGGCGCAGCGTCTGCTCGACGGACTCTCCGGCGCGGGACTTGATACGAATCGCCATGCGGTCAACCTATTACCTAACGAGGTCAGAAGAACGGGTCCATGGAAACGAGCCCAAAAACCCCAGACAGAAACCCAAGACAGAAACCCAAGACGAGCCACGCGCTCGCGGCGCTGCCGCGATGCGATCGCTGGACGCACACTGCCGTCGAAAGCGAGCCAGCTAGTAGAACGGATTCGCCCCACTTTCGCAATGGCTGGCCAAAGGGAAACCAAACGAAATCCGATCAGGTCGAACAATCGGGTACCCTCGCGCCATGCCGCTGGTCGTCGACGCATACAACGTGTTGCACGTCACCGGCGTCTTGCCGCCCGACCTCGCGGGAATCGACCTCGATGGGCTGGCCGACCTCATCGAAACCACCCGATTTGCCCGGGAGGAAACTTGGGTCGTTTGCGACGGGATGCGCCACAGAGAAAGTGCTCACAGCGGGCCCCGGCGGCGTGAACGGGTCTGGTTCTCGTGGGCTGGCCCTGGCAATAAGGCCGACGATCTCATCATTGGGCTCGTCCGACGATCGAGTTCGCCGCGGCGAATGACCGTGGTCACGAGCGACCGGGGAATCGTCAAAGAGGTTCGTCGCCGCGGCGCTGAAACGTGGACCAGCGAAGAGTTTCTTGAGCGCATCGTCGCCGATCGCCGGCATGCGAAGCGAGTACACCCGAAGCAGGAAGCCTCGCTGCGAGCTTCACTCCCGCTCGCCGCGCCTGAAGTGCGAGCATGGCTCAAGCTCTTCGGGATAGCTGCTGACGTGTCGGAGGGCAGCGAGAAGACCGGCGTGTCGATCGCTTCGTCGTCAACGGGCGCGCCGGAAGCCCCCGGTCCCCGGCCAACTGTTCCTCGCCCACCCACGTTGCGACCGACGAGCACTCGCGTCGAAACAGTCGAAACAGTCGAAACAGCCGAAACAGCCGAAACAGCCGAGTCATCCGAATCATCGGCATCGGGCTCGATCGATGACCCCCTCTTCATCGCGGGTCTGGATCTTATGCGACTGCTCGAAGGCACTCCGCCGCCGCGCGACGATTCACGATCGCCTCGGCGCTCACGGCGCGAGCGGCGTCGTTAGCCTACGAATGCCATGACGTTCGTCCTTGATTTCAACTATCCCCCCGCCGATCCAGCGCCGGTCTTTCTCGCGTGGTTTGACGAGGCCAAGCGCTTACCAACGCCGAATCCCAACGCGGTGTATCTCGCGACCGTCGACGCGGACGGGAGACCGAGCGCTCGCACCGTGCTCCTTCGCGCAGTTGACGCACACGGCGCTGTGTTCTTCACGAATCGTCGAAGTCGAAAGGGGCTCGGCATTGAGACACACCACCGCGCTGCGCTCCTCTTCCACTGGGATCCACTCGATCGGCAGGTACGGATCGAAGGCACCGTGACCCACACGACCGATGCCGAAAGCGACGCGTATTTCGCAAGGCGACCCCGCTCAAGTCAAATCAACGCTTGGGCGAGCGAACAATCGCAGCCAGTCGAAGACCGCCGGGCACTCGAGGCGATGGCCAGCGCCGTCGAGCAGCGGTTCGCTGGCATGCCGGTGCCGCGTCCGCCGCACTGGGGCGGCTATCGCGTCGCACTCGACCGTATCGAATTCTGGCAAGGCGACAAGTTCCGATTGCACGACCGAATTGTCTACGTGCGCGACGAACACGGCGACTACGCGGTTGATCGCCTCTGCCCGTAGCTAGTGTTAGTCCCACGCGCCAAGCAAGATCCCAAGGTCCGCAGCGTCCGTCGTACCGTCGCTGTTCAGGTCAGCAGCCGGCGTGAGCCAAGCGCCGAGCAAGATCGCAAGATCGTTGGCATCGACGACGCCGTCGCGATTCAAGTCGCTCGAGAGTGGACAACCATCGGGAATGCCGTCGCCGTTCAAGTCCGGTACGGTTCCCGCCGCAATTTCGCACGCGTCGGGAATGCCGTTGCTGTTGCAGTCGGCAAGAGTTCCATCCGCGAGATCTATCGTGTCACCGATACCGTTGCCGTCGCAGTCACGATCGCCGATGCGCAGATACCAGACGTCTTGCTCGCCGTTGAAGGTCGCCGCAAACGCAAGATCGGCACCGACGTTATCTGCAACGAGATGATAGTAGTCGCCGATCTTGTTCTGCTGGGGCCAGCCGAGAGTGGAGTTCCATGCAGCGGTGAGCGCCTGATTCGACGACCACGTCACTCCGCCATCAGACGACGAGCTGTAGTAGAGCCGCGAGATCGTCGGCACTCCCGAATCGCGCGTGTCGTTCCACACGACATCGATACGCCCGTTCGGCGCGACTGCCATCGTTCCAAACCACTGCCACGCGTTGTTTCCTAACGGATCGTCGTTGACGCGGATCGGATCTGACCAAGTCGCGCCGCCGTCAAGACTGCGGACGAAATGCACATCTTGAGGGTCGTCGATGCGATTCTTGATGCGCGGGTCGACAGAAGAAAGAACGTACACCGCCCCGCGCAGCGGGCTCGACGAGCGATCGACGTCGACCCACACCTGACCGAGCAATCCGCCAGGATTTGGCGCAGCTCCAAACGTGAGCGCCCCGCCCAAATCGATGACGCTCGTCTGTTCAAACTGCATCGGTGCCATAGCGTTCTGCGCACTCGCCGATCGCGCAACGAGAATGGTCGTTGGGTCAAACGGCGCACTTTGAATTCCTGCGACGTACAACTCCGCGCCCGGTCCAACTGAAAGCGTTCCCCAGCGCGGCGGATTCGGCATGGCAATCGGAGGCTCAAACGACAACCCGCCGTTCGTCGAGCGAATGAACGGCGTCGCGGTGAACGGTCCGGCGGCGGTGCTCCATGAGGCGTAGACGTGACCGTCGCTCGCGCGTCCACTCTTGTCCGTGGTGAACCACGCCTTGTCGCCTCCTGCGGCAGGCACCGCAGCGCCCCACGTTGCACCTCCTGTCGCCGAACGCCAGAGATCACAGGTGAAACCGCTGATGAGGCTGTAGTAGAGCAGCGTTCCGTCACTCAGCGAGCCGAGCACCGGGTCGCTGCGAAAGACACCGTTCTGCAACACGCCGGGGAACGTCCACGTCCGCCCACCGTCTGCGCTGTAGGCGTACCCCGCTTCGCGGAAATTCGAACTAACGCTGTCAAATTGCCGCCAACCGATCGCGATGCGGTTCGGCGCGGTCGGATCGACAGCAATCGACGACTCGTTCGCCGCGTCGCCCGGAATGTTCAACCCGAGCGCGCCAACATTGACTTGCACCGGCGCCGACGCAGGCACGTCGGCGCGAACCGAGGTTGCGGGTACCAAGCCAAAAACTCCAACGAGTCCAGCGATGAATCGGCGCATGCCTCCAAGCTACCCGCGCGCGCGACTGCGCAGAGGGGCCGACCTTAGGAATCGCGCGATGCACTGGCCCGAGAAACGCGGGCCTGCCAGCCCGTGGCGTTCCCCGGGGATTTCCCATGCGCGACTCCGACCGCTGGCCTCGGAGGGCGAACCACCCAGTCGCTCTGAACTTCGCCATTCGCCACCCAAATTACCATCGTATTTTTGAGGTTGTTCGCCTAATGCAGTGGCGGCCGGCTGACGCCGTGCAACAATCGATCCGCCGGCAGCCGGGGTGTTCGACCGAGATCGAGCACGCATCCGCCGGTTCGCGAGTCTGGTTGAGAAGAGATCGTTGCGGTAGCCACGTTGACGCGTGGGCTATGAGCGCGCTCGTCACAGTGTGCGTTCGCGTTGCAGAGTCGCGGTGCGATGCCTTGGGCTATTTGGATCGTTTGGGTCTTACGAGTTGCGGCGTCGAGCTATCAGCAGAACCCTCGGGCCAGCGCTACGGCCCTCACACTTCGGAGACATGAGATGCACAGGAAGAAGATGTTGGTCGGTGGATCGTTGCTTGCCTCGGTTATCGCGGCTGGCGCGGCGTCGACAGCGCTCGCAGGCGGCGTGAACCCGGCGTGGTCGATCGCCCGCCAGTGGGACGAAGAGATTCTCCAGGCGATTCGCCTCGCGACGCCACGACCGCCAGTGCACGCGAGAAACCTCTATCACACGTCGGCCGCCATGTACGACGCGTGGGCGACCTACGACCCGGTCGCTCGGGGCGCCTTCGTCACCGAGAAGAACACAGCAGCCGACGTTCCCGCCGCCCGACGCGAAGCGATGAGCTACGCGGCGTATCGAATTCTGAAGAATCGGTTCGTCACGGGTAACGGTCCGAACATCGCCCAAATCAATGCGAACCTCGATTCGCTGCTGCTGGGGCTTGGCTACGACAAGAACATCACGACGACGATCGGTACGACCCCTGCTGCGATCGGCAACCGCATCGCTGCGGCGATCATTGCGGCCAATTTGGCTGACGGATCCAATCAACTCAATAACTACGCGGCGAACAACGGCTACGTGCCGGTGAACTCGTCGATGCCGTTCAAGATCCCGGGCTGCATCATGGTGAATCCGAACCGCTGGCAACCGCTTGCGTTCGACTTCCTCGTGTTGCAGAACGGCGAGATCGTCGGCGCGTCGGTGCAGACCGCGATTGCGCCGCACTGGGGCGGCGTCACGCCGTTCGCGATGAACGCCGTGGTGCGCGATCCCATCACCAACTTGTACTTCGTGCAGCCGGCCCCCCCGACGCTTGGGCAACCAGCGCACATCGACGACGCGCGCGACATGATCGCGAAGAGTTCGGTGCTCGATCCGAGCCTTCCCGAGACGATCGATCTATCGCTCTCAGTGTTTCATAACAGTCCGGTCGGAAGCTACGACATGCCCGGGTACGGCAACAACCCGGTCACTGGCGATCCGTACCCACCGAACGTCGTGAAGCTCGCGGACTACGCTCGCGTTCTCGCTGAGTACTGGGCCGATGGCCCCGACTCAGAAACCCCACCCGGACACTGGCACGTCGTGGCGAACAGGATGTCTGACACCCCGGGGCTAGAACTCAAGATCGCCGGAACCGGCCCGATCGTCGATCGGTTGGAGTGGGACACCAAGATGTACCTCTCCGTAGCCGGTGCCGCCCACGACGCCGCCATCTGCGCATGGGGTCACAAAGGCTACTACGACTCCGCGCGTCCGACGTCTTTCGTGCGCTACCTCGCCCAGCTCGGCCAGTCGTCCGACCCGCAAGCCGCGCACTACAACGTCGCTGGTTTGCCACTCGTTCCTGGGATGATCGAGCTGGTGACGGCCAACGACGTCTTGCCGGGCAACCGGTTCGAAGACTTCCCCGAACTCGTGTACGAGCCGTTCAGCGGCGAGCCGATCGGCGTGAATAATCATGTCGGGGACATCGCCGTGAAGTCGTGGCTCGGTGGGTTCAGCGCCGGAACGACAACGGGAAGTACCACCACGGGTCCGGCGCCCGGGCACGTCTACCGCTCCAAGGGCGGCACGTGGACCATCGGCAGCTTCTACCCGGGCGTCGACGACACCCCCGGCGCGTTGAACCCGGGCCAGACTCGTCGTCCGCGCAGCGTGCAGATCAACGAGATCCGTCTCGATCAGCCGGGGCTCGACAAGGATGAGTACATCGAGATTGTCGGACCGGCTAACACCGCGCTTGACGGGCTCACCTACATCGTGATCGGCGACGAGGTCCAGACTGGCGTCCCTGATTCTCAGGGTCGTGTGCAAGTTGCGATCGACCTCGCAGGTCAGAACCTCGGCCCTGATGGTCTCTTGCTTATCGCGAAGAATCAGTTCTCGCTCGGAAGCGCTGACCTCACAACGCAGTTCCGATTGCTCGAAATCGGCAACTGCACCCACATGCTTGTGGCTGGTTTCACCGCCTCTCTCGGGCAAGATCTCGACTTCCTCGACAACGGCGTGATCGACGCTACGCCCTGGTCCGCCGTGGTGGATTCGATCGGTCTCCGCCGCAAGTCGGGCACAATTGGCATCTACCTCACGTCGGTCACGCTCGGCCCCGACAACTCCGAGCATCAGCTTTATGGTGTCGACTGGGGCTTGGCAACGAAGTGGATGCCGTACCAGGCGTCGAACTTTGTCACCCCGCCGTTCCCAGGGTTCATCTCCGGCCACAGCACCTTCAGCCGGGCGACCGCTGAAGCGCTGACGTTGTTCACCGGAAGTCCGTACTTCCCAGGTGGACTCGGCGAGTTCACTGCGCCGGCGGGCTGGTTGAAGTTTGAAGACGGTCCTTCGACCGACGTGACGCTTCAGTGGGCGACCTACTACGACGCCGCAGACGAAGCGGGCATCTCGCGCATCTACGGCGGCATTCACCCGCGTGCTGACGATCTTGTGGCCCGCGTTGCGGGCTCGAAGATCGGAAAGCGAGCGGCTGACCGCGCACTCGCACTGTTCGAAGGCTTGGCTCGTTCACCGGACATCGACAACGACGGCGATGTGGACGCGACCGACTTGGCAATCCTCCTCGGCGCGTGGGGTGGCGGGACATCGACGGGTGCCGATCTGAACGGCGACGGCACAGTCGGTGCCGCGGACATTGCAATCCTCCTCGGCGCATGGGGCTGATCGACTTCAATCGAATGCCCTCAACGATCGCCCCTCAACGAATCCATCGAGCCCCGGTCATACGACCGGGGCTTTTTCTCTCAGCTTCAATTTGACGCTTGTTCCACCCGGTCGTATTGGTCTGCGTCGCAACCGTAGTGGGTCCGTCGTAGTTTGAGTGGTCGTAGTGGTCGTCGCCACACCCTGCCCTCACCGCCTGCTCCCGGAGAACCGCCGCCATGATGCGAAACCGTTGCTCGATCGCTCTCGTCGGAGTCTGCTCGTTCGCGCTCGTCGCCGGATCTCCTGTGGCCGCGACTCCACCAGCATTTAGTAATCAGGCGACGGCCGCGGGTGTTGGCGTGAGCCATTCGACGAGCGGCTTCACGAACCCAGGCTATTCCGGCGGCGCGTGTGTCGGCGACTTCAACCGCGACGGTTTTCAGGACTTCCTCTTCTTGTCCGGCGGCAGCGGTAACAAGCCCGACTACTTGTTCATCAACAACGGAAACGGCACCTTCACCAACCAAGCTGCTGCGTGGGGTCTCACGGCGATTCACAAGGGCAAGGGCGCATCGGTCGGTGACTTCAACGGCGACGGTTGGCTCGACATCTACGTGACGAGCGCTGGTCCGACGGGCCAAGGCCAAGCACCTGGACACAACAAGCTCTATAAGAATAGCGGCAACAACACGTTCACGAACGTCGCGACAGCCGCTGGCGTGAACGCGCCCAATCCCAGCACCCAGGATTCGTGGGGCTCAACGTGGGGCGACTTCGACCACGATGGCGACCTTGATCTCTTCGTCGCGGGCTTCTCGTCGAGCGGCGCCGGCAACGCTGGCAACCGACTCTTCCGCAACAACGGGAATGAGACGTTCACCGACATTACGGCGACGATCGGACTCTTCAGCGGCGTCGGCGGGATCGCTGGGTTCTCGCCGCGCTTCTCTGACACCGACAACGATCGTTGGCCTGAGCTCGTCATCGTCGGCGACTTCAAGGGCGCCGGGTTCATCGGCAGTCGTTACTTCCGTAACAACGGCGGCGTGAACTTCACCGACCTCACGGTGTCGGCCCACGTCGGCTTGGAAGAGAACGGCATGGGCCACACGATGGGCGACTTCGATAACGACGGTCGCCTCGACTGGTACACGACATCGATCTACTACCCCCCTTCGAATTGGACGGGCAACAAGCTGTATCGCAACATTGGGTCGCACGATTACAGCCAGTCTGCTCTCGCGGCGGGCGTGAATAACGGTGGCTACGGCTGGGGCACGGTCGCAGTCGATTTCAACCACGACGGTTTTCTCGATATCGCTGAAACGAACGGCGACAACTCGGGTGGTCCGCCGTTTGGCAACATCCAGTCGTATCTCTGGATCAATGACGGCGACATGACGTTTACGGAGATGGCGCTCACCAGCGGCTTCTCGCACTTCGGCGCGGGCCGCTGCATGGTGCAGTTTGACTACGACAACGACGGCGACGAAGACGTGATTCTCTGCTCGAACGGCGGACCGCTGTTCCTCTTCCGAAACGACCTTGATCACTCACAACCGGATACGCATTGGCTACGTGTCTTCCTGAACACGCAAGGCCATTCGACGCTCGCACCTGACGGCATTGGCTCGAAGGTCCACCTGACCGTGGGCGCGAAAAACTACATGCGAGCGATCGACAACGGCTGCACGTTCTTGGGCGTACCAGAACTTTCGGCGCACTTCGGTCTCGGCACTGCGACGGTGATCGACACGCTCACGGTTCAGTGGCAGGACGGCACCGACACGGTGCTCACGAACGTTCCAACGAACCAAACCATCACAATCACGCCAGCCGTTCCCTGCACGCCGGACGTCAACAGTGACGGCAACGTCAACGCGGCCGATCTCGCGGTCATGCTCGGTCAATGGGGCGGCGCTGGGTCAGCCGACCTCGACGGCGACGGAACTGTCGGCGGTGGCGATCTCGCGATCCTGCTTGGTGCGTGGGGACGCTGCCCGTAACCGGCTGCCCCCACACACTCATGTTTCGATCGTTTCCTCGGCGCGGCGAGTCTTCCACTCGCCGCGCGGTGCGCGCCGCGGTGGCAAGTAGCCGCCGCGCACGCGAACACCTGATTCGCCGAGGAAATGCCTCAACCGGGCGAGCAGCTGCGCGTCCGGTACGACCGTCATGCGATCGGCAACCAGCGTAACGCGCTGATCTCTGAGATCGACGTGGATCGAAACCGGCACGGGACGTCCCTGCAAACTCGCGACCGAACTCGATGCTTGGCGCACCGTGCCAGCGACCATCTTGAGAATGGGCTCGATCGGTTCGTCGTTCTCGCCGCGCACGCCGTCGATGATGAGATCAAGGCGCTTCGCGAGATGCTGTGAAGCGGTCTCGATCGGAATGACGCGATCAACGATGACGCACGGCTCGGCCCGACCACGGTCGGCGTAACCGATGAGCAGCACGCAGCGATCCATCACGAGTGCGTCGCCGAACTTCGCAAATGTGTCGGCGAACAGAACGCCGTCGACGGTGCCACGCCGATCGGTCAGCGTCATCATCGCCATTTTCCGCCCCTGCTTCGTGACGGTCGGGCGGATGCGGCTCACGAGTCCACCGATGACCACCGGCGCGTCGTGCGGCACTTCTTGCATGCCGACCGAATCGGTCGAACAGAACGTGACGATCGACTCGCGGAACTGATCGAGCGGATGACCCGACACATGGAAGCCGAGCGCTTCCTTCTCGTTCGAGAGCGTCGTCATGCGATCCCACGCCGGGACGCGTTTCATCGCCGCAGCCGTCGAGTCTTTCTTCGCGGGAGCTGCCGCAGCAAACGCGCCGAAAAACGTCTCTTGTCCGGCCGCGCGATCTGACGCGAGCGACTGCCCTGCCGCGACTGCCGATTCGATCGACGCCAACAGCGATGCACGGGCGTCGACCGAATGGACGCTATCAAAGACGCCGGCCTTCACGAGCGACTCGATCATCGCTTTGTTCACGCTGCGCAGGTCGACCCGCTCACAGAAGTCGAACAAGCTCTTGAACGGCCCGGCCTTCTTGCGCTCTTCGACGATCGCATGAATGCCTGACTGCCCTGCGCCTTTGATCGCGCGCATGCCGAAGCGCACGTGACCGTGGCAATTCGTATGCGGCTCGCCAGGCATGAAGACGACGGAGAAGTCTTCATCCGAGAGATTGATGTCAGGTGGCTTCACCTCGACACCGACGTGCACTCGCGCCGCATTGCTATCGGGGTAAATCGTCTTCTTGCAGTCTTCGAGGTAGACCGCCCACTCCTCGACCTTGCGCGCCTGGCTCTCGAAGCTGAGTACGGCAGCCATGTACTGGTTTGGAAAGTACGTTTTGAGATAGGCGGTCTGATAGGCAATGATTGCGTAGCCAGTCGAGTGACTCTTATTGAAGCCGTAGCCAGCAAACTTGAGGATGAGGTCGAACAGTTCCTCGGCGCTCTTCGCTTCGACGCCGCGCTCTCCAGCACCCTTGATGAAGTCGCCGCGCGCCGCATTGATAACGTCTTCTTTTTTCTTCGAGATCGCTTTGATAATCGAATAGGCGGCGCGAAGCGGAATGCCGCCGAGGCCATGCAACACCTGCATGACCTGCTCTTGGTAGACCATGATCCCATACGTCTCTTTGACGTAGCGATCGACGATCTCGTGGACCTTGGGCACCGGCTGCCTGCCGTGCTTGCGATTGTTGTAATCCGGGATGAGGTCCATCGGACCAGGCCGATACAGCGCATTGGCTGCGATCAGATCCTCAAGTCGGTCGGGCTGCATATCGACGAGCAACTTCCGCATGCCTCCCGACTCGAACTGAAATATGCCGCTTGCGTCGCCGCGGCGAAAGAGCGCGAGCACCTTTTGATCATCGAGCGGAATGCGTTCGAGGTCGAGCGGGTGAGCGATCGACGCGTCAGGCGTTGCAGGTCGCGTTCGCCCCACCGCGGACCAGATCGAATCTTCTGGCAGCGATCCGCGCACGAGCTTCTTCGCCAACTCGATCGTCGAAAGCGTGCGCAGTCCGAGGAAATCCATCTTGAGCAGGCCGACTTTTTCGCACGTCGGACCGTCCCATTGCGTGACGACCTCGTTCTCGCCACCGGCAGCGCGACAGAGCGGCACGACCGTCTCGAGCGGCTGCGTCGCGATAATCACGCCCGCGGCGTGCACGCCCTGGTTTCGCGCGTGATCTTCGAGCGCTTCGGCAAAGTTCAGCAGCTTTCGAATTGTGGGATCGTCGTCGTAGAGGCGTTGAAGCTCGTCTTCTTTTTGTTTCGCTTCGGCGATCGTGATGTGGAGCTCGTTCGGCACGAGGTTCGCGAGGCGCTGTCCGTCAGACGGCGCCAGCCCCATCACGCGGGCAACGTCTTTGATCGCGGCTTTCGCCTTGAGTCGTCCGAAAGTGACGATCTGCGCGACGTGCCCGTACTTCTTTCGCACGTAATCAAGCACGGCGGCGCGGCCGTCTTGACAGATGTCAACGTCGATGTCGGGATACTCCGCCCGATCTGGATCGGTGAATCGCTCGAAGAGCAAACCGTACCGTTCAGGGCACGCGTTTGAGAGTCCGAGCACATACCCGATCATCGTGCCGACACCAGATCCACGGGCGTTCGCGGGAATCCCGCGCTGCCGAGCCCAACTCACAAAATCCCAAACAATGAGGAAGTACGCCGAGATGAGTTTGTCTGCGAGGATCTTGAGTTCGCGCTCGGCGCGGGCGCGAATCTCGGCAGAGATTCCATTCGGCCCGTAGCGCCAGATGAGTCCAGCTTCCGTCAAGAGGCGCAGCGCGCGATCGCAACTCGTCTTGAGCGCCGCGGGCGAGTCGGTGTCTTTGGTCGAGTCGAACGGAATCAGCTCAAATCGCGAGCAGTACGACTTGAACCACTCCGTGAGATCTCCGCCGACGTACGTGGGTGCGTCGCCCGGATGTTTCACCTTAACGACTGGCGCGTAGTTAGCGCTCGACTTCAAATCGACGTTGCATCGGGCTGCGATCCAGCCCGCGTTGTCGACTGCTTCGGGAACATCGCTGAAGAGCTGGCGCATCTCGCCGGGACTCTTGACGTACAGCTCTTCGCAGTACTTCAGTCGGTCGGGCGAATCCTTCGTCTTTCCCATGCTGATACAGCACAGCGTGTCATGCGTGTCCCAGTCCTCGCGGCGCAGGAAGTGCGAGTCGTTATCGCAGACGAGAGGAAGATTCAACTCGCGTGCGAGGCGAATCAAGTGCGGATTGATCGCCTCCTGCTCGGGGACGTGCCTCTGCAACTCGACATAGAAGCACGGCTCGCCTCGCTCGTTCGGCGAGAACGTCGCTGCGTGCCAAGAGGCTTCGTCTATCGCAAGCTTCCAGTGCTTCTCGTCCTTCGAGCGCACGAAGTTCGTCAGGTGAAATGCGATCGAACTGCCGAGGTGTCCGTTGATCGCGATAAGCCCGTCGCCCCACTCGCGCAACGTGGATTTGTCCATGCGCGGCTTGTAATAAAACCCGTTCAAAAACGAATCGCTCGAAAGCTTGAGCAGATGCTTCCAGCCTGCAAGATTCTCGGCGAGCAAGACGAGGTGGAACCCGCCGTCGGCGACGCCCGTGTGCGTGCGATCGCGCCGATCACCTGGCTTGCCATCTCGGTCGGGGGCGACGTACGCCTCAATACCCAAGATCGGCTTCACGCCAGCGGCTTTGGCCTTGGTGTAGAACTCCATCGCGCCGAACAGGTTGCCGTGGTCAGTCACGGCGACCGAGTCCATGCCCAGTTCCTTCACTCGCTTCAGAAGAAGATCGACGCGATTGCCGCCATCGAGAAGCGAGTACTCAGTGTGAAGGTGGAGGTGCGCGAAAGTGGGCGCCACCGCGCCCGCGGCTCGCTCCTCTCCTGGCATCGAGTTGATGACCGGCTTCGCGTTGGCAGAATCCTTCGCCATAAACCACCTCCTGCGGTACAGAAACGCATCGTACATCGCGCTTGGAGCGCGACCGCACCTCACGCATTCGACGGTGAAATCGTTGAGCGCTCACTCCGTATACTCGACATGTCATGCGAATCGGTGGCGTGCAATGGAACACAGCGTCCGCTGCATCGACGGCTCAAGGCGCCGCTCGCGCGTGGTGGCGAGCCCGTTTCGGCGGCGGTCGAGTGCGCGCAGTCTTTTGGTCGATCGTGATCGTCCTCCTAGCGATCCCGATCGTCGCACTGTTCATCCTCGTGATCGCGATACTCGTCGCAGTCGCGATCGCGGCGTCCATCGTTGGTGGCATCCGGAACGCTCTCGGAGGTCAACGAAGCTTGCGCCGGGCAGAGCCACGGGACGGACGAGAGAACGTTCGGGTGATTGGGCGGACTGGGTCTGAGTAACGGACCGCTGCGGGCTTCAAATCGCCGGCGCGATCCAGAGGACGGCGTTTCCCTCCCTCTGAATGACGAATTCGCGCACAATTCGCTTGCAATGCGCCGGAATATGAGGCCGAATCCCCCCCGCTCCGGCGTGACGTGCCGTGTAGGGCTGGGATCTGGGCTGTGGGTGGATCGGTGTCCGCAAGGAGACCGTCCACCGAGGTTTTCCAACAAACCCCGTTTCTGAGAGGACCCCCCATGCTTCTATCGCGTCTCGGTGTCATTGCTCATGCTGCCAGCGTTTCCGCTGTCGCCTCCGCCAACCTCGTCAATATTGCGCCGAACCCTTCCCTCTCGACCGAGTCGCTCGGCGGGTTAACCGGCACGCTCGACTGGAACTATCTGGGCGGAAACGGCGGCGTCCTGACGGCGTCGCTCACGAACACCTCGCCGCTGGCGAACGGCGGATTCCTTGTGGCGTTCATGTTCCGCAGTGCGACCGCACTGACGAGTTCGCTCTCAACGACGACGGACGTCGATTTCCTAGGCATTCCTGCGGGCGAATCCGCCGCGCCATTCGGTGCCTAGGACGGCGGCGCAGGACTGGACGCGACATTTCTCGGCGGTGGCAGCCCGAATCCCGGCTTGGCCGTCGGCGCGAGCGGCGTGTTCACGTTCGCGATCACGAGCGCAGGTGCCGCTGGGCTGAGCGCCAAGTCGTTCATCGGTGGACCGACCGACTTCCTCGTCCGATTCAGGGGTTTCGAGGACGGCGGGTCGGACAAGACCCCGGGCCAGATCATCCCGGCGCCAAGAGCGATCGCCCTTCTAGCGTTCGCTGGTCTCGCGGTCAACGCAACCACGCCAAGCCTCGCGCATCTCTAGTGTGCGCGGGCCTGGCTTTCCATTGTGAATACTCGACGCCTCGACCGCGACCACTGGCAACACACCCCACGAAGAGTTCGTGAGAAAGAGTTCGTCGGCCGCGAGAACGTCGTTGATCTTGAGCCCGCGCCGCTCAACCGCGAGACCAGCGGCCTCGGCAAGTTCAATGATCGTGGCGCGGGTGATGCCCGGAAGCACCGGCGCTGGTAGGCCACCCACTGGCTCTTCGCCGCGAGCAAGCGGTGTGAGCAGCGTGTCGCCGCGCACTAGAAACACGTTGGAGACGCAGCCACACGCGAGTTCGTGAATCACCGAGAAGTGCAGCGACTCACTCGCGCCCGCCGCTCCCGCTGCTTGGAGGCTCGCCAGCCTCGGCCAGTACCACAGCGTCTTGTGCGACGCGAATGGATCGAGGGGATTCAGTCGCGGCGCGGCGCAGGTGACGCGAACTCCGCTGGCAAAGATCTCGGGCGAATAGGGCGTCGGTGGCTGCGCCACAATCAAAATCGTTGGATCGTGCGATGCGCGACCTCCGCTCTGTTGCAGAAGGTTCAAGTCGCCGCCGGTGATCGTGAGCCGCACTCGCGCCTCCGTGAGCGCGTTCTTCTCCAGCGTGAGCTGAACTGCCTCTGCAAGCGGCTCGATGTTGAGTGATTGCGTGAGGCGAAGTTCGGTCGCCGAGTTCACGAGTCGTTCGAGATGTGCCCGGACGCGGAAGACGCGGCCGTTTTTCGCGAGCATCGTTTCGAAGAGGCCGACGCCGTGTTGGAGACCGGCGTCGAAGACCGAGACCTGCGCGTCGTCCCGAGCCAGCCATGTTCCGTCGAGCCAAACGTGCATTGATGAACTCAGGCTTTGGTCAGCGATCAACGGTCATTTTCGTAAAACCCACGATCTGCCGTTGGAGCGGATCGGAATCGTAACGACAGCGCACGAGGAGCTTGGCTTCGCCATCGACAAACAGCGTGGCTCGATGCGTCGCGCTTCCGTCAGCGCCGGCGACGTCACCGCGGACGACATCGATGACGACGTCGCCGGTCGGCCACGCCCGGGCAAGACCCGTCACGAGAATCGGGTCGGTCGCGCCGTACGCACCGTCCTTCATTGCGGTACGAACAAACGCCGCGACATCTGCCAGTGG
The DNA here is from genome assembly GCA_034440475.1 of Phycisphaerae bacterium. Taxonomy (GTDB): domain Bacteria; phylum Planctomycetota; class Phycisphaerae; order Phycisphaerales; family SM1A02; genus JAEUIT01. The sequence goes on along the minus strand of JAWXCC010000001.1, from coordinate 6,131 downwards.
CGCCTCCGCCGCCGCCCCGCGCCGTGATTCCCACGTCAGGAAGGCGGCAACAGCGAGGATCAGAATCGGAATGACGACCGTTCTCAGGAGCGTCCGCATGATGACGATGCTATCGCTAGACTCGCCGCGCATGGAGCCCAACGCGGACCCCAACTTAGTGGACAGCGTGGTTCCCAATGTGGTTCCAGCCTTGGTCGTAGGGCGGTTCGACGCCGATCGGCTGTGCCGAAAGTGCGTTCACCAGTTGTCCGGCCAGCAGGTCTACCGCGACGCTCGGCTCGACCTGCTCTACGTGCGTTGCCCCGAGTGCGGCACGAATACGGCGGTCACTGAGTTCCCCGTGAGCGGACGCTGGATGCGCCGACTCGGCGCGTTCGTTATTGCCGTGATGCTCTGCGCTGGACTTTTGCTCCTCGCAGCGGACGTCGGCGCGTCGTCCGGCTTGACCTACCTGGCACCGGCCGAGTCGACCGGCGTGTACGTAGGCGCGCTGCAAGAAGCGGGCGCACGAGTCGCCACAAGTTCCGCCGGGTCGCAGCCCGGTGGCAACTGGTACGCACCGCCAGCGCTCATCCCTGACAGCGTGACGCTCCAGCGCATTGGCACCGATGGCAAGCTCCAGCGGATGCTCTGGATGAGCTTCGGACTCAACGTGGTTCCGGCGGCGATTGCCAGCGCTATCAGCGGCGTGCTGTGGGCGATCGTTCTACTGCACCGTCGAGCGAGTCGCGCGTGGATCTGGCTCTTGGTGCCGCAAACATTGGCAGCGGGTTTTGCACTTCTCGCATTCTGGCTCCCGCAGACGTACGTTTGGGCGCCGAACACCGATCGGTTCCTCTCCTATAGCGACCTCGCGCTCTTCAACTACGGATTCGTACCGCTCGTCGTCGCGATCGGGATCACCGCAGTCATCCGGATCGCGGCGTTTTTCATCGCGCGGCCTTTGGTGAAGGGGATGAGCGCGATCATTCTGCCATCGAAGCTCCGCCAGATCGTCGCCGACGAGTGGAAGGACCCAGTTCCGCCGGTCGTCGGATGAGCGCGGGAGCTACACCGACGGACGCCTCCTGCGAGAAGTTTGCGTTCCCCGCTACTATCGCGACCTATGGCGATTGCCGCGGTGACATCCCTCCGCCACAGCTACGGCGGGCGACAGGTTCTTGACGGAGCAACGCTGTCCATTGCGGACGGCGAAAAGATCGGCTTGGTCGGCCTCAACGGGTGCGGCAAGAGCACCCTCATGCGCGTGCTCGCAGGCGAGCTGGTGCCTGATCAGGGCACCACGGCGATCGCTCGGCAAACGCGAATCGGCTATCTGTCGCAGCACCCCCGGCTCGATCCGACGAAGACGATGCGGGAGGAGGCAGCGACGGCCTTCGCGTATCTCGACGAGGCCAACCGGGAGCTCAATGAAGTCTTTGAGCTGATGGCGACAGCAACCGGCAAGGACCTCGAACGACTCTTCAAGCGCCAGATCGACCTCGACGCTCGCATCGATCAAGGCGGCGGACACGCAGTGGACCATCGAATCGACGCGGCACTTCACGGGCTCGGGTTCGGCGATCGCGAGTTCTCGACGCCAGTCTCATCGTTGAGCGGCGGACAGAAAGCGCGACTCGGCCTCGCGAAACTGCTGCTTGAGGAACCCGACCTTTTGCTCCTCGACGAACCGACGAACCACCTCGACATCGACGGGCGGCGTTGGCTCGAAGAGTTCCTTGCCGAGGAGTTCCCCGGCGCGGTCGTCGTCGTCAGCCATGACCGCTGGCTGCTCGATCGCGTCGTCACGCGCATCGTTGAAATCGATCGCGGCGTCGTGCGTGAGTACCCGGGCAACTATGAGGCGTTTGTCGGGCTCCGCCGCGAGCGGCAACTGAGTGAAGCTCGGGTGTACGAGAAGCAACTCGACAAGATTCGCTCTGAAGAGGCGTATATCCGCAAGTACAAGGCGGGTCAGCGAGCGAAGCAGGCGCGCGGCCGCGAGACACGACTCGATCGCTACAAAGACGAACAACTCGTTGATCGCCAGATCGAGCTTGATGTCATGCACCTCGAGTTACCGACGCCACCGCGCGTTGGCGACATCGTGACGAGCGGCGAGCACCTCGCGAAGCGTTACGGCGAACGGCGGCTCTTCGATGATCTCACGCTGACGGTCAAACCCGGCGATCGGATCGGCATCATCGGACCGAACGGCGCTGGCAAGACGACGTTGGTGCGAACGCTGCTCGGCGATCTCGAGCCGGACGGCGGGCTCGTCCGAAAGAGCCCGCGCCTTCAGGTCGGTTGGTTTCGCCAGACGCAGGACCATCTCGATCTCTCGCTCACGACGTGGGAGTATCTCCAGTCGGTGATCGTCGCGCTCGACTCGGGTGCCCGGGCCAGCGAGCAGCAAGCGCGAAACCTCGCTGGCGCGTTTCTCTTCTCCGGCCCAGAACAGGACAAAACGCTGCGAGTTCTCTCGGGTGGGGAACGCTCACGCTGCGTCCTCGCGGGACTGGTCGCAAGCGCAAAGAACCTTCTCGTCCTCGACGAGCCGACGAACCATCTTGATATCCCGAGTGCTGAGCGCCTTGAGCGCTCGCTCCTCGATTACGGCGGAGACACCGATGACGGCGGCTCAGGCGGCGCACTGCTCCTGATCAGTCACGATCGTGCGCTACTTCAGGCAGTCTGCGACAAGCTCGTCATCCTCGACGGCAAGGGAGCGGCGCGCGTGTTTGAAGGGCGCTACAGCGACTATCTCGCGAAATTCCCACCGCCCGCACGAGAGCGCGTCCACGAGGGTGAACTCAATCCGAAGCCTAGTGCGGCCAAGCCCGCTCAACGAGCGAACGAACGTTCGGGTGGCAAACCTTCGTCATCCGCAGCGACGAACCCCACATCGACAAACGCCACACTGACAAACAAAACCGGCAAGGGCGCCTTCTCGAAGCTCTCTACCGAGGAGTTAGAGAAGCGCATCGAATCGCTCGAATCGAAGCTCCGCGCCGTAGACTCGCAACTTGCCAACTCCGCGACCTGGAGCGACGCGACGAAGGCGAAGGATCTCGCCGCACAGCGCGAGCGCGTCGCGAGCGACCTCGCGCCGCTCGAAGCAGAGTGGGCGCGACGCGCATGAGAATGCGCCAGCTTGAAGCGTTCCAACCAAACTGACTGCTTGGCTGAATCGATTCTCGGCTGGCGCAGGAGAAGCTTGGCGAAGAAGAATCTGGACGCGAGACGCGGTCGGGACACCACTCAAGCGGTGCGGAGGATCACCCGGCCGTCACCATCGAGCAGTTCGAGCTTGCAAGCAACGACATCGACCGACATGTTGTCCACGACCATCCCGAAGACCGGATCGGAGGTCTTAAAATTCGCGATCACTGTCGCGTTGCCACGGTCATCGACCGCACGGAGCGTGAAGGATCCCTTACTCGCACTCAAGCCGAACGCTACGAGGAGCGAGCGCCCGTGTTCCTTGTCGACATAGAGCGTTGCGGTCGCATTGACCGACGAGTCGACCGATGTCAGGCCGCGCAGATGCGAATTGCGGAACGCGAAGTCGGCAAGACTTGGAACAGCTTGGACCAACTGCTGGGCAACGACCTGATTGGTCGCGAGCTGTGCGACCATCTCGGCTGTCCGCGTGGTGCGAGCCAAGAAATAGAGGCTGACAACCAAGCCTGCACCGAAGAAGAATGTCGCAGCGCGCCAGTATGGTGTCGCGCGGTCCTTCGCCGAGAGGCTCGTCCGAGCGCGAATCTCGGCGACGAGTTCGCGCATTCCAGCATCCTGAGAGCGGTCCGGCGATAGCACCGCAGAACTCGTGAAGTCGGAATCTACCGGGCGCGACAAGGACTGATCGCCAGAGTGCGCGGCGAGCTGCGAGTGCTCAGCGGAGTTTCGAACGGCGATCGCACCAAGAGTCGCCTTCGCGACGACTCGGCCAGCCTGTCCAATGTGAGCGAGCGGCTGAAGTTGTTCAGCCGTCTCTTCAATCTCTTCTTGGACTCGCAAGAGGACCTTCTGACGGAGAAGCCCTCGCGGCTCGTCTACGGACAGGAACGCGGGATCTTGCACGAGCTCGCTCTGAAGCGTCCGCACCTCGACCTGAACCGACGCCGGAGCGTGGTGGAAGGAGCGGTGAAAAAGCGCAGCCTCGTATTCATCGAGGAGACCAAACGCGTCGAGTGGCGCGAGGTCGAGTAGTTCATCACGGGACATGGGGTCCGGGCTCGTCATTGATCCTCCAAAACCACCGAGGGCTGCCGCACAACCGGACCCCGCTCCGGTCACCGACTCTTGGCGGCGTCCGATGCCGCCTTCAGAACAGTCGGAACACTGATGACGCCACGCTGGCGTCGGTACAGGAACCCATTCAAGCCCCCGAACAAACCCACACGAGCAACCGACTGCGAATCCGTCCCAACCGAAACCCCGACGCACCTAGCTCAAATCCCGCTCGTGATACCAAACCCCCAGCGCGCCTCGCCGGAGTTCATCCGGCGCGGGCGCTGGTGTCCCGTGCGGGTACCGCCGATCGGCTGGGACGATCCCGAGCGGCGTCGCTTCCGAAGTCAGCGAGCGAACTCGCCGACAAACCTCTCTACGCAGGCTTCTGCAAGCGGTTGCAACCAAGCGTTTTGATGGACCTACTCTATGCATTCCTTCTCGGAACGCGTCGACCTCGCGCGAGGCGATCGCTGCCTCGGTCTAGGTTCGCCAGAGTCGGTAAAGTTTAAAAATCGGAGCGATCGAGCGTCCGATAGCCGCTGGCCGCCGCATCAGCCAAGTGCGCGATCGCCGCTCGTCCGATCGCGAAGGCGCAAGAGGCCGCGACTCAGCGCGCTCTTGACGGTTCCCAGCGGAGCATCGAGTTGTTCGCTGACCTCACGGAGCGTAAAGCCCTGGAGGTAGGTTCGCTCGATCACCGACCGTTGCAGTTCCGGTAGCTCGCGGAGCTTCTCCCGAAGCCAGGCGCGCTGCTCGTCGTTGAGTCTATTGTCGTTGCGCGGGTCGCCGCTGCGCGAGGCGTCTTGGGGCGGAGAGGCTGGCTCGCTGTCCAGCAGGGCAGCCTCGATTCGAACCCCTCGGCGACGGAGCTTGTCGATCAGGTGCCGCCGCGTGATGAGCATCACCCACGTGACCAATTTCGCCCGCCGCGGATCGAACCGATCGGCAGTCCGCCACAGGCGCACAAACACTTCTTGGACAGCATCTTCCGCTTCGGCGCGACTCGGAAGTGCTTGGCGAGACGCCTTATACACGAGCGGACCGAAGCGGTCGTACAGCTCGGCAACAGCGGCGTCTTCGCCCGCCGCCACTCGCTGCATGAAGTTCCAGTCTTCGTCCGCCATAGGTCGCTCGATCCGAGGACACCCAAGCGAGGATTGCGTCGCCCGACTCCTCCGTGACACCGACACACCCGCATGGGTCCGCACAATGCAATACGCCTAACAGTCACAAATCCCGTTGGCGAACGCTCGGGAGATAGGATTTCTCCAATCAGATCTCGCCAACCGGATCTCGCCCGTCGGATCTGGCCCATCGGATCTGGCCAGACGTGTGCTGGTTGCCAGCGGCGTGCTAGTTCGATGATCGCTTGCGGATCGCTCCGCTTCGCCGAGTTCGCTGCGCGTTCCCGACTCCTTAGTGGAACCGCCGACCTCGACTTCTGATGCCGCTCTTCCCTGCCGAACCTCCAGCGCGAATATACCCCGCGTTGGTTGATGGAAAAGAAGTTTCGAGGTGATTTTCGTCGTTTTGGTGTTACAGTTGGAACCGTTCTGGATTCCTATCTCCCGGATGTCATCGCCTAACGGTGCGGCCATTCGACGAGCGCGGGCCAGATCCTGTGGCAGATCCAGTGGCAGATCGAGTGATGGTGTGGCGAAAGCGCCAGTTCGGTGCGCCTGTCAGCGTGTGCTCAATGTGTGGTTGGGTCTCGCTGGGCTAGTTGGGCGCTAGGGTCGTGTGAAAGGTTCCCGTGCGACGCGTTTCCCTCCGTCCCACGAATGGCTCTTCCGGCGCGCCGCCTTCGGGCGGCGGACGATATCGGTCTATGCCGCGATCGTTCGGGTCAGGGTTCGGGTCAGGGTTCGGGTCAGGGTTCGGGTCAGGGTTCGGGTCAGGGTTCGGGTCAGGGT